>CAYTJN010000085.1:0-17248 GCA_964438125.1 uncultured Occallatibacter sp.
GCTGGACAGAGTTGGCAGACACGATAACTTCTTCGAACTCGGCGGGCATTCGCTGTTGGCTGTGCGGGTCGTTGCATTGCTCGAACAAATCAGAATTAACATCTCATCAGTGGATCTATTTAAATACCCAACCATCGAATCTCTTGCCACAAAAGCCAAGTTACAAGGTGCACTCGCTTCAACGGACAATGCAATCCTCATAAGAAATGGTGGCACAGAACCGCCTCTCTTCCTGACGCATTGCGGCCTTGGCGAATTGCTTTACATCCCCGCAGTTGCGCCTCACGTCGACAAGAGAATTCCGATCTATGGTTTGCCACCTAGACGCGCAGACGAAGTTCAACTCAGAACCGTTGAAGGAATGGCAACTCGAATGGTACACATGATTCGCTCCGTGCAGCCGTTCGGTCCTTACCACATTGCAGGCTGGTCCTTTGGTGGCATTCTGGCTTACGAGATCGCTATGCAGCTTATCGGGGCAGATCAAGAGGTCCGGTTTCTTGGCTTGATCGATACTCCCAACTATTCTGGGATAAGCGATGCTCGCCAGGAACCGACGGCAGACTTCGATGACAAGGAAGAATTATTTTACCTAATCGAGACTGAAATGAAGATAAATGGTGCTCCGCAAGGCTCGATTGACGCTATGAGATCGAAGACGACAGCGATGGACTTTATGGCGATGGTGCAGGAGTATCGAGAAACACCACTTTTGCGTTCCCTGCTCGATGGGCTTACCGTTACGCAGGTCCGCCACTGGCTTGCTCGGGCGTACACAATTAGGTCGGCAAACGCAGAGTACATCGTGCGACGGATTCCAATTCCAGTGCATCTGTTTGCGTCCCAGGAGAGCAGTAAAACAAACTTGACTCTTGGGTGGGAGACGATTGTATCTCCTAGGCAGCTCCGCACAATCACGATTCCAGGAACCCACGAATCAATGGTGACTAGACCAAATGTTGAATTGCTGGGTGATTCTATATCGCAGGCGATCCGCAGTATATCCGAAGATTCGATCGATTTGCCAGAGAAGAACTATTCTCCCCTCTTCACGTTGCAAGCAGGGCGAGGCAACAAGAATGCCCCCCTATTCTGCATTCCTGGGGCGGGCGACAACGTGACTAGTTTCGTTGAACTCGCTGCCTGTCTGGACAAGCGATGGCCGATTTATGGACTTCAACCGCGCGGTCTGGAAGGCGCGCTTGTTCCTCACTCGGCGGTTTCAGCTGCATCGCAGTTCTATCTGCGTACGATCAGTCAAGTATGCCCAAAGGGCCCGGTCCATCTACTTGGACATTCGTTCGGTGGTTGGGTGGTTTTTGAAGTAGCGCGGCAGTTATTTGAAAATGGCCGTCAGGTTTCATCGTTGATCATTCTTGACAGTGAAGCGCCCGAAGATCGACACGCATCAGTTCGCGAATATTTACCGGCCGAAGTCGTCATGGAAATGATTGATGCCTATGCACAGGTTGTTGGGCATTCACTTGACGTTCATAGAGGTGATTCTGACTTGCGTGGTGAGAGCGCACAATTGGACCTTCTGCACCAATGTTTGGTGAAAGAGGGTTTGTTGTCTAGTCGCTCGGAGCCTAGTATGCTCGGCGGTCCTTTACGCGCATTTGCCACATCGCTGCGCACCCAATACCATCCAACTGGGATCTATCCGGGATCAGTGCAACTTATCCTTGCCGATGACCAAAGACTCGATCAAGATACTAACCTGCGAAACCGCAAGTGCGCTGAAAAAGGATGGAGACGCTGGGCTCCTAATCTAGTTTGCACATATGCACCGGGCAATCACATGACTATGCTTAAGCAACCATATGTGAACGATCTTGTGCCGCTTTTGGATCTTGGGGATGTGCGTCCAGGCCAGAACGGAATAATCAAGCAAGAGAGCCTCTTGTTGTGTGTCAGAGATGCGCTCTAGAGCGTTTTCAATATGGTGTGACCTGCATGCCCGCTGAAGCGTGGCAGAGGCGAGTGATGAATGTCGTCAACCCGTTTTCATTGAGAAGAGACATATGTTCCGGATGGACGTTCGCTTGGGCCGCGAGGCATTCCCAACGACGGATCAAGGTTTCCGACGTCTCGCGTCCAGTGGCGTCGGGCGAGTTTCTAAGCTGCTATCTCGAGTAAGGTGCGATAAGACGCTTCGTCCCTGGCTTCGGCAGCTTGCGCGGGGCGATCTCGAACGAATCCGACTACAATCACTATCAACGGTCTGTCCGACAAAGGAAGCCCTGCTATGCCCGAGGCGTCGAGGGAACTGAGCCACACGGGATCAATTCATAAACCCGTCTATGAGACTCCAGCGTCGTTAGGAGGAATTGACTGGACGCGCCTCCTAAGCTATTTGAGGCCGTATTGGGGACGCATGGTCTTGGCCACACTTGCATTGCTGATTTCGATGGGCTGCACTCTGGCCTTCCCTCTCATGATCACGCGCCTGCTCGGTTCAGTAAGTCATCCTAACGACACAGGCGCTTTGAACCGACTTGCGCTGCTCCTGACGGGCATCTTCCTCGCTCAGGCAGTCTTTTCATTCGTTCAATCGTATTTGCTGGTGGCCGTCGGCGAACATATCGTCTGCGACCTGCGAACTCGGTTGTATGCTAAACTGCAAAGCCTTTCGCTTGATTTCTTTGGCGGACACCGTATTGGAGAACTGGTGTCGCGTCTTACCAACGACGTGACTCAGATGCGCAATATGCTCACCAGCAGCTTGACCTCGCTGCTCAGTCAGGCGGCTTCGTTGATCGGCGCGCTGGCGATCATCCTGACAATCAGTCCCCGATTGACGTTATTTATGTTCGCGATGGTTCCAGCGCTTATCTTCATCGGATCTTTCTTCGGTAACATGATTCAGAAACAGAGTGCAGGAGTTCAAGATCAGTTGGCTAGTTCCACGGTAATTGCCGAAGAAACGCTCCAGGGCATTCGCGTAGTGAAGAGTTTTGGGCGCGAACCGTACGAGTTGAGCCGGTTTGCAGGTGCCACTCACGCAACACTCCACGTATCGCTTCGCTTGGCAGCGTACACGTCATCGTTTGGCTCGCTGATGATGTTTCTAGGTCTTTCTTCCATGGGAGCGGTCATGTGGTATGGATGCCGCGAAGTCGTTGCTGGTCGGCTTTCGTTGGCCATGATCACCGGATTCCTCATGTATGGGATCATGGTTGCCGGAAGTCTGGGCAGCCTGGCGGGTCTATTTGGACAATTCCGCAGCGCCGCAGGGGGTGTTCAGCGAATCTTTCAGCTCCTGGATCTAACACCATCGGTTCGAGACATCGCAAATGCCGCGACCATGCCGACGGTGCGAGGCCGTATCACATTCGAGGATGTTTCCTTTGCGTATGATGAAGGCGTGCCCGTGCTCGAAGAGATCGCGCTGGATATCCGCCCCGGCGAAATCTTCGCCTTGGTGGGTCCCAGCGGGTCGGGCAAGAGCACCTTATTCAATTTGATTCCACGATTCTACGATCCGACGAGCGGGAGCGTTCAGATCGATGGATTGGACCTGCGCACAGTTTCGCAGTCCGGCTTGCGCTCGCATTTGGCCATTGTGCCACAGGAGACGATCCTGTTTGGGGGAACAATCCGCGAGAACATTTTGTACGGACGGCTGGATGCAACGGAGCCTGAATTGATTTCGGCGGCAAAGGCCGCCAACGCTCACGAATTCGTCATGGAACTGCCCGACCGATATGAGGCTGTCGTCGGAGAGCGGGGCATGAAACTCAGTGGGGGTCAACGGCAGCGGATTGCGATTGCTAGGGCAATCTTGAAAGATCCCCGTATCTTACTGCTCGACGAAGCCACCAGTTCCCTCGATAGCCAATCGGAAGAGCTGGTCCAGGATGCGCTGAATCGACTTATGCTTGGCCGCACAACAGTCATCATCGCACACCGGCTAAGTTCTATCAGCGCCGCGGATCGCATTGCCGTTCTGGACCGTGGCCGCATCACTGAGCTCGGTTCGCACGATGAGTTGATGAATCTCAATGGATTGTATGCTCGACTGTATCTTATGCAGTTTCGGGATTCCTCGGAAGACGGTTGCGGATCGCCGGTATCAGTGCATGCGCGGCAGCCCTGCGAAGCGATTGCCGCGGAAGGTCCGACTGCTCCCTTCGCAAGTATCGGCTGGACAGCAAGTCTTCTGAATTCCTCCCTCGGAACTTCCAGATAGTGCATCTGAAAAGAGTCGGATACGAATGTCGCAGCTTAAGGGAATTCTGCCGAATGAGATTGTTGCAGTGGAACAAGTCGGCCCTCCTGCGGGGACGCTTCTTGAGGAGGAGGCTGAGGCTTTGGGCAGGGCGGTATTCAGCCGCCGCATGGAATTTGCGGCCGGAAGATCGTGCGCGCGGCGCGCGCTCGAAGTACTTGGTGTTCCAGCCCAACCGATCCTGCGCGGCATATGCCGTGAGCCAATCTGGCCAGCCGGAATCGTGGGAAGCATCACACATTGCGCCGGCTACTGTGCCGCCGCAGTGGCGCGCGACTGCAGGATCGAAAGCATTGGTATCGACGCCGAGCCGAACGAGCCCTTACCGGATGGAGTTCTTCGGGAGATCGCGACAGAGACCGAAATTCGTTTCTTGGAGGAGCTTCCCCCAGGGCTCGCTTGCTGGGATCGTCTCCTGTTCAGCGCAAAGGAAAGTGTATACAAAGCATGGTATCCAACCATGAAATGCTGGCTGGGCTTTGAAGAAGCTCAGATAACCATCTATCCTGCGGATAAGACATTTCAGGCAAGAATCCCTCGGGGCGATCCGGGCGGAGGTGCAGGCGGCGGCCTCTGCTGGAAAGGCCGCTACGCACATAATACTGAGTATGTCGTCACCTCGTTGGTTATCCATCGATAGGGTCACTGCAACTGAGACTACGATACCGGCTTCAACGGCGGTGTGCACGGCTATCAGATGTTGAGGAGGTTCAAATCCAGGTCTCCTCGTTCCAGGTTTCATAGTGCGGATTTCAATTTAACGTCAAGAATAAGTTGGAAGGTTTGGCTCATGAGTCACAGAATGGACGCAACAGTGCTGGTTACAGCCTATAATCAGACGTCACTCCTCAGGATTACACTAAGCCTTCTCGAGAGACAGGACTACGACGGCGCTTGGGAAATCATCGTCTGCGACGATGGTTCGGACGAAGACACATTGAGCGCTATCAGGGCTCTCGACGGGAAGAGTGGTGTGCCTGTGCGCTATGTTTGGCAGACTAGGGACGGTGCGCGCAGGGCTAAGTCGCGCAACAATGCGTTGAGATGCGCCAATGGACGCGTGATCGTTCTGCTGGATGGAGATATTGCTGTTCCCGCTGATTTCGTATCTCGCCATATTTCTTTGCACAGGGGAGAGCGAACGGCGATCTACGGTACGCGCCGCTGGATGTTTCTTGGCGATCTGCCTCACACCGAGTCTGTTGAAACGCACATCGAATCGCTCCTGTCTGCCGATACAAACACTTCCAATTTCCTATCTGAAGCGTGGCTGTTTCAGGAAAAATTTGCATGTTCTAACGAGCCGTGGCGTGGATGCATGGGCTGTAATTTCAGCTTCACCCGGGACCGTGAGCAGATTCTTTTCGACGAAGCTTTTGTAGGCTGGGGGTACGAAGACATCGAGCTTGCATACCGCCTGCACAGGATGTTTGGCTACCATATCCAGTTCGTTCCATCACTCTACGGCCTTCACTTGGAGGCCAGCCCTCGCTCGGAATTCGTGCTTTTTAGACCTAGAACTCACTCGGATATTGTTCAACTTCTCCGGAACGTCCTATATTTCTATGATCTATATCCGGAATTAGACGTAGTTGCGGCTTGCGAAATACTCGGCCACTTCGAGTACGATTGCAAGGCGAACACTTGGAAGGTTGCCCAAAAGCCAAATTACTCCAAAACAAATATTCAATCGATCCTAGCTATTGCGCGCTCATGCCTGACGTAGTTCGCGACGCCGATGGTCACCAGGTAAATATCAACGACAGATCTTTCAATACCCGAGGCTACCATCGGCGCAAGACTTAGACAAGCGAACTTGGCAACCGTTGGCTTCTCTAATGTGATAGACTTTACAAGAGGTAATTTGAATTATTTAGGAGGATTTGATGCCCGAAGGCGTCAACACATCTACTCCCGCTTACTCCAAAACAGAGAACGTTCTCCTGGCAATTTGGAAGGACGTCCTCAAGAACGATTCTTGCAGTGTAAGCGACGATTTTCTAAGTATTGGTGGCGACTCACTGTCTGCTATGCTATGCATTTCAAGGGTAAGAAAGGCCACAGGGATTGAACTGGAGCTAGTGGACTTTTTTTTGGAACCGGCAACTGTCTCAGGTCTCGCTTCAATGATTGACAGAGCAAGGGAAGGCGAAGCAGATACGTCTGGATCATAAAAACTTCTCCTGCAATTTGCGTGCAAGCATTTCATCAACCTATCATCCAGAAGCTATCGAAGTTAGCGCAAGAATGTCTTACGTCGATTGAAGTGCACAACATTCCTCACGACTAAGAGATAGAAACGCCATCAGCCGAGAATGCCTTAATAAATCGCGTCGGAATGAACTAGCGCCGAACAGATGCTGCGGGCGACGATAGGAGCGGGGATGGCGATGCGTAGATTCGCCCAGCCGAGTTGAAGCGCATCAACGTGGAGGTAGCGCGCGGACTAGCAGTATAGCCGTTGGATCCTGGTATTGTACCTGCCATCCGGGGTTATGGAGCAATAAATAACTGAGTGGCGTGTTTGGACTGATGAAGACGCAGCCTATACGGTAGCGATCCAGTATTGCTAGCGAGTCATTGATTCGCACTGCTTGTAGATAGTCGGCCATGACGCCATGGAGATCAAAGATATCTATGCGGCTATCCATGAAGACCGGGATATCGCGTGCATTCCAGATAAGGTAGCCGCCCCAGTTGGAATCGTTGAACACACGCTGATGGGCGCAGGAAGCTTCCACAGCAGGCAACGCGTGAACAGGGTAATATTGCTCCTCTGTGGCGCGCAGGGCCGATGACCTCGGGATATGAAAGCACACAAAGAGCAGACAGATTGCCATGATGACGGCGTTACAACCAGCGATAATCGCTGAGTCGCGAGAGGACTCGTTGCTGCTTTTCGTAACGTGAATTGGTAATAACAAGCCAGACAGTTCTTCGGCGAGGAGAGGGGAGATCATAATGCCCGCAAGAAATAGAAATCGCATATGCGTGAGCGCATCATAGAGTGCAACCAGCGCACAGAGCAGGTCGTACAACCGCCAGGTTCGCGGCCGGGTCAGCATCAGAATGACCAGACCAGCGAAGACAACGAAGAATATCTTGCCAATGGCGGAATGGAAATCGAGACTGGCCCATTCTTGAACGAAACTCACCATATGTTGTTGCCGAAAAACCAATTCAAAGGGATAAGCCAACAGCTGCCAGCCATACGGGTTGACGAAGAGTGCGGCGAAAGAAACAGTGCCTACGGCGATGAGCTTAAGGCATTGGTGCTGCGTCCAGCGCACCGATACAACGCTGCCCCATGGGCCTTGTACCAGCCCCGAGATAAAGAAAAGTATGTAGAAGACGACGCCGAAAATCCATGAACCGTGCAGGTTGATCCACAAGGCAAAGAGCGGGACCAGCAGCCATAGATAGTTTCGGCCGCGGCGGAAGTATTCCAACAGGATCATCTCGGCGATAAGACAGAGCCACCCAAAGAGGATCGTACGGAAGCCAACATTGACGCTAGCCATGAATACAAAAAGCAACGTGGCAAGGAAGGCGGAGTTAACATCTTGGGATCGTCGGTGGCAAAGAAAGAACACGCCCATGATGATTAGTTCCAGAGTCGCGAACATGACCAAGAAGAGGCCGCGTTCCCCGCACATGCGAAAGCCTTCGTAATAGAAAAGTTCTGAGAGCCACTCTGGGTCAAGCCACTGTTGGCCATAGGTGGTGAAGGAGTAGACATCGCGCCAAATGAAGTGGTGCGTAGTAAGAAGCAGCTCCGAGTTGCGCAGGTGCCACCAAAAATCCGGGTCTGCCGTAAGTCGGCCACCGCTGAGCAAATCGGGCAAGGCGAAGAAGGGCCACGCGAATAGGAACGAGATAAGCAGTGCGGGGTAGGCGAACCAGCGCCGAAATGTATTGAACAGCATCAGATCCTCCCGAGGCAGGATGCACAATATAAGTAGAGGCTGATATTTGGCAAGTTGAACACTGCCGCTGATTATACACAAGCCAAATCAGTTTCTCTCTTCGGTTCAGGCCACGAAGAATGGTAGTTCGCGCGAGCCCGTAAAGACGCTTAAATCGATGTAGGCACAGTCCATCAGAAAAATAGCTTTTGACTCGATCAGAGAACTGGTGGATTCTTTCGCTGATAAGCAATTTTTACTATTTCATAGGAATGGCTGACCCGTTGGATGGTCAGCACCGTACTCGCGCTCATTGCGTATATTCGCATGATCGAATATCCTCAATAACATGCAGGAGACATTGCGCAGATATAAGGCCAGCATCTTTCGTGCGCTCTCCTATCCCACACGTACTGCTATCCTTGAATTTCTGCGCAACCGCGAGCTGTCAGCACGCGCTATCAAGGAAAAGCTCGGCATGGAGCAGGCAAATCCGTCTCAGCATCTGGCGATCCTCAGAAGCCATCAGATTGTCGTAAACCGCAAAGAGGGCAATCGAGTCTTCTATTCCATTCGAAGTCCGATGCTCGTGGAGGTCCTCGATATTTTGCGCCGCTACTTCCAGGCCTGCCTCGCTGATGCCGTTCACATGCTCGGGGAAGTAGAATTTGAGGAATCTCCGCGATGATCTCTTGGCTTTTCCTGAGCGGAATCATGGTATGGCTCGCGGGTGCGCTGGCGTCTTTAGCCCTCAGCCGCAGGCCGGGTGACGCACGTCGCGTGGCCTGCGGTGCGGCGCTGGCGGGCTCGTTGCTTGATCTGGCGAGTTCGGCCGGGGCAATCTTCAGCAGCAGCCCAACGCTGATCGACCTTCCATTCGGCAACCCGGTCTTCTCCTGCGCTATCCGTCTCGACCCGCTTTCGGCCTACTTCAACGTGACACTCGGAGTGCTCGCTGCTGCCGTGTCGATTTATTCCTTCGGATACCTGCGCGAGATGGAAGGACGCCGCAACTTGGGCGTTTTTGGATTCCTTTTCAACTTGCTTCTGTTGAGCTTGGCACTGGTCTTCACCGCATCGAATGTTTTCTTCTTCTTGTTGACGTGGGAAGTGATGGCACTCGCGGCATTCTGCCTGATCAGCTTCGAACACGAAAAGAAAGAAACACGCAACGCCGGGGTGCTTTTCCTTGTCATGTCGCATGCGGGCACGGGACTTTTATTGATCGCGTTTCTGATCCTCACTTCGGCCTTTGGCAGTCTGGATTTCTCCAGTTTTCATGAGCTGGCGTCGAGTCTTTCGCCGGTGCGACAAGGTGCGGTCTTTCTGCTTTTTCTCTTGGGCTTTGGCGTAAAGGCGGGCTTGGTCCCGGTTCATATCTGGCTCCCTGAGGCTCACCCGGTTGCACCCAGCAACGTTTCGGCTTTGATGTCCGGCATCGTGATCAAGACTGGCATCTACGGAATGGCGAGAGTGTTCTTCGATTTCTACGGGCCGACTCCACTTTGGATGGGAACCGTGGTGCTGGCCCTGGGCGTGGTTTCGGCATTGCTCGGAGTTCTCTATGCGCTGATGGAGCATGACCTGAAGCGTTTGTTAGCCTGGCACAGCATTGAAAACATCGGCATCATTCTCATGGGCTTTGGCGCGGCGCTGATGTTCCGCTCTCTGGGTCAGCCGAATCTCGCTGCCCTTGCCCTGATCGCGGGCTTGTATCACACTTTCAACCACGCCACCTTCAAGGGCTTGCTCTTCCTTGGCGCAGGCTCTGTGGTGCAATCCACGCACACGCGCAACATGGAGAAGATGGGTGGGCTGATCCGGCTGATGCCTGTGACGGCCATTTGCTTCCTCATCGGTGCTGTAGCGATTTCCGGTTTGCCACCACTTAACGGATTTGTCAGCGAGTGGCTTACTTATCAGGCATTGCTTGCAGGCTTCGGCACCACGCAGAGCTTGACGCGATTGATGTTCCCCATCGCGGGCTCGTTGCTGGCGCTGACGGCAGCATTGGCAGCCACTTGTTTCGTCAAGGCGTTTGCGATTCCGTTTCTCGCGTTGCCGCGCAGTGAGCAAGCAGCGGAGGCACTAGAAGCCTCGCCCCCGATGCGCGCTGGAATGGCAGTGCTGGCTGTGGGATGCGTTGCGCTGGGCTTGGGCGCGACATGGCTCGTGAAGATCTTCGATCCCATCACGCAACAGACGCTTGGCGTGAACGCGAGCTCAGCGATGGTTGTGGCTCGCGGCATTGCGCTCTCACCAGGAACGCCCCATAGCGGGACGATTTCGACAGCCGGGATAGCAATGCTTTTCGTGATGGCAGGCGCAGCCGTCGCGCTGCCGCTTGCCTTGCGCTGGCGCCGTCGCAGCGCAAAAGGTCCTTCGTGGGATTGCGGGCTTCCAGGCTTAACCGCCGATAACGAATACACTGCCACGGCATTTTCAAAACCTCTGCGCATGATCTTCTCCGCTTTCTACCGGCCGCACCGGGAGATCCAGGCGGAGTATGAGGTTTCTCCTTACTACCCAAGCGCGATTCGCTTCGAAAGCGAGATAGAACCTACATTTGAGAAGCATCTTTACGAGCCGCTGCGGCAGCGGGTGATGGCCGCCGCAAAGCGAATGAGGGCGATTCAGGCGGGGAGCATCAACGCCTATCTTGCCTATATTTTCGTCACGCTGATCCTGTTGTTGCTGTTTGCGGTGCGCCCATGATGGAACGAATCGTGGAGTCCGTAGCGCAACTCCTCTTGCTGCTGGCGCTCGCACCGTTGGTCACCGGAGTGATTCGCACGCTCAAGGCGCGGTTGCAAACGCGGCGCGGTCCTGGCATCCTTCAGCCATATCGCGATCTGCTCAAGCTTTTTCGCAAGGGCATGGTGATTCCGGAGACGGCATCGTGGATCTTCTCGGCAGCGCCGTGGATCGTCTTCTTCAGCACGATTCTTGCCGGGCTGATGATTCCCATGGTCGCAGCCGATGCGCCGCTGGGGTTGTTCGGCGGCGCGCTGGCGGTGATTTATCTTCTTGGCCTGGGGCGCTTCTTTCTGGCGCTCAGCGGCCTTGATACCGGCAGCTCTTTCGGCGGCCTCGGCAGTAGCCGCGAAATGACCATCTCATCCCTGGCCGAGCCGGCTATGATGCTGGCTATCTTCACGGTCGCCATCGGCGCGGGTTCAACGGGTCTCACAGAGATCGCCGGAGCAGCGATCGGGCAAACCTGGCGCTTTCTGGCTCCCGCGCAGATGTTCGCATTCGCCGCGCTCGCAGTTGTGCTAATTGCAGAGACGGGCCGGATTCCTGTTGACAATCCTGCCAATCACCTTGAACTGACGATGATCCACGAGGCCATGATCCTGGAGTATTCCGGCCCTTACCTGGCGCTCGTTGAATGGGCCGCCTCCATCAAGCAACTCGTCTTGATGACGCTGTTGATCAACTGCTTCTGGCCGGTGGGCCTGCAACCGACGTGGTTCGGCTTTGGTGCTCTCATTGGAATCGTCTGGCTACTTGCCAAGTTGCTTCTGTTAAGTGGTGCGATCGTTCTGCTCGAAACCGTCAACGCCAAGATGCGGCTCTTCCGCGTGCCGGAGTTACTCGCCGTGGCATTTACGTTGGGCTCGCTGGCACTCGTTTCCACCTTTCTCTTCTGATGCTTATGAGACCGTTTCTTGATATGCAATTCGGCGAACGAATCATCACCCTGATGGCCGCGCTGGTGCTTGTGCTCCAAATCGCCGTGGTAGCCCAGCGCTGGATCGTGACCCACATCCGCATCTTCGCGATTCAATCATTTCTTCTCGCCATGATCGCCGCGACCATCGCATGGTTCAATCACGCGCCGCACATCTATATCGCCGCCGCGCTCACCCTCGTGGTGAAGGTAGTCCTGGTGCCCATTCTCTTCGAGCGCCTGGTGGTGCGCATGGACATCCGCGAAGAGATCAAGCCGATCATCAACGTGCCGCTCTCGGTGGTAATCTCGGGCGGCCTTACGCTGCTTGGCTATGTTGTGGCAGAGTCGTTTTATAAGCCGGATGAGCCCGGCCTGGGCCACAACGAACTTGCCGTAGCTATCTCACTTTTCCTCATCGGCTTTTTCACCATGATCAACCGCCGCAAGGCGCTGACTCAGGTGCTGGCGTTGCTGTCGTTGGAAAACGGCCTGTTTCTTGCCGCCATTTCGCTCACCTACGGAATGCCGTTGATCGTCGAACTTGGGATTTTGTTCGATGTGCTGGTCGCTGCGATGGTGCTTGGCATTCTTGTCTACCGCATTCGGGAGACTTTCGAGTCGATGGATGTGAGCCTGCTGCGGAGGTTGCGAGGATAGGATGCTGCTGATCGCTCTGTTACTGATCACCCTCGCCACCGCCGCCGCGTCCTACTTCGCGCGCCGTCGCGAGTTGATGGAACGGATCAACCTGTCCGGCTTCGGCTTGACTTTTATGATCTCCATGGCTCTGGCTGCGCATGTGCTCGCTCGCGGCACGGTCTCGATGGCAAACGGCTTCTTCTATGCCGACGCGTTGAGCGCGCTGGTAATTCTCCTCACTGCGCTGGTTGCGATGGTTTGCGCGACTTATTCCATTGGCTACCTGCGAGACGACCAGCAAAGCGGTGAACTCGGTGAAAAACCCGAGGAGCAATTCGCGCAGCTGCGGATGTATTCGACGCTAACGCCATTGTTCGTCTTCTCGATGATGTTCGTAGCGGTGGCCAACAACCTTGGCGTGATGTGGGCGGCGATTGAAGCCACGACGCTAGTCTCGGTTTTTCTGGTCACGTTCTACGGCAAGGTCACATCGCTTGAGGCCGCGTGGAAATACGCCATCATCGGCGGCGTTGGCCTGTCGATGGCGCTCTTCGGTACGCTGGTCACCTACTACGCAGGCCATCGTCTCGCCGGCTCCGATGCGCTTGCGGGGCTGAACTGGTCTGTGCTGGCGCAGCACGCTGAGTTGCTCGACAAGACGTCAATGCGGCTTGCTTTTGTGCTGATCCTCATGGGCTACGGAACTAAGGCGGGCCTTGCGCCGATGCACACGTGGAAGCCGGATGCCTACAGCGAAGCCCCCGTACCGACAGCCGCGATTCTGTCTTCAGCAATGCTCAACTGCGCACTCTACGGCCTCATTCGTTTCTACATTCTTACCAGCCGTTCTCTTGGCCCGGAGTACCCAGGTCATCTGCTTTTGCTCTTTGGCCTGCTCTCGATGGGCATCTCCGTTCCATTCATCCTGGTGCAAAAGAACCTTCGTCGCCTGCTTGCCTATTCCAGCATCGAGCACGGAGGTATCATGGTCACAGCGCTGGGACTCGGAGGTCCGCTGGGTTCATTGGGCCTGATGCTGCATATGACCTATCACACCATCGCGAAGCCGTTGCTCTTCCTCTGCGCGGGCAATGTTAGACAGCACTTCAAGACCGATCTCTTTTCCGACATCAAAGGTGGCGTCCTCCGGGTCATGCCACTCACCGGCGCCGTTTTTTTCATGGCCATGCTGGCCATTGCCGGCATGCCGCCTTTCAGTCTATTTCAGAGCGAATTTCTGATTGTGCGTGCGGCCTTCGATGGCGGTCATCTTCTTACAGGCGTGCTCTTTGTGCTTTTTGGGACCGGCATCTTCGCGGGTATTCTTTTGGTCGTCGGGCGCACGATACTCGGCCCACGCGGCGACACACCGAAAGTTCAGCACGATCGATGGCGCGATGGTTCGGTGATCGCTCTGGCAGCGGCGCTCGTGATCATCGGATTCTGGGTGCCGGCTCCGCTGCTTGAATTGATTCGCGGCGCGGCAAAGGTGGTGGGCGGACAATGACGACCTTTTTCGATGAACTCCACAATCGCTTTCCGGACCTCGTCCGCTCGGTGGAGGAAGCTGTTCCCGATCAGATCGTGGTTTTGTTGAACGGCCCGGATGTCAATGCAATCGCCAGCTATTTCCAGGGTGCGCACCAAGCGAGAATCGTGACCGTCTTTGCCGAAGATCGTGTAAGTACGGAAGGTGTCTTCTATAACTACTATGTCTTCGACAGACCCGGCGAACCAAGCTGGGTGATCATCAAGGCTCCTATCCCTGAACGGTTTCTCTCATTCCCATCGTTGGCTGCAAAACTGCCGGCCATCAACTGGCAGGAGCGTGAGATTCAGGATTGGTTTGGCCTCGAAGCCGTGGGGCATCCGAACCCGCGCCGTGTCGCGCTGCACGACAATTGGCCCGACGTGCATCCGCTGCGCAAAAGCTTTTCGCTCAATACTGTGCTCCCTCCCTTTGAAGGAGAGCAACACATCTATCGGCCGACTTATGGAGAGGGCGTCTTTCAGATCCCCGTCGGCCCGGTACATGCCGGCATCATCGAGCCTGGCCACTTCAACTTCGCCGTTGCAGGCGAGCCTATTCTCTATCTGCAACTCCGCATGTTCTACACACACAAGGGGACCGAGAAGCTCTTCGAGAATCTTTCCATTCATCGCGCTGTTTTTCTTGCTGAGAGCATCTCGGGCGACTCCGCCTTCTCCCACGGCACTGCATTCTGCGAGGCTGTCGAGCGTGCGGCGGAGATCGAGGTCCCACGGCGCGCGCAGTTCATGCGTGTCATTCTCCTTGAACTGGAACGCATTGCAAATCATATTGCCGATGTTGGGGCCATAGCAACCGATGTCGGGTTTGCGATTGCCAACGCTCATGCCGGGCGCATTCGAGAGGTTGTGCTGGGCCTGAACGAGACTCTCTCCGGAAGCCGCGTCCTGCGCGCAATGGTAACTGTTGGCGGCGTGCGTAGAGACTGGCAGGCCGATCAGATCGAAGCCATCACAAGGACGCTCAAGACTGTGGAGCACGAATTCCGCGATCTGGTGGCGATCATTCAGTCCTCCGATTCGACTCGCGACCGGCTCGAGCATACCGGCGTCCTGCGTCCGGATAAAGCGGCCACTCTGGGGATTGTCGGCGTGGCCGGGCGCGCCTCCGGCGTCGATCGCGATATTCGGCGTGACCATCCCTACGAAGCCTACAGCCAACTTCCCTTCAAGATTCCGGTCTACCGGGTGGGAGACGTGCGACACCGCATGCAAGTACGCATCGATGAAGTAAGCGAGTCGATCCAGATGATTCGCGCGGCGGTTGCATTACTTCCTGAAGGCCCGCATCGCGCGCCAACCAAGCCCATACCGCCGGGCCGAAACGCAATGAGCGCAGTCGAAGGCTCGCGCGGCGAGATAATTCACTGGGTGCGCACCGGCGATGGCAATTGCCTGGAGCGTTGCAAAATCAAAGATCCATCCATCAACAACTGGCCGGCCGTCGTGGAAGCCGCCGAAGGAAATATCATCGCGGATTTTCCGGTGATCAACAAGAGCTTCAACTTGTCCTACTCGGGAACGGATCGGTAATTCGATGTTCAAGATCCTCAAAAAATCGTTCAACATTGGCATTGCGACGGCCGACTACCCTAACATTTCGCCGCGGCTGGCGGAACAATTTCGCGGATGCCCGGAGTTTGACTTCGAAGCCTGGCTCGATGCGCGACCCGCGGCTGAGGCTTGCCCCACGGGGGCCATTGCATTCCGCGACTCCAACGGAGTACGACAGGTAGTTGTAGACTACGGCCGTTGCATCTTCTGTGGCGAGTGCGAGGCGGCGTCTGCTGACGGCGCTGTACGTATGACCCGGAAGTTTGAGCTTGCGGTCGGCGATCGCCGCGATCTTGTGCAGACCGCAGAATACACGCTTCATCCGAATGGCACGCACGCCGCACTGCAATCGTCGGTGAGCGGACCAACCACCGAGGAACCCGGCAGGCGAATCGCAGATGCGATTCAGAATTTGCTCGGTCGATCGCTTTCGATCCGCCAGGTGGATGCGGGTTCATGCAACGGATGTGAGCAGGAGATTGTTGCGCTGAATAACCCGGTGCATGACATCGAACGCTTTGGCATTCACTTCGTCGCATCGCCGCGCCATGCCGATATGCTGCTGGTCACCGGCCCCGCAACGCGCAATATGGAACTGGCGTTGCGCAAGACCTGGGCTGCGACTCCGGATCCGAAGATCGTGGTGGCTGTGGGAGCATGCGGCATTAGCGGAGGCATCTTCGGCACAAACTACGCATCGCTCGGCGGAGTGGATGCGGTCATTCCAGTGGACGTCTACATTCCTGGATGCCCACCCCGCCCGGAGGCGTTGCTCCACGGCATCTTGCTAGCATTGGGCAAAGGTCGGCAGCGAGTAGGACCTCTGCGCTGATACGTCCCGCGAAGCGTAGCGCGGAAGGCCATGGCGAGATTCGCTCACTCCATCCAACATAAGGGATTTCTACCGCGTCGGCCACTCTTCAACGACGACGCCAAGATCGTTCAATTTCTGGATGGCGGCTTCGACGTTGCGGCGGACTCTGGGGCGATCCTTTTTGGTAGTCACGGATTCGGCGACGGCGATCACGCGGCCATAGCGCCATGCGCCGGGGGGTAGCGCGATCAGCGCTTTGGCGAGATCGCTAGGATGAATCTGGATCTCCTGGCGGCGAGCGGCTTCTGGCCGCAGCATGGTTCCCTGTCCCAGCGTGCTGGGGTTGGCGTCGGCCATGATGACGCGCAGGTTGAGCGTGTCGGTATCGACCGAGAGAAAGGGGTTTTCCCACGCGCCGGGCTCGTGCACATCTACATACATGCTCTTCGTAGGCAGAGGGATCAGAGCCAAGGCCGCGCGCTGTTGATCGCCTTCGGTCGCGATTTCTTGAGCTGTGGCTTGAGCCTGTTTCTCGGCGTTGACCGCGGTCTTGGCTACGCCGACAACCGCCTGTTCTTCCTTGTGGCATGCAACGATAGCCACTGCCAGGAGCAGGCCCATGGCGGCGACTCCCTTGAATCTAGAGTGCTGAATACCGATTTGCTGAATCACGTCTCAAGGATAACAGGGACGGCGTTTCTTTGAGCAGAGATTGCGAACAGTTCGAATAGACGACGCAGGAAGGTTACGCTTCACGAGCGATTCCGGCGGATACCCCGTGGACGGGCCGCTGCATCGCTTTCTTTCCTTAACTTTGCTGTACATCCTTTCGTCAGTCTTACCCGCAAAAACAAAGACCGTGGTTTCGTAGCATTGACTTC
>CAYTJN010000086.1:0-17126 GCA_964438125.1 uncultured Occallatibacter sp.
ACATGTTCGAGGCCATGATGCTGAAGTTCCAGGAGGACACGGTCCGGTTCCTCTTGAGAATGCAGATTCTGGGCCCGGACGGGCAGCCGATGGATGGGCCGCCACAGGTGCGGCGCGAGGTTCCAAAGGCACCGCCGGTAGCGAGCGCCGCGCAGCCGATTACGCTGGACGCACCGCCGAGGGAGATTGGGATTCCGACGCGTCAGCCGTCGACGACCATCGACGCGCTGGAGAAGGAGTTCCAGCGCAAGAAGCAGCGTGAATTGGTGGCCGCCAACATGGCCGGTGCTGGGGACGCGAGCCAGCCGAGCCAGCGCCGAACGGGCGAAAAGGTTGGGCGCAACGATCCTTGCCCATGCGGCTCGGGAAAGAAGTACAAGAAGTGCCACGGGGCGGAAAAGTAGCACCGGCGGTGCGGCCGACTGCTCGCTATTTGCTCGCATGGGCTTTTTCGGTTTCCCGCCTGTTCCGCAGAACACAGCGGAATGGATGGGCACGGAGGTCTACAGTAAATCCGGTAACGCTTGAATACTACAGTTGTAGATCCGTCGAATGCCGGGAAACGATTCGGGCCTAAAGGCCCAGGAAATCGGCTTATCAGGGCGCTAAAGCGTCCTGCTCCCGCCGGATCTCCGATCTACAACTGTAGTACTAACGTCCCCGGCGATGTTGCCAATATGCGATCGATTCACTGCCGGAGTATTCCAAGTGCCGCTCTTCGAGAACACTCAACATCAGGATCCCAGGTACATGAAAACCTGCGTAGTGGTTGCGCACAGTGAGCAGACGAGAGAATTTCTTGCCCACACTCTTCATTCATTGGGCGTGAATTCGGTCTTATTGTCGTCGCTCGGCGAACTGCGCGAAACCCTGGAAAGAATTCCTGCGTGCGGCATTCTGCTGGAGCTGACTACTCTTGTCACCGCTTCGGCTCCCGATAAGGCCTCCAAGCTGGACTTTCTGGAATTGTTTCCATGCGCCAGATTCAGACACACGGGCGATCAGGTGCTGATGGCCGGTGAAAAGCTGGAAGAGTTCGTGTCGAGATGCCGGCAATTCGAGCCGAGAGTGCTGCGAAAATACCCTCGAAGGGATAGCTGCCTGGCCATCTATCTTTCCGCGGACGAGACCTTCAGCGACGCCGAGAAGACGATAACGATTAATGTCTCGGAGGGCGGTTGCTTTGTCTACAGTGCTCGGGAGTGGACTATTGGCAGCTTCGCATGGTTGAGGAAGCCCGGCAATCGGGCTGCGATCTGCGGCGTCGTTTGTTCGTTTCGCCCGTGGGGAAACGACAAGCTCGTTCCGGGCATTGGCATCAAGATCGATGAGGGCATGAGTGAAGTGCTTTTGTAGTTCTTATGATTTTGTTGCGCGGTAGTCTGTGGGTTATCTAGATCGACCTGCAATGTCTGGCGGCGCGGACGCCGCCAGTACAGCCGGTCTGGAGACCGGCGCTCCATTTCTTCCTATCCGCTCAATGCCATTCTCGCGCGTTTTGATAAGTACGTGGGGAGCAGTAAGACGGGCGTGAATTATCCTTCCGCGGCCTCGGCGGTTTCGCGCACAGGTTTTGGGGAAGACCAGAACTCCTTGCGAAAAAGAAAGAAGCCTTTCTTTTCGCGGTTGGCGGGCAAGCCGCAGGCGGTTCGAGCCATCTGGCGAATGACTTTGGAGATGGGCGAGTCTTCGAGCGCGACTGGTTTGGCGGTGTTCTGGGTACGCCTGGCGGTGGCATAATCGTCGGGAATCTTCCAATTGGCGGGCTTGGTGAGAGCTTTGGCGATCTGCTTCTCGTCAAAGAGCAGAGCTTGAGGCGTGTATCGATTCAATACGATCTGGAGCTTGCGGTTGCGCGTGGAAAAGAATTGGGTGACCATGCGATTGGAGTTTCGCAACTCGGAGACGCCGACCTGAGTGATGAGGTAAATGCTGGCCGATTCCTCAAAGAGAGCCGTTCCCTTCAGGTCCATTCGCGAGCCGGCATCGACGACCACGTAATCAAAGCACTGGCGCGCGATGGTGAGAAGTTTATCGATCGCTTCGGTGGTGGGTTGCGCGGGCGAGAATTCACTTGGAGCAGCGAGGACGCACAAGCCGGAACTATGCTTGGCGACCAGCGAGCGGAGAAAGTTGGCATCGAGCCTTACGAAGTCCTGAAGGGCGTTGTTGGTGGAGAAATCGCTGACCATTCCAAGGTTGATCGCGGCGTCTCCGAGGGGAAGCCCGAAGTCGATCAAGAGTGTACGCTGGCCTGATTCGAGGGCCAGAGCGACGGCGAAGTTGGAGGCGATCGTTGTAACTCCGCAACCGCCTTTTGAGCCGAGAAATGTAAAGAGCCTTCTGCCTCCTCTTTTGCCATGGCAGCCGGCCGAGCGGCGAATCGAGGCCCTGGCCAGTGCGCCAACAAGGTCAGCGCGGAGCAATGGGACGGTGAGGAACTCGCGCGCTCCTGCTCGCATGAAACGGATGGCGAGTTCCAACTGGGTTTGCGCCGAGTAGACCATCACGGCGGAGGTGTTATGAGAGCAGATCCTTTCGACGACGTCGAAGGCGTACTCCGGATCACAGTCGATTCCGATGAGGATGACGTCGTAGCGCTTCTCGAGCATCTGGGGCAGATCGTCGAGGTCGGCAGGGAATGAGGAGTATTCCCGCACCGTTGTGCCCTGGAACCCAGCCAGAGCGCCGGCTACCTCCTTGCGGCATTGATCGTCCGGATCAATGACCGCAATGGAGAGGACCGCCGCGCCAAAGGCATCGGAGATCTGGTCGGGAACCGGCATGGCATCTGCTGCTTGCATCTTCCTGCTTCGTCACCTATTGGGCCAGAGCAAAGTTGAGGGTTACATCTACCGTGGAGGTGTCGGGCCCGGGCTCGAACTTCCACTTGCGCACAGCTTCGTCGGCGGCGACTGAGAGCATTCCGTTCCCGCTGAGCTTTTTAACCTCGGTCACCTTGCCGGCCGGGTCGACGGTGACCTCAACGCGTACCTCGCCCGAGATTTTCAAGCGCTTTGCCATCTCCGGATAGACGGGCGCTACCCGCATTTTGACGCCGCGAGAATCCGCTGCACTGGCGGGAATGGCGAGAGCCGCCAGCAACGCGAGCGCGAGGGCTGGAAGCAGGCGCATTCGCCGACAACTCAGCCCGTGGTGATGGAGTTGAAAGGTTTTTTTATTCATTGGAAGCCTCTGAGCTTTTCTGCCGCTCTTTGGGGTTATCGGCGTCGAATGAACCCTCATTAATGCATTTTCAGATTCTGATTACGGAGGGAATGAACGAAATACAGCGTTTAGCTGTCAGTTTCGTGGGCTTGAGGATTGATTTGTGCGGGATCTCGTGAACGCTTGGCTTCCTCAAATGTTCAAGCTAATCATTCGACGGGGCTCCGACGGCTGCAAATGTCAGGTCCTGGGCGCTGGAGCGATGCTGCTCGCGCCACTGTTCAAAGAGGCGGCCGTAGCTGAGGATGATGTAGTCAGCCGGCGCGATGCCGAGACGCAGAGCGATGCGGTCGATCCATTCCGCGGAGCCTTCCAGTTCGGCGAAGTTGCCGATCGGCGTTTCATCGACCACGCAGTGGCCCTGGCCATCGGTCCACTCGGCGCGCCATTTTTCATAGCGGAAGGCGGGAACCAGGCCCAGCGACAGGAAGACTTGAGCCAGAGCTTCGCCGTCGGAGACCTCGGTTTCGGTCTCGACGCGATGCTTGTGGGTATCCTGGCCCGGCCCCACATCGGGGAGGCGCTTGTGGGTCATGGTCCATCGGCCGGCGTAGCTGCGGATGCGGAGGATCTCGGTACGGGCGCGCATTGCTCGGTCAGGCGTGTCATAGAGGACGTTGCTCTCGAAGGCGCGCGGGGTTTGGAGGGTGAAGCCGGCGGAGTTGAGGCGCTGAGCGAGTCCAGCTATATCGTCCACGCGAAATTTGATTTCTGTCTCGATGGGCATCGTAAAGAGTGAGTATACGGCAGGTGGATGGGGTGCGGTCGTGGGGCGACAATAGAGATGTGAGAACTCTGCGATTGGCGGTGGACGCGGCGCATCTCGATACTGCCGAGGCGCGGGAGGTGTTGCAGCGGGCTGCGGAGATTTTGCGCGGCGGGGGATTGGTGGCGTTTCCGACCGAGACGGTCTACGGGCTGGGAGCCAATGCGCTCAATGCGGATGCGGTGGCACAGATTTTTGCGGCCAAGAATAGGCCCTCGTGGGACCCGGTGATTGTGCATATCGCCGATCAGGCTATGCTGGCTGGGCCTGAGGGGCAAGGCGGAATCGTGAAAGAGATTCCCGATGCGGCGCGCACCCTGATGGCTGTTTATTGGCCGGGACCGCTGACGCTGCTGCTGCCTCGCACGGCCGTGGTGCCCGATGCGGTGACGGCGGGCCGTCCGCTGGTTGGTGTGCGCATGCCGGCGCATCCGGTGGCTCTTGAATTGATCCGGAGAGCCGGAGTTCCAGTGGCCGCGCCGAGCGCCAATCTCTTCAGCCATATCAGCCCGACCTCAGCCGAGCATGTGCTTGAGGATTTGGATGGGCGGATCGATGCGATTCTCGATGCGGGACCGACCGACTGCGGGGTCGAATCGACCGTGCTTGATCCTTGCGAAAGCCCAATGACGATCTATCGGCCGGGGGCCGTGACGATCGATCAGATTCGCAAGCTAGCCGGGCCGGTCGAGTTTTTTGGCGACGGCGGGGTGGTGGCAGCCGAGCCTCCCGAGGCCTTGCCGTCTCCGGGAGTGGGGCTGCGGCACTATGCGCCCAAAGCGCGGCTGGTGCTGATTGAGGGCGAGTTGGATCGGTTGGCGGAGCGGATAGAAGAGGCGGCGCTCAACCTGCCGGGCCAGCGAGTAGGCGTCATGCTGCCGGCCGAGGTGGCCGCTCCGGCTGGGGTTGCCGGGGTCTTCGCCTGGGGGCGCTGGGCGGCTCCGGAGGAGATGGCTCATATGCTTTATGCGGGGTTGAGAGAGCTGGACGGGAAGGGTTGCGTGGTGATTCTGTGCCCGCTGCCGCCGGCGGAGGGAATCGGGGCGGCGATTCGCGACAGGCTGCGAAAGGGGTTAGGGGTTAGGGGTTAGGCGGGACGATTCACCTGATCCGTGGTGTCCGGTCTCTGAAGTGCGTTATAAAACTCGCGAAAGACAGAAGCGGATTCTTCGACTCACCACCCCCGAACTGAAAAGCGTTCGGGGCCCCGTTCGCTCAGAATGACAGCCGCCTTATTGTTATGAACTTCAGAGACAGGACAGTCGAGCGTATTTCAAAAAGGTTTGGCGTTTGTGAATGCGATACCGCAGGGGCTAAAGCCCGATGCTTTGCGGCCTATTTTGGCACAACTGAAGTCGTGCCCTGACACGAGGCGGTTTTTTTGAAACAAGCTCTGGTTCCTCTTTTTACGCGATCCCTGAATCCTGATCCGTGCATTTCACACGCGATCCCTGAACACTGATCCCTGATCCCTGGCTTTCACTGTCCCGCTTCGCTTTGCTTGTACATGTACTTGATGGCGGCTTTATAGACTAGCGTTTTGGATCGGCCGCGGACCTTGAGCACATTGCGGTCGTACCACTCGATGCACCCTTCGACTAACTCTCCGTCTTCGAGCACGAGGATCATGGGAGTCTGGGTTTGAATCTGCTTTTGCATGTAGAAAAGCTCGGCCTGGCGCTGCGGAAGCGCCTGATCCAGAGTTGGGCCAAAGCCGTAAGCCGACACATGGAAGTTCGAGACGGCGGCCGGCCGGCCGGATGGAGGCATGGACCGTTTTTTAGCGGGCGGCGGCAGTGTGGGTTCAGGGCTCATGAGCAGGGTCTCCTCTTAGAGTTTTAGTTGCGGTCAAGGCTGACGGCCATGGCGTCGAGCGAGAGAGAACGGAACAAGTTGCGGCGCATGCCCTGCTCCACCTGAACAACGGCATGGGCCGCGGAGTCGATCCAGTCGACATTGATGCCCTGGGCCAGGCGCGCCAGTTCAGCCTCCATGTCCAGGTTGCGGATGAGTCGCGGGGAGCCGGCAACGATGAGCAGCAGATCTTCGATGAGGCTGCCCAGGGCGCGAAGCAGGTTGATGGTCTTCTCCTGGCCATCGGCGCCGTTTCGGTAACTCTCGGTGGCGTGGAAAAGCGTGGAATAATCCGGTTCCCGGAGCGCGGTGCGAAGCAGGATGATTGCGTCCTGGCGACTGGCGAGATAGACACTGAGGTCGATCGAGAGCGCGCGGCCAACGGCTCCTTCGGCGAGGCGCGCGGCCAGTGCACGGTCTTGCGGCTTGAGCTGAGGGCGGCGCTCAGCAAGCAGAGCTTCGAGATCGGCGGGAGGAATCGCACCCAGCCGGTGCACGACGGCGCGGGAGCGAATGGTGGGCAATAACTCCTGAGGGTTTTCAGTGAGCAGGATCAGCGAAGTGTGCTGCGGCGGCTCTTCGAGAACTTTGAGCAGCGAGTTGGCCGCCTCTTTCATAAACGCCGATGAAGTAAAGATGGTGAAGGTGCGGCGCGACTCGGCAGGCGGCCGGTAGTAGGCTACGTGAATGACCTGGCGCACCTGGCCCAGCTTGATGAGCAACTGCGGCGGGTCGGGCGGAACGACGAGCAGGTCCGGATGGGTCTGAATGAGGATGCGGGTGTCGCGCTTGTCGGCGTCGCGCATCTCGTCGCGGGCGGCGACGGCTTCGGCCACCAGGGTTTCAAGATCGGCGGAGAGGGCGATGCGGGTGCAGTTGGCGCAGACGCCGCAGAAGTCGGGCAAGCCGTCTGATTCTGTGGGATTGAGGCAGTTGACGGCCTGGGCAAGCATGAGGGCCAGCGTGTACTTCCCTGCCCCGCGCGGGCCGGCCAGGATCAGGGACTGGGGGAATCGCTCCGCTCGGATGCTCTCGCGCAGATGGGTAACAGTCGCCGAATTGCCTAGGAATTGCTGGAAGGCCATGGGTAGAGTTTAGAGTATTCCAGAATTCGCCGCGAGTCCTTGCGTTCCCCACGGGGCGTTCCTCACCGGGGGGAAGGAGACTGCGGGCCTGCTTGGGCGGATTGGAAGTGATTGTTTTGGCGGTGGGTTGTATCATAGGTAATGACAAGCCAGCTTGACATTCGACTTGAGGATGAATAGGATTGATGGAAAGTTAGCTTTACGTTTTAACTTTGCGCTTCTGGGGTATCGGAGAGGAATTTCAACATGAAATATCTACGTCTTCTGGCGATTTTTGGATTGGTTTTTGCGGGGATCGCCGCGTTGGCTGCGCAGGCCAGTGCGGTTTTGCCTCCTCCTAAAATCGTTTTTGCGCCGGCGCGCTTCACTGTGGTGGACCAGGGAACGGTGGGCAAGCCCGATGTGCTGCTGATTCCGGGGATGTCGAGTTCGCGGGCTGTCTGGGAGGCTGAGGCGAAGCTGCTGGCGCCGAATTACCGGCTTCACCTGGTGCAGGTCGGGGGATTTGCGGGCGCTCCGGCAGGGCCAAATGCCAGTGGCCAGGTGCTGGCTCCAATCGTTGACGAGTTGCACGAGTACATTCTGGCAAACAAGATGCACCCTGTTGTGATCGGCCACTCGATGGGCGGCTTGATGACGCTGATGCTCGCGAGCAGACATCCGGACGATGCGCGGAAGATCGTGATCGTGGACGCACTGCCGTTTGCAGCGGTGCTGATGGATCCAAAGGCGACCCCGGAGAGCATGATTCCGGTCACAGAGGCGATCAAACAGCAGATGACGGCCATGCCCGCGGATCAGTACGCGGCGATGCAACCGATGATGGCTGCCCGCATGGTCACGAACCCGGATGCGCAGAAGCTGGTCGCGGCGAACTTCGCCGCCAGCGACCGCGGGGTGGCAGTGGAGGCGATGCAGGAGGATCTTCAAACCGATCTGCGCGCCAATGTGGCCTCGATTAAGACGCCTGCCCTGGTGCTCTATGCCTACGATCCGGCGGCGCAGCAACCGGACGCGGCGACTTATGAGGTTGCGGTTCAGGCGGCTTACAAAACAATGCCGAATGTCACGCTGACACGAATCGAAGATTCACGGCACTTCATCATGTACGACCAGCCGGAGAAGTTCGATGCGGCGCTGAAGAGTTTTTTGAAATAGATTGGCGCAGACGGTTCGAAATCTCGATCCCAGATTTTCAGAGGGCCGAGTTGAACCCGGCGACGGCCGGTACGCGGCGGAGCAGGATGGTCAATGTTGCTGTGAGCAGCAGCACCGTTGGAATGGCGATGACCAGCCAAGCCACGAGCGCCTGACCGGCGAGCCAGCCCATGCCTGAGATCATCTGGAGCGGCGAGGCGTGTATCAGAGCCCGCATTGCAACGGTGTGACCTCCACCAAAGCCCGGCAGCCGCGCGCCCAGCCGGACGAATGGAACGATCAATACCACCTGCAACGGCATGGCGACCCAGTTTGCGACTTGAATGGCGGGGAAGTTCAGCCGCAGGCAGGACGCTACAACGAGGCAGATGGCCGAGGTGACTCCGACGACCGGAATGCAGCCGATGGCGAAGCCCAGGGCGAGGGTCAGCGCGAGCCTCTGGGGCGAGATGCCTTGGCGCAGCCATACAGCCGCCTTCCGCTTGATCGCATCTATGGTCACGCTCTTCATGTTATCGGTGTGATTCGACCGTTTGATTGTTTCCAAATGAAACTTTGGTAAACGGACCCCGAATGGTCAATAAAAGATTAGACTTCCCCAATCAGGAAAAGTTGAGTGGGAGCGGGTTATCGACTGTGCATGGATTGGCTGTCCGCTCCGCGCCGCTCTCCGAGATGAGCTACGATGCGCGGCGCGAGCCTGTGCAGCAGCCCGGTTAGTTGCTTTTCCACCATCCGGCCGGTCTCGAAGACCTCATTGTGGCTCAGGGGAGTTGCGCCCAATCCGGCGGCAAGGTTGGTGACGCAACTGATACCGAGAACCTCGATCCCCATGTGGCGGGCGACGATGGTCTCGGGGACGGTCGACATGCCGACCAGTGTTGCGCCCAGCGTGCGAAAGGCGCGAATCTCGGCGGGGGTCTCGAAGCTTGGTCCGCTGACTGCGAGGTAGACGCCCTCTTGAAGATCGAGGCCCTCCTCGGCGGCTGCTTGTTTGGCGAGAGCGCGGAGAGCTTTTGAGTAGGCCTCGGTCATGTCTGTAAAACGAAGAGCAACAGCGGGAAAACGAAGGCCTGCGCCGGCGTGCACTGCGAAGCGCGGCTCATTGGGCCCCGCCAGCGGGTTCCATCCCATGAAATTGATGTGGTCTGCGAGGGCCACAAACTGGCCTCGACAATATCCCTCGGCGATGCCACCCGCGGCGTTGGTCAGCACGACGGCGCGAATGCCAAGCGCGCCCAGAACGCGCATGGGAAATGTGACCTGGGCAGGAGTGTAGCCCTCATAAAAATGCACGCGGCCCTGCATGACGGCAACGGGAACTCCAGCCAAGTGACCTGCGACGATACGCCCCGTGTGACCCTCAACAGTGGAGCGGGGAAAGTGCGGGATCTCGGCATAGGGAACGACGATGCGCTCGGTAAGCGAGTCCGCGACGGCGTTCAGTCCGGAGCCGAGAACGATGCCGATGTGAGGGTCGAAGGGGCCGAGCATGGCCCGTAGAAACGCGGCCGCTTCAGAGACTTGAT
Organism: uncultured Occallatibacter sp.; assembly: GCA_964438125.1. GTDB lineage: Bacteria > Acidobacteriota > Terriglobia > Terriglobales > Acidobacteriaceae > Telmatobacter. The sequence continues at coordinate 9,621 of CAYTJN010000086.1, forward strand.
CGTAGTAGCTCATCTTTATTGTGCCTGCCGGTGTGCTTGGGGCATTCTACAGTGAGAACGAGAGCGTTGAACAGCCGAGGATTGCGTTGGCGAGTTCCGATGGATGGAGGTGAGCGGGGAGATGTGCCGGAATATCAAGATGCTTTTCAACTTCGATCCTCCTGTGACGGAGGAAGAGATTCGCGCGGCGTCGTTGCAGTTTGTGCGCAAGGTCAGCGGGTTTAACAAGCCATCGAAGGCCAATGAAGCGGTGTTTTTTGCGGCGGTCGATGAGGTTGCGGCAGCGTCGGCGCGGTTGCTGAGCGCGCTCGAAACCAATGCGCCGCCGAGGAGCCGCGAAGAAGAGGCAGCCAAGGCAAAGGCGCGCGGGGCGGTTAGATTTGGCGATGCGCGGGAATTTCCTGATGGGGGGCATGCGGCATGAAAGAGATTGTCGCTGTGATTTTCGGGCTGGGGCTGGGGTGCAATGCTTTGCTCTTTGTGCCGCAGGTGATGGCCGTGTGGCGGAAGAAGAGCGATGAGGGGATTTCGCTGATTACGTTTGGCGGCTTCAGCTTGCTGCAGGTGGTGGGGATTGTGCATGGGGTTTATCAGCGGGATCTGTCGCTGATTCTGGGGATGGCGGCTAGTTTGCTGACTTGCGGGAGTGTGACGGGGTTAACTCTTTATTACCGGACCAGGCGGATGAAGGCGGGAATGGTGAATTGAGGTTCGTTGTTTCCCAGGTCTCAGAATCGGGACCTGGGGCACCCGGCTGACTTGCGGGAGCTGCTCGAAATGATTGAAGATCAGCAGGAATTACGTTGTGGGTGCCCCGCCCTCGCCGCGTCTTTGTTTTTGCGGCTAGGGTGGGAGTAGAATGACCCGGCCATGCCTTCCAGACTCGAACGGTTCCAGCGCGCGGGAGACTTTCATTTCCTCACCTTCAGTTGCCGCGACCGGCTCCCGAATTTGGCCAGCACCGATGCGAGCGAACTCTTTGAGCAATCTCTCGATGCGGTGCGCAAGCGATATGTCTTCTTTGTTCTCGGCTATGTGGTGATGCCTGAGCATGTGCATCTGCTGGTCTCCGAGCCCAAGCGCTCGACGTTGGACCGCGCGATCCAGGCTTTGAAGACATCTGTCTCCAAGCGATCCGATCAGCGGCCGTTCTGGCTGGCACGGTACTACGATTTCAATGTTCACTCTGAAAAAAAGAGAGTTGAAAAGCTCAGATATATGCATCGCAACCCGGTTACGCGAGGGTTGGTTAGCCACCCGGAAGAATGGAAGTGGTCCAGTTTTCGGCACTATCTCACCGGGGAAAATGGCGTTGTCGAGATTGAGTCGCATTGGACTGCTGGGAGGCGGCTGGGATTGAAGATGCCGGGGGGTGTTTGAGATTTTCCTGGGGGGTTCGTGGCAGCCCACCCTAGCGGCAAGAACAAGAACGCCGCGAGGGTGGGGCACCCGGGCTTTTTCGGACTGGATCTTATCTTCTTCACCCGATGTTCTTGGGACTGGATCTTAATCTCTCCACCCGGTCTTTTTGGGACTGTGTTTTAACTCTCGACTGGGTCCTCTTCGGACTCTATCTTATTTATGCAGCTGGGATTGAAGATGCCGGGGGGTGTTTGAGATTTTCCTGGGGGGGTCGTGGCAGCCCACCCTAGCGGCAAGAACAAGAACGCCGCGAGGGTGGGGCACCCGGGCTTTTTCGGACTGGATCTTATCTTCTTCACCCGATGTTCTTGGGACTGGATCTTAATCTCTCCACCCGGTCTTATTCGGAGCTTTACCCCAGAAACATTCCGGCGATTGAGGCTGAGATCAAGTTGGCCATGGTGCCGGCTAACATGGCGCGGACGCCTAACCTGGCTAACTCATTGCGGCGCTCGGGGATTAGTGCGCCGATGCCGCCGATTTGCATTCCGATCGAGCCCAGGTTGGCGAAGCCGCAGAGGGCGAACGTTGCAATGATGAACGAGCGCGGCAACAGGGCCGCCTTTTGCGCGCCGAGATTGATATAGGCGATCACTTCGTTGAGAGCCATGCGCGTGCCTAACAAGTTACCGATCGCGCCGCAGTCGCGCCAGGGAACGCCGATGAGCCAGGCAACCGGAGCAAAGACGAAGCCGAGAATCTGCCCGAGCGATGCGGGAACCCAATGCAGGTAGGCGAGCGAGTGGGTCCATCCGAGCAGGCCGTCGAGTAACGCGACGAGCGCTAGAAAACTGACCAGCATGATGGCTACGTTGAAGGCCAGCCTGCCGCCGTCGATGGTGCCGCGGGCGATGGCTCCGATGAGATTTTCATCCTTGTGGAGTTCATCTTTGGGCATCACGACGCGGCCTTCGGTGGCGGGCGTTTCGGTTTCGGGCACCACCATCTTGGAGATAAGAATCGTGCCGGGCGAGGTCATGATGACGGCGGCCAGTAAATGTTCTGGAGCCACGCCTTGCGCGATGTACATGGCCATGATGCCGCCGGAGACGTGGGCCATGCCGCTGGTCATGATGGTCATAAGTTCGCTGCGAGTTGCTCCGGCGAGGAAGGGACGGATGGTCAACGGCGCTTCAGTCTGGCCCATGAAGATCGAGGCGGCTACGTTCATGCTTTCGGCGCCGGAGATTCGCATGGTCTTGAGCATCACCCAGGCGAGGGCGCGAATGACGATCTGCATAACTCGGATGTGATAAAGCACAGCGAAAAATGCGGAGATGAAGATGATGGTGGGCAAGACCTGGAAGGCAAAGATGGAGCCCATGGAACCGGTGGGAACGCCGAGCGGGCCGAAGAGAATCCTGGTGCCGGCATAGGTTGACGCGAGCATGGATTTGACCACCGCGCCAGCCCATTGGAGCGCCTGCTGGCCATAAGTGAAACGCAGAACAATAAAGGCAAAGAGCAGTTGCAGGCCGAGTCCCCAGGCGACGGTGCGCCAGCGGATGCGGCCGCGGTCGGTTGAGCCGAGCCATGCCGCGAGAAGTACAGCGAGAATTCCCAGCACTCCGGTAAATCGACTCAATGTTGGCGCTCCTTAGGGTCAGGGGTTAGGGGTTAGGGGTTAGGGAGCCCGGGGTGCCGGCATTTTGTCCCTGGTCTCTGACTTACCTTACAGCTTGGCGGAGATAGACCTCCGCTGTCTGGCGCAGGAAGGTGCGGCTGACAAGAGGAACTTGCGGGGGCGGAGCTTTGGAGAAGTGAATGGCTTTTTCGATCAGTTCGACCGGCTCTGCCAAGTGGGCGGAAGTGGTGGCGTAGAGCGTGGCCAGCGGCTGTCCCTTCTCGATATAAACTCCGCGGCGCGCATGGAACTCGATTCCGGCGTGCGGATCGACTGGCTCGCACCCCGGCGACGAAGAGCTGTCGCCGGGGACCCCGAGTTCTCCTGTGGCAGCAATCTCGCGTCCTGCGCCCAGCCGTTGCACAGCCCAGCCGATGGCGGTCGTATCCATCTCGGCGACGAAGCCGCTCTTTGTTGCGTTGAGGACTTGCGTTGCGCCGGGCTTGTGAAAGGCCGCCGGATTGTCGAAAACGGAAACATCGCCGCCCTGCGCCGCGACCATCGAGAAAAATCCGCGCAGCGCAGAGCCGCCCGTGAGTGCTGAGGTGGCGCTTTGATAACCGGCCTCGGGCGACTCCGCCTGACCGCCCAGATAGATCATCCATCCGGCGAGGATGAGCGAAAGCTCGCGCAGATCTTCGCTTTGAGGCGGGCGCTGGCCGCGCAGCAATTCGATCACCTCGACGAGCTCGATCCAGTTGCCGGCGCATCGGCCGAGGGGCTGAGACATGTCGGTGAGCAGAGCCACGGTGTGGGTTCCGGCAGCCTCAGCGGTGGCGACCATAAGCGCTGCCAGGTACTCGGCCTCTTTGCGCTCCTTGAGAAACGCGCCGGAGCCGGTCTTGACGTCGAGGACCAGCGCATCGAGGCCTTCCGCGAGCTTCTTGCTCAGTATTGATGCGCAGATCAGGCCGGGGCTTTCGACGGTGCCGGTGCGGTCGCGAAGAGCGTACAGGGCGCGATCGGCGGGGACAAGCCGGGGCGTCTGGCTGACGATCGATGCGCCGCAAGCTACGAGCACTGCCTCAAATTCAGAGTGTGTAAGTGCGGTGCGGTAGCCGGGGATGGATTCGAGCTTATCCAAAGTGCCGCCTGTGTGACCGAGCGCGCGACCGCTGATCATGGGCACGACCAGCCCGCAAGCCGCGGCGATGGGGGCAACGAGGAAGCTGGTCTTGTCGCCGACGCCGCCGGTGGAGTGCTTGTCGACGGCGACTTTGCCGAGGCGATGGGGTGAGAACTTTTCGCCGGAGTCGCGCATGGCAAGCGTCAGGGCGCGGGTCTCGTCGAGTGAGAGGCCACGCAGAAAGGCAGCCATCAGCCATGCGGAAAGCTGCTCGGGCGGAATGGATGCGTCGGCCGCACCGGAGACGAGGAAGGCGATCTCACGCGAATCGAGGGCTCCGCCATTGCGCTTCTTGCGGATCAGATCAATGAAATGGAGCGGGGCGGAAGCAGTCATGACGGGCCGAGCCTCAATTTGGTGATTGTTGAGATTATCGCAAGCCGCGGGGCTGGCCGGGGGCCGAGTTTTGATTCGAGCAGTATAGGTAAGGTTCCGCCCGCTGGCGACCAGCCCGAGAGCTGAGGCCCGGTTTTAAATGGCGTGCCTTTCGATCGTTCATGTTAGATCGGCTATTTACGCAGGAATCCAGTAGGTTTTTCTTTCAAAGTTCACCCATGAACCGTTATTCTTCGGAACGGACAGCATTCTGCTTCATTCTTTCTCCCCGGAGGCACACAATGGCTACTTTCATGTCGGCTTCCTCTGCGTCACCCGCAGACACCCCCGGTTTGCGCACGTTGAGCCCATCGCAGCGCACATCCAGGGTAGTTGCCGTTGCTCTTCTCACACTTCTCGCGGTTCTGCTCTTTACCTCGGTGCGGCAGGAATCGCAAACGTTTGACGAATCGACCCACCTCTACGCCGGATTCGAGTACTTGAAGCACGCCGACTTTGGCGTGAATCCCGAACACCCGCCGCTGGCCAAGATGCTGGCGGCGCTGCCCCTGCTTTCGATGGGGCTCAAAGAGCCGCAGCCCTTTCCCTTTCCTTACTTCAAGGCGAATGATTTTATGGATGGCGCGCGGTTTCTTTATGGCGGCGACGCGGACGCCATGCTGCTGCGCGGACGGATGGTGCTGGCGCTGCTTTGCGTGGGGCTGGCCGGGCTGGTTTATCTAGCCGCGAGTGAAATCTTCGGGCCACTGGCGGGGCTGATTGCGCTGGGGCTGTTTGTCTTTGAACCGGTGGTGCTCGCCAATGGCGCGCTGGTCACGACGGATATGCCGCTCACGTGTTTTTTCTTCGCCACGTTTTATGCTTTCTATCGATTTCTCAAGCGTCCTTCGTTCGGCCGCCTCGCACTTTGCGCAGCGGCTGCGGGACTGGCCATGGCCGTCAAGCACTCGGGCGCGCTGGTGTTGCCGATTTTGCTGCTGCTCGGCGCGGCGGACAACATCGCACACCGGTTTCCCTCTCGCGCGCTGCCGGACGATGTGGAGCAGCCGCGCCATTTGAAGCTGTTACCGCTGGCCGGAGCGCTGGCTGTGATCGGCGTTATCGCATGGGGTCTATTGTGGGCCGTCTATGGCTTCCGCTATGCGGCGCGGCCCGGTCAAACGACCATCGTGCCGCCACTGGCTGTCTACGCGGGCGCATTGACACCGATGAAGCACGACGCGATTACGTTCCTGGCGCAGCACCGCCTGATGCCGGAGGCCTATCTCTATGGGTGGGCGGATATTTTGCAGCGAGCGACGGATCAGCCGGCCATGGTCTTCGGCCACATTTTTCCCACCGGGCAGTGGTTCTTCTTTCCTGGAGTGTTCCTGATCAAGAGCACGCTGACACTGATGATTCTGCTCTTGCTGGTGCCTATTGCGGGGGTGTTTGAACGGCGGCGGGAGTTCCTCTTCTTCGCCATTCCCGTCGTCTTCTTCATGGGAATCTCGATCGCTTCGATGCTCAACCTGGGAGTGCGCCATATTCTGCCGATCTATCCGTTCTGCATTGTGCTGGCGGGCGCCGCTGCCGCAACACTGGCGGCTCGATCCATGGCCGGCAGGGTCGCGATCGGGGCACTGCTGGCGTTCATGGCCGTCTCGTCGCTGCACGCTTTCCCGGACTATCTTGCTTATTCAAACGAAGCCTTCGGCGGACCGGCCAACACATGGAAGATGGTGGCCGACGCGAACGACGACTGGGGCCAGGGGCTGAAGTGGACCAAGTCGTACATGGATCAACACCCCGCGTCCGACTGCTGGTTCGATTACTTCGATCCGCTGGTCGATCCGGGCTACTATGGCATTCATTGCAAGCCGCTGACATCGAGTTATGGATTCTGGCTGACTCCGCTGACGGGGCGTCCTCTGCCTAGCCTGCCCTCGACGATCACCGGGACGCTCTACATCAGCGCGGCTGAAGCGTCTGGCCTCTACTGGGGGCCCGACTCGCTCAACCCCTACACGAGCATCGTCGCGCCGCCCGGATGCGGAGATCGAAAACGTCATTCTGGTCTATCGGGGCACCTTTGATGTTTCAATGCTGGCCGCGCTTGACAGTGCCTCCAATGCCTCGGCGCTCTTCAAGCAGAAGCGCATTGCCGATGCCCTGCCGCTGGCGCAAAGGGCCGTCGAGATGGCGCCGAATAATGCATGGGTCAACGCCGAACTGGGCAGGATATTGATTGCCGCGGGACGGACTCAAGAGGGTCAGCAGGTCAACGCCAATGCTCTTCGCCTGGCAAAGAGCGATCATCCCGAGTTCCAGAAACGGCTCATTGAAGTGTTGGAGGGACGCTTCCAGGGAAATGTTAACTACGTTCTTTGAAGGAGAGATTGCGAGAGCCGAACTAGCCGCACACAGGTGGATCGTCTGCTCAAACCGAGGAACGACATGACGCTTTCGGCGCTATCCAAAGATCAGAGTGCGATGCTCCGAATCAGAAGTGGCCGAAAGCAAATTAGGACACTACCCGATTTTCCTTCCGGTCGTTTACCTATCCAAAGTCGCGGTATGATGAGAGGAAGGACGCAGGGGTGCAAACCGTATGAAAGAACTCGTCTTCGAAGTGATTCAGGAAGCCGATGGCGGTTATACCGCCGAAGCCCTTGGCGAGAGTATCTTCACCCAGGCCAATACCTGGGATGAGTTGAAGGCCAACGTCCGCGAGGCTGTGCAAGCCTTCTACTTCGATTCCGCCGCGCCGGCTTCCATCCGCCTCCATCTGATCCGCGACGAGGTTCTGGCCGTCGCATGAAACGTCCACGCGACTTGAGCGGAGAAGATCTCGTCAAGCACCTCTCAAAACGCTGGGATTAAGTGAAAATCCATCGGGTCGGCAGCCATATCATCCTGCAAACCCCGAATCCGACACCCCACCGCGTCGCGGTTCCGGAGCATTCGCCTTTAAGAATCGGAACTCTGAACGCAATTCTCTCCAGCATTGCCGCCCACA
>CAYTJN010000087.1:0-8347 GCA_964438125.1 uncultured Occallatibacter sp.
GGCAACGCCATAAGACCGAGACGTTCACTGTCTGGCGGATCACTGCGAAAAAGCGAATGGTTGCAAAGCTCAAGGCCATTAAGGTTGAGCTTCTCCGCCGGAAGCATGATCGCATCAGTCAGGTTGGTGCATGGCTTCGGAAGGTGGTCACTGGCTACTACCAATACCATGCTGTTCCCGGTAATATCGGTCAGTTGCGCACCTTCAGACAGCGCATCAACCGGCTCTGGCGAAACGTTCTGGTTCGTCGCAGCCAACGCGCAAAGAAGAAGTGGGAGTCGCTGACTCCGGTCTTCGACCGGTGGATACCCATACCCCGAATCCTGCATCCCTATCCTCACGCTCGCTTCAACGCAACTCATCCTTCATAAGAGCCGTATGCGCAGACGCGCACGTACGGATCCGTCCGGGGGGCGCTCAGTGATGAGCGTCCCTACCGGGACCGATCATCTGAAACGGATTCTCGGTAACAAGAAGCCAGTCAGGTCTAGATGACATAAGAGTCCGGAGAGTGAAGCCCATGTTAGCTTCCCACATCGCGCCGCAGCGCGCAGGAGGTTCGATAGCAACAGAGTTGCAGGGATCAATCTCGCCGTCAGGAAGAGCCTCTATCAGACAATGCGGAACTCTGATTCCCTTGTCACCTTCCAGGTGATGAAGCGAACATTGGGAACCGATATGCAGAAGAGCGGAACGGTGAAGTACCCCAAAGCATGTCGCGGCACGCTTGCAACCATACGACGAGAGACGTGTGCGTGCAGACCCCGTCCATCCTTCTTGACCCATCAAGAACGAGGCTTGCTTGCCCACACTTCGCTTAGCAGTCTCTAGTCCTCTGAATCATGCTTAGAAAGGTAGTCCTTGCCCTCGTACTCCACCACTAGGACGCGCCGATCAAGCAACTCAGCCACGGAATCCGGGTAGAAGCGTTCAGTAGAGTTCTGGAGCCAAAACGATGAATCAGGCTAGAGCGCCAAATTACACGCCCAGGATTTAAGGCCCGATTGTGCGTCCTAAGCTATCGTAGAAATCAAACGCTTCGTCGTCTCTCTCCAACTCCGCCAATCATCGAGTAAGAGTTTTTAGGGAAGCTTCACATTCCTGTGACCAGTCGTGTCCAATCCAAATCGATCGTGGGCACATCGAGTCCCACTCTTCAAAAAACCAACATTTTTCCAGACGGCCAGAATGCTGCGCTTATGAACCCGCCCGGTGTTAATGGAATGTTCATGATCCGGTAACGAGCCTGTAATTCATCGTCCTCAAAATAGGACGTGTTCCGAGTTAATTGAGTATATCCGCTCCGAATCACTCAGTGATGCTACGCTGAGCAGCCCGGTGAATGCCTTCGGCGCTGCTATTCAATCGTCTTAGTTGCCGACTAACAACCATTCTGAACACCTGTGGAAAAAGGCCAATGCTAATTGGGGATGGCGAAGCCATGCTCAATCACAAACACTAAGCATGATTTTCAGATTAAGTGGCGCGATAATCGCCGGAAAGTTATGTTCGCATAACATCATTAAAAACAGATCTTAGCACCAAAGATGTACCAGAGGTCACCTTTTGTGTGTTACTTCGAAGATTGAGGAAGAGGATGTTCTTGTGAGCGAGAATCCTTCCAAAAACTGGTTTGCCGTGTATGTATGGTCGAATCAGGAGAAGGCGGTTGAGCACCATCTTCGAATGAAAGAAATAGAGACGTTCCTGCCTCTGCAAACAGTTCTTAGACGTTGGAAAAACCGCGTTACGGCTAAAGTGGAGTTACCGCTGTTCACGAGTTATGTCTTTGTGAAGATTGCACGCACCCAATGCACACGCGTTCTTGAGGCCCCGCGTGTGCATTCAATTGTCGGCAATGGACGGGAAGCGCTCGCGCTGCCAGAAGCCGAGATCGAGGCATTCAGGCTCGGATTATCTGAGAGACAAGCTGATCCGCACCCGTTTTTAAATGTGGGTACCATGGCGCGGATTCGCTCCGGAGCACTGGCAGGAATGAAGGGCGTTGTGGTTCGCGTCAATAGTCAACTAAGGGTCGTCTTGAGCGTTGATGCAATTGAAAGAAGTATCGCCGTTCATGTGACCGCTGAGGAACTGGAGCCTTGCAATTAAGCTTCGAATGTGAAATTCCGAACGCGCAGCAATGTTTTCAAGATCTACCGAGGCATCTCTATTGAACTATCAGCCGAACGAAAACCAGGACGCATCAATAATGCGCGGCTCGACGTTTAGCGGGTCACATATTCTGCATGGCACAATTACACCGCGGATTCAGGGTGAAATATCGCTGCCGGAACTATGGCGACTGCTGGTCAAACGGAAGTCAACATTCTTTCTTTGCTTTGCCGCCGCTACCGGACTGGCGATAATCGTATCGTTGATTTTGCCGACCATGTATGAAGGAGTGGGGCGACTCACCCTCGACTTTGATTCAAACGCGCTCCAGGATGCTTTTTTGAATGCAGCAGGTGCCGACGCTGGGGACAATCCAAAGCTCCTTACCCAAGTGAAGGTGTTGGAGACTGACTCGCTCGCTTGGGAGGTAATCCGGCGCCTTCGTCTGGACCAGCGCCCGGAGGCGGCGCCGAGGCTATTCGGAATCGGACCGATCCGGTGTCTGTCCACCCAGAGCCAATCCGCCGAGAGTATCGGATTGGAATGCCGCGATAAGATGCTGCGAGAGTTCCATCGACGCGTTAGGATTCAGGCTCTGCCGCGGACGCAGATCATTGAAATACGCTATCGATGCAGGTCTAATAAACTTGCGGCTCAAGTCGTCAACACGATAGCAGAGGTCTATACCGAAACGAGCTTCCAGACAAAATACGATGCCGCTTTGCGAGCTTCCAAGTGGGTTTCTGGTCAACTTGAGGAGGCAAAGAACAACGCTCAGAGCGCGGAAGAGAATTTCATCGCGTATCAAAAGCAGACGGGAATTATCGGCACCGACGAGAATCACAACGTGCTGATTGAGAGATTAAATGCGATTAACCAGCAGCTTGTCGTTGCAGAGGCGGCTCGTATCGTTCGCGAGGCACGGTACCGAGTTTCAATGGAGGGAGATCCCGAAGCACTGGTTGATATGACGCCGGGAAGCCCGCTTCAAGGCTTGCACAACGAACAAGCCGCGCTCAATAGTCAGTATGCGCAACTGAGCACCAAGTTCGGTGATGCCTATCCTCGGGTTCAGCAAGCGAAGGCGCAATTAGACCAGGCAACAACGGCGTTAAATGCGGAGATATTGCGCAGCAGAGACAAGATCAAGAGTGAATACGATGCGGCGCTGAATAGTGAAACCCTCCTAAGGAAGGAATTTGAAGAGCAAAAACAGCAAGTCTACGACCAAAGTGAGGCCACGGTTCAGGTAGCGCTGCTGAAGCGAGACGTGGATGCCAGCCGCGACCTTTACGAACAACTTGTAAAGCAGTTAAATGAGGCCGGCGTCCTGGCTGGGTTGAGATCGACGAACGTGACAGTCATCGATCCTGCTCGCACCCCGATTGACCCGACGGAGCCGCATTACGGCCTCAATCTCGCATTCGGTATGTTAGCAGGTGCATTACTCGGGGTAGCGTTATGCTTCTTACAGGAAAATATCGACACCACAATTATGTCTCCGCGTGACTTAGCGGACGTCGGAATCTTGCCCGTACTTGGCATCGTTCCGCGCATCGCGGATGCGAAATCTATCATAAAAACCGCGCCTCCCAATGGTAACTCGCGAATCGCGGTGCTGGATAGGCCGGACGGTGTTGTAGCTGACGCATTCAGGTCTTTACGTACCGCATTGATGCTCTCGAACGCCGGGACACCTCCCAAGGTAATCATGATTACGAGCGCATTACCGGGCGAGGGCAAGACAACAACGAGTGTCAATATGGCGGCCGTGTTTGCCCAGAAGGATCAGCGCGTATTGCTGGTCGATGGAGATTTGCGTCGGGCCGACCTAAATCACTGTTTTGGATTGTCGCGCGGAAACGGGCTCAGCGCGGTACTGGTCGGCGAAGATCCAAGCCGGTTCTACATGCCGCTCACTGAGTTACCAAACCTCACCATTCTGCCCGCCGGCGTGCGACCCCCGAAACCTCCTGACCTGCTCGACTCGGATCGGATGCGGGAACTTGTTTCGAAATGGCGGCTGGAATTCGACCGCGTTATCATCGATGCTCCACCGGTGATCGGCCTTAGCGATGCCGTGATTCTATCTACGATGGTCGACACGGTTGTTCTTGTCCTGCGCGCGAAGCAAAGCCGCCGGCAGGAATTTTGTCTCGCCCAGGATATTCTGGCCAGCGTCAATGCGAACGTAACCGGTGCTGTTATCAACGACTTTCAATTGAATAACTCCACTCCCTACGGGTCTGTGGCAAAGTCCTATGGAGGTTACTATGATGAAAAGAAAGCGAGTAGCTTTCGTGTATAAGTTCAAAGATTTAGTTTTTTTGTTCGCGATGACGTTGTCAAGTCTCCTACCAGCACAGACCCGAGAGCCAGGAACCCAGCAGGTGGAGGAGCCCCAACAGTCAGCGACAGGAACTCTATCTTATACCGTCCCATCATATTCGACGGATGCGATGTCATCAGCGATGAGCGGAGCAGCGAGTGCACTTGGCTCAGGGGACCTTGTTGAAATCACCGTTTTCGATACACCGGAGTTGAGCCAGCGAGTGCGTGTCGACAGTGAGGGAAAGTTGATATTGGCGCTGATCGGCGAAGTCAAGGTCCAGGGGTTATCGCCCGATGCATTGGAAAGACTGATTCGATCAAAACTTTTCGAAGGTCACTTTGTAAAGGATCCGCAGGTCTCCGTCTTCGTAAGTGAGTATGCCGGCCAGATGTCATATGTTGCCGGGGAGGTCAATCGGCCAGGCGGTTATCCCTTGTTGCGCTCACACCACCTTTCGGATCTCATTGCGGTCGCCGGCGGTCTAACTTCTAAAGCAGGAAACGTAGTCACGATCGCGCATGAGGGCAATTCCGCGTCACCTACAATTATCGACATGAGCTACCCGGATGCGAATCGACGCAATCCAGAAATTGCACCTGGGGATAACATCACAGTGGGTCTGGCAGGAATTGTCTACATTCTGGGCGACGTTGGGAGGCCTGGGGGCTTCGTGCTGGACCACCGCGGCACGTTGAGCGCAAGCCAGGCGGTAGCCTTGGCCGAAGGAATACTGCCCTCCGCGTCCCTGCGAAAGGCGGAGCTCATTCGGACGATCAATGGAACTCGACAGGAAATTCCACTCGACTTGAAAATGATCTTACAAGCGAAAGCCCCGGATCCTCCACTTCAGGCGGGTGACATCCTCTATATACCGCAAAGCCTATTCCGCGGGCTTGGAAGACAGAGTATCGAAACCGTCTTAGCGGCCTCTTTGAGTGGATTAGCGTTGTACTCTGCGTACCATTAATAGCCATCTAACCGATCCTTTTCTACTAAATAAACTCGTCGGGTCTCAAGCATTCATCACTAATGGCTTCAAAGCAAGACAAGAAGGGCATCTCGGATGTCAGTAACGTTCTCAACTCGAAACCTGGGCCTGACCTCACCTCTGACCATCATAGGACGCAAGATCAAGATGGCGATCGTCGGATGCGGTCGAATTTCGGCAAATCATTTTTCGGCTGTGCGCACTCATAGCGATAAGCTTGATTTGGTGGCATTATGCGATGCGGACCCTTTCCGGATGGCTGAAGCCGCATCGCAACATGGCGTACCAGGTTATACCACGGTTGGCGAGTTGCTAACCGAATCGGATGCCGATGTAATTGTTCTTGCAACACCAAGCGGGCTACATGCACGTCAGGCTATTGAAGCCGCCGAAGCAGGTCGGCACGTGGTGACCGAGAAGCCCATGGCGACTCGCTGGGGAGACGGCCGACGCATGGTTGAAGCGTTCGATCGCGCAGGCCGGCGTCTCTTTGTGGTCAAACAGAACCGCACAAATTCGACGCTTCAGATGCTGAAGCACGCGGTTGAAGCTCGGCGCTTCGGCCGCATCTTTATGATTTCTGTCAATGTGTTCTGGACCAGACCTCAGGAGTATTACGATAGCGAGGGTTGGCGTGGAAGATGGGAATTCGACGGTGGTGCACTGATGAATCAGGCTAGTCACTACGTTGATTTGCTCGACTGGATAGGTGGACCGGTAGAAAGCGTTCAAGCTTACACTGGCACGCTAGCCCGCAATATCGAAGTGGAAGATACCGGCGTAGCGGGCATCAAGTGGCGCTCGGGAGCGTTGGGTACATTGTCTGTGACCATGTTGACTTACCCAAAGAATCTTGAAGGTTCAATTACTGTTCTTGGCGAAAAGGGAACAGTCAGAATTGGCGGCATTGCGCTGAATGAGATTCTCCACTGGGAGTTTGATTCACATGATCCAAGCGACGATAAGGCACGCGAAAGTAGCTATTTGACTAACTCGGTCTACGGTCACGGTCATTGTCTATATTATGAAAATGTCATCGACGTACTAAGGGGAAGGTCTGAGCCGGATACAGATGGCCGCGAGGGCCTTCGCTCACTGGAATTGCTAACTGCGATGTATATCTCAGCACGGGATGGCCGTCGCATGTCGCTGCCGTTGGAGCACTAATCATGATGAACTCGATGGATGAGCCGGCCTACACAGCGCATGAGACGGCGATCATCGATTTGGGCGCGCGGATTGGTTCCGGCACAAGAATCTGGCACTGGGTTCATGTTATCTCCACGGCTGAGATAGGTACGAACTGCTCTTTGGGGCAGAACGTTTATGTCGGTGCTGCGCGCATCGGAAACAATGTAAAGATCCAAAACAATGTTTCCGTTTATGATGCAGTCGTATTGGAGGACGATGTCTTCTGCGGGCCAAGCATGGTCTTCACGAACGTCATTAATCCACGAAGCCATATTGTCCGCAAAGACGAATACAAAACAACGCGCATCAGACGGGGAGCGACTATCGGCGCCAATGCAGTGATTGTGTGTGGTAATACGATAGGATGCTACGCCATGGTAGGTGCCGGATCTGTAATTACCAAAGACGTGCCGGACTTCGCTCTGGTGGTGGGCAATCCGGCGAAGCGAATTGGTTGGGTATGTCAGTGCGGCATCCGCCTAAGACTGGAAGCTCAACAGGCAAATTGTTCCGCTTGCAATAGTGGTTACAAATTAGTGGATGGAAATATCAGGCGGTTGCGATGAGAGTTGCAGTTGTTGGCGGCGGAATCAATGGGGTTATGTCTGCTTGGGCACTAGCCGCGAAGGGTCATTCAATCGAAATATTTGAGCAGGGGCGCCTAATGAACGCCACAAGTTCCGCTTCGACGAAGCTATTGCACGGTGGATTACGCTACCTTGAGCAAGGACATCTGAGGTTGGTTCGAGAGGCCCTCCATGAGCGAGGGTGGTGGATAGAACAGGCACCCCATCTAGCCAAGCCCATGCAGATTATGCTCCCCGTTTATAAGGGGAGCAGTCGACCAACATGGATCCTTCAATGCGGACTGGCTCTCTACGACATGCTCGCAGGCGGGTCTTCGCTTGGAGCGTCCAAGTGGCGCCCGCGCGAAGACGTTTTGCAATCTTGTAGAGGGATCAGATCCGATGGACTTGAGGGAGCATTCAGCTTCTATGACGGACAGATGGATGATAATGCCCTGGGTTTATGGGCTGCAGATAAGGCACGGAAGGCGGGCGTAGTCATTCGAACGGAAACGAAGGTCCAGTTAATTTCGACGGATGCCACCCTCAAGTCAGACGGGAAGTGCTACGCGTTTGACGTTATCGTGAATGTCGCCGGCCCTTGGGCAAGACAGTTACTGGACGCAAGCGCCATTCCGACTCGACACGATCTCGACCTCGTCCGTGGAAGCCACCTCCTTCTGCACGGTGACTGCCGGTCAGCACTGTTATTGCAGGCTCCGACCGACGGAAGAGCCTGTTTTATCCTCCCTTACCAAGGCAATACGCTGGTAGGGAGCACTGAAGTACGCCAGACACTTTCCGATCCTATCGAGTGCAACGCCGAAGAAACCAGTTACTTGCAAGAGCTATACAATTTCTACTTTCCCACCCAAAACGCTGAGGTCATTGGTAAGTTCTCGGGTATTCGTCCGCTCATCCGCTCTCATACCAATCCCAACAAGGCGACGCGAGAATATGGCATCGAAAAGAGCGGCAAGGTAATAAGTGTCTTTGGTGGTAAATGGACAACTGCGCGAGCGCTCGGGCTTCGTGTTGCCGAAATGGTGACTTCGCGGTAGCTAATCACGGGTTGCGCAGGGGGTCAAAATCCGAGTTGATCGGTACAAAGATCCAGGTCTAGAACAAAGAACTGAAACAACGATGCCCATCCGA
>CAYTJN010000087.1:8357-17126 GCA_964438125.1 uncultured Occallatibacter sp.
TGCGTTGGTGTTTGGCACGAGAGGTGATGTTGGTGCTGGCATTGGATTAGCTGTAGGAGTTGGTTGCGGTTGCATTGGTTGCACTGGCTGTGAAGCTTGGAGGAGTGTTTGTACCTGACTGAAGAACTTACGGAGAAGATCCGCCTTGTCATTGCGAAAGTCTTTGCCCGCCCAATCTTTTCTCTGGCTAGCGCTGCTTATCGCATATTCCGCCTGGGGTCTCGTTGTTGGGGCAAGCATTCAATCGAGTCCGGCATACTACGGATCAGGTTTCCAGTTTGACGTCTTGGACAATCAGCGAGTGTCTGAAATCGATGTCGATTATAGATTTCGTGCAACGCATAGCGGCACCGTCAAAGGCTTTATCTGGTATGACGTTTACGTGAAGGGTGGCGCAACAGCCGGTTGTAGTGGTGCACAGTGCGAATGTGACGGCTATGGATGCGGGACTGGTGGAACACTAACGGTGTGTATTTACTCCGACGACGGTACGCCAAGCCACTTTGCTGCCGACCCGCAGACTCAGCGATCGACTAGCCTGCAAACACATCCTTTGGCTTGCGTGAGTCCGCACAATCTGCGAAGCGGGGCCGCGCTACGCACAGAGGTTTTCCCGGCTCCCCCTTTCCTTACGGCTGGAACTCTCTATCACCTACACTGGCACAATAGTGACCCAAATCCAACCAGGAATTTCCTCTCTGTCGACGATACTTGTGTCTGGCATGCAACCAAACCGAGACAGCCAACAATTCCCGACACCGACTTGGCTGTTCTGGTTGGTACAAAGCTAATAGAAACAGATACACCAATCTTTCAGTTGAACTATTCAGATGGAACAACTCAAGGTCAGGGTTATAAAGAATCCTGGAACTATTTGTCGGAGAAAATTTCCGGTCTCGCCAAAATCGGAGAATGGTTTAGGGTAAGTGAATCCGATCGTACCGTGACCAGCGTTTCTGTGCGGCTGAATCGAATCAGCGGAGCAGATCCTCTAGTCGTTACACTTGTAGATGGCGACGGTTCCATAATCGATCAAGGGACTATTCCTGCATCAAGCTTTTCAACGGGAGATGCGTTGACGGGTGATACATGGGCCAGCCGAAGTGTTAGGCCCGACTGGGGAACCTTCACCTTTTCCAAGCCTCACACCCTTAAAGTGGGACGAAGCTATCAATTAATCCTGAGCGCGCCGAGCAACACCGTTTATCAGGGTTATGCGATTCAACGGGCGTCAGGATACAAATTCACCTCGCCCACTTTCTTCGGCGACGGTTACGGGGAATTCAGCCGGGACGACGGTTTGACCTGGACTGGCTTCAGACAGTCTGAGGATAGCTTCAACCATAAAGATGCCGACATTCAATTCTATTTCGCTTCGAAATAGCCAATACCGAGGGAATGATAATGCTTGAAAACCTTATTCCGGTAACAAACGAACTAGAAAGAATTGTTTTCAGCGTCTTCGGATCGTCAAGCACATTGGCTCAAATGCGCAGAACAAATGACAAGAGTTGTTCGCGCCTGGCAGATGCGTTCAGTGGCACTCTTGACAATCAGATGTCGGATACCGAGGAGCTCTTCGTAGATCAGATTGAACAGCTTCGCAATCAAATGGAAAAAAGCGATCAACACGTTAAGGTAGTGGATTTCGGGGCCGGTTCGGGCGATAGTGACCAGTCGGGACGATTGGTTCACGCCAGTCTTGGTAAGATCTGCCGTAGCACGAGTCGGCGCCCTGCAAGTGGCCTGCTATTGATGAAACTGTTGCGTACATTCCAGCCTAATGTTGCAATTGAACTTGGGACGTCTGTCGGCATTTCAGCTGCCTATCAAGCTGCGGCGATGGAGATCAACGGCCATGGTAAGTTAATTACACTGGAAGGTGCTCCCGCAGTGGCCTCGATTGCAACTGCAAATTTGCTCCAGTTGGGCTTAGGTGACCGGGCTGAGGTCGTTGTCGGTCGCTTCGTGGACACGTTGCCGCGAGTGCTCGAACAGGCTGCGCCGATCGATTTCGCATTCATCGACGGTCACCATGATTTCGCGGCGACTCTCGAATACTTTGAAACGATCAAGCCTTCGCTGAGCTCCTCGGCAATACTGGTGTTCGACGACATTTCATGGTCTTCCGGCATGGCCGCTGCTTGGAGGGCAATCGTTGCTGATTCACGTGTGGGACCGGTAGTCAGTGTCTTTTCAATGGGACTTTGCGTCCTAGGTGGAGTAAAAAAATCTTTTCGCATCGCTTTACCACGATCGTAGGCATATTCCCCTTAAAACCGAAGACTCTACAGACGTAGAAGCACGCAGAAGGTTCAGATTCGTGCAGTCCATTATTGAGGGTGTGCCGCTGTGTGTCGGCGCCCCAATCAAAGAACTAAGAACGAATCGGCTAATGAGATCATTCAACTTGTTTGCGAAGTCCCGTTTGCATCCCTTCTTCACCGATGTATTGCTGAGTGCTGTTTGCCAGCTCACAATTCTTGCGGCTAACTTATTTATTGTTAGTCTTGTTGGCAAGAGCATGGGACTCGTGGCGATTGGTCAATACCTGCTCATCAGGCGCGTGTCGGCATGGGTGCTTACCAGTGCTCAGCTAGGTCTCGGGTTAGCTCTTGCGCGGGAGATCGCCCACACTGTTAAAGAGACAGAGTTGCGTGCCAACCAGTATTTCGCGGCATCATTTCTGATGCTGATTCCGTTGCTCGGAGTTATGGGCATATGTGCCGCGCTGCTGCCTCAAACGATATCTCAGTTTTGCTTCGGCTCGCGAGATCCCGGTCTAGTCCACGGGCTTGCCTATTTGCTGATGGGATCTGTGCTTCAGGCTATGGTGTTTGGATACTACCGCGGACTGCAGCGAATGCGATTTGCAAATCTGGTGCAGGTCGGTGTGCTGGTTGTGGTTCCCTTAGCTGCTACGGAAGTCGCGTGGTCGTCCCGGTCAGTGTTATTGTTGATTGACGCGACTGGAATTGGCATGGCGGTGCTTTCAATCGGCTTGTCGATCCCGGTACTTCTAAAATCGCGATACCACAAGTCTGATTTCGTACCGGATGCTCGTCGATTGCTCAGTTACGGCATCGTTCGAATTCCAGGTGACATCGCTAACGGTGCACTCTTGGCCTTGGGGCCAATTCTTCTTTCGCATTACACAAGTATGGATCAGCTTTCGTACCTGCTGCTTGGAATCACATGTCTAACCATGACGAGTTTGGCTTTCTGGCCAGTAATGATGATGCTACTGGCCAAGGTCAGCAAGCTGCTTGGAGCGGGAAGATCCGAGGATGTCAAAGAGTATGTACAACATCTTCGTTCCGCAGTTTTGCAATTATCCTTTCTGATCATGACGCAAGCGCTCATTTTTGCCGGACCACTGGTCCGGTGGTGGCTCGGGCCTTCGTATCAGGCAGGCGTACCCGTGATTTGCGTGATTATATTCGCGATTCCAGGATTGATGTACTATAACGCTCTGCGAAGTGTGCTGGACGCAGCAAGCAAGACTCCGTATAACACACACAATTTAATTCTTTCCTTGGCTTTCTTCGTTGTCGCTTCTGTCGCAACTATTCAAACTGCGCCTAAGGAGTGGGTTTTGCTTGGAGTTTCCGCGGCGATGACGGTCTCTATATACGTGCTAGCGGCATTGACGGATAGATCGCTGTGGAGAATCATGTTGGCTTATAGGAAGCCGCAGCTAAGTTCTATGTGGATTATCGCGTTATTGGGAGCGATTAGCCTGACGGCTCAGTCTGCTTATCACTTTGAGATTACCAAAATCGCGTTTTGCGCCGTGATACTAACCAACCTAGGAGTGGTTGTTCTGTTGATGCGAAAGTCGCAACCGGAGTGGGTCGTTTTTGTGGGCCGCATCGCATTGTCCAGGGTGTGAACGTGACTGTCATTTTTTGGGGTAGCGCCGATTACCGAGTGTTGCTTTGATTGGCAACTATCGCCCGGCGAGTTATGTACCAATTCGTACGATTACGCATCGTCAACCGAGCGATTTCCGCCGTTCACACACGTTAACGAGTTACTATGAATCTGTTGGCATCAAGACCGTCGCCTGATATACCCACTTTCGAGGGTGGGATCTCGACCGCATTTATGATTCGGGAGGTCGAGCAGAAACTTCTGGCTCTATTTGCCGAAGGAAGGCTATTTGGTACTATTCACACTTGTATCGGACAGGAGTGGGTAGGTGTCGCTGTCGCAGGGCCGCTTCTAAGTGGCGACTACGTTGTCAGCAATCATCGTTGCCACGGACATTTCCTGGCTCGAACGGGGAATGTTGACGGCTTGATCGCCGAGATTATGGGCAAGCAAAGCGGGGTATGCAGCGGTCGTGGAGGAAGTCAACATCTGTGCGACGTCGAGAATGGGTTTTTCAGTAACGGAATTCAAGGCGGAATGATGCCGGTCATCGCCGGTCTTGCTCTGTCGCTGAAATTGAAAGGAACCGGGGGAGTCGCTGTTGTCTTTATCGGGGATGGGACGCTTTGTGAAGGATCTGTCTATGAGACCTTCAACATTGCCAGCAAATGGGAATTACCGCTTCTGATCGTACTGGAAAACAACGGCTACGCCCAAAGCACTCCACAGTCACAAACATTGGCAGGCAACATCGAGGCACGTGCGGCTGCTTTCGGAATTCAGACAGCCCTCAGTAACACTTGGGATCCAGAACAGCTTTGCACTGTGGCCGGAGAATGTGTTCGGCAAGTCCGAGAGCAGCAATCGCCGGTGTTCCTGCGGGTCGATTGCGACCGGCTTATGGCGCATTCCAAAGGAGACGATGATCGCGATCCGTGTGAAGTTGAAGAATATTGGGCACGGGATCCATTAAATGAGTTCCTTCGTGAAAACCCCGTCGAGGGGGCCTCACTTCAGCAGCAGGCGAAACGCGTCGTTGAAATAGCAGTCGCAAATGCCGATAAAGCGCCTTATGCACAACTCTCAGGGTCAGAGCCGGGCGTGCCTACAGTGGATTATGCCTCCTGGAAACCGGCCGCACTATTCGAAACGGATCGCATAGCGGTGAGAATCCGAGATGCGCTTCGACGGAATATGCTCCTGAACTCGAGGATAATTCTGCTGGGCGAAGACATAGAAGCTCCGTATGGGGGTGCGTTCAAGGTCACCAAGGGATTAAGTGTTGAGTTTCCTGGCCGCGTACGCAACACTCCAATTAGCGAAGCTACGATTATCGGTATGTGGAACGGGCTGGCCCTGGGTGGGCATATTCCGGTCTGTGAGATCATGTTCGGCGACTTTTTAACATTAGCGGCGGACCAATTGATTAATCATGCCTCGAAGTTTCACCACATGTACAACGGACAGGTCGATATTCGTCTCGTTGTGCGGACCCCCATGGGGGGTAGACGCGGTTACGGCCCTACGCACAGCCAGTCCCTGGAAAAGCACTTTCTTGGAATCCCGCAAACACGGGTACTGGCACTGAATAACCGTTACGATCCAGGCTTGGTTTACGACGAGCTTTTTTACTCGATCGATCGAGCAACTATTGTCTTGGAGAATAAACAGTTGTACGCAAGCCGGCTCGATGTCCGGGTCCCTGCCGGCTTTTCATTGGAGCATAGCAAAGAGCGCTATCCGACAACCCGCCTTCGGCCATTGAAGTGTGCCCAGGTCACGGTGTTCTGCTACGGGGGAATGCTGCCGTACGTGGAGCAAGCAGCGGTGGCAGCTTTTGATGAAGATGAGATTGCGGTAGAAGTCATCTGTCCAATTCAAATCTACCCGCTGAATCCTTTGCCAGTAATTGACTCTCTGAAACAAACGCACTTGCTTCTGGTTGTGGAGGAGGGGATTAGCTTCGCAGCTGCGGGCTCTGAATTGATCGCCCAAGTGATGGAACAAGCGAACGGCGTCATTCAACGAGTAATTCGGCTCGGTTCAGCGCCGATCCCTATTCCCTCAAGTGGTCCACTCGAAGAAGAATTACTGCCGGGCTATTCCGAGATCTTCGCCGCGATCAAAGAGTTGGCAAGCCATGACTAGAACTATTCCGGTTCTTGTTCCGATGGAAAACGTCAATGATGAAACATTTATTCTCGTGCGTTGGCTGGTGGTCGATGGAGAGGAAGTTACAGAAGGTCAGGCGATCGCTGAGTTAGAGACCAGCAAGGCGGTGATTGAACTCATAGCACCGAGCAATGGAAAGATAGCGTTCGCGGCAGATCCCGGACAGGAAGTGGCAGTAGGTCGGCTGATAGCCCATTTGAATTTAACGGGAGCGCCCCAGTCCGCGCTTGTTGTTGAGAAGGCACCATCAGTCCGTCCCATTCATGAGCAACCGGCTGCGCAGATCACATCGGCGCCACTTCCCGGTGTTCGCTTTAGCAAGAAGGCATTGGAACTGATGGATCGTAATAGCTTATCTCGCGAGTTGTTCAGCTCCCAAACGATGGTTCGCGAGGAAGACGTCTTGACATTACTGGATGATGCTGTCCAGGTAGAGCCGCATAGCGAGAGCGTTCATTTCTCTGTACGAGACATTTCGCTGTCAGGCGTCACCTTGCCGGCGGCGTTGAATACTGCGGAAGGGGGAAAGCTCGATCCGCGTTTTGTAGACAAATTGCGAGGCAACCGAGTTGCTTTCAGCTTGCTTTCTTCCGCAGAAAAGTGCGATCAGTACCGGAAGAACGGCGCACTTATCGGATCGGACGTGGAACTAGGACATGGCACCGTGATAGTAAGTCCGGAGATTGTTTTGGGTGACGGCGTACGACTTCGAGAACACAGCAGCGTGGACTGCAGTGAGCGCTTCATTGTCGGACGATTAAGCAGTTTTCGCTCCGGCTTAAGCATCGAGGCTTCGACCGTGATCGTGGGAGAGAACATTTTTGGATGCCGCCGCGTTGAAATCAGCGGCGGAACGACTAACCCGTGGGCAGTCCTTTACGTCGGAGATGCGACTTTCATCGGGGACGATGCAATCCTCGACGTAAGTCGTCCCATCATGATAGGCAAAGAAGTCTTCGTTACACAGCGCTCAATCGTAATTACCCATAATATTGGCCACTCGATTCTAGAGGGACACGAAAACCGCTTTGAGCCGGTCGTGTTGGAAGATTGCTGCCAGATTGGCATGAACAGCACCATCTACGCGGGTAGTCGCATCGGAAGTGCGGCGGTCATAGCATCGAATTCTTATGTGACTTCTTCGATTCCCGCCGGTAAGCTCGCTATTGGTGTTCCGGCTCGCGTAGTCCGGGATGCGGCAAGGCCGCTAGACCGCAAGCAGCAGGTGCAAATTGCGCAGCGGATGGTGCGGGATTTCCGCGAATGGCTCTGGCTGAAGGGACTCGATGTAACACAGGTCATAGCTGATGGTTTCAGTTTGGAGCACGAGGGCAAACGCTTTCAGTTAGTATTCACCGAGACCTATCCGGGTAAAGCGATCGCCTTGGGCTCAGCCAATCTCTGCGTCATTTTAACGTTAGAAGCAAAGGCTGGACCTCCGCCCGGTTGTGCGCTCTTTGACCTGTTGGCAAAGAAGATCGAAGGCGAAGGAGGCATCTTCGTGGATAGCACACGAGAGTTCCTCCGTAAGCGCGGTATTCGTTGCCAGCCAAGGCCATGGCGTTACGGGCAAGGCCTTATCTGAAGCCAAAGTAGCAGGAACTGAACGATATGTTGCGAAGAATTCTAGAAATGGCCGCAAGTGTTGTCTTGATCGCCTTGTGTTCGCCTCTATTTCTTATTACCGCTTTCGTTGTCTGGGTAACAGACTTTGGACCGGTACTTTACAAACAGAATAGAGTTGGGCTGATGGGTCGCCCCTTCAAGATGTTGAAATTCCGCAGTATGTCGATGAACAGCCAACCTCTGGACAGGCCTGAGGAGGTTGGGGAAGGCGACCCTTTGGTAACGCCCATTGGTAGCGTGATACGTCGTCTCAAAGTCGACGAATTGCCCCAGTTGATCAATGTCTTGCGCGGTGAGATGTCATGGGTCGGACCAAGGCCGACCGTTCGGGAGCAGACTGAGAGGTACACCCCCTTTCAACGGCGACGCCTTGAAGTGCTGCCTGGATTGACTGGGTGGCCGCAGGTAAACGGTGGTGCAGAGATCCCATGGAACGTTCGAATCATCTTGGACGTCTGGTATGTGGAACACAGATCGATTCTCCTTGATGTGAAGATTCTTTTTCGAACAGTGGCCGTGATCCTATTTGGGAATAGGCCCAACCCAAAGGCCATTGAGCAGGCGATGCAATTCGTATTGCAACACCCCGATGCTTCAAAACTCGAAATGCGGGAAACATCTCGTAGCTTTTCGGTCGACGCCTGAGATGCTGAGGTCTAAAGAAGAGGGTAGAATGACACGTTCTGCATTGAAGGAAGAGGGTGTCTTATGGATAGAACGATTCTCGTCATTGCTCCTCACGCGGACGACGAGGTCCTCGGCGCAGGTGGAACGATAGCGCGCTTTGCCAATGAAGGAGCGCAGGTGACAGTGGTGGTATTGACTCGGGGATTCCCCCCTGAATTCCCTGATGAAGAAGAAGATCTCATTCGTCGGGAAGCTGCCCGATCACACGAAATACTTAAAGTCAAAGAAACTGTATATCTCGATTTCCCCGCGGCTGCCTTGGATAGAGTAGCGCATCGCGATTTAAACAAGGAGTTGTGTCTGATGAGTCAACGTGTGCGACCAACCGACGTGTTCGTGCCGTTTCTTGGGGATGTGCATCGCGATCATCAAGCAGCTTTCCAATCCGCGATGGTGATGTGTCGCCCAAAC
>CAYTJN010000088.1:0-17009 GCA_964438125.1 uncultured Occallatibacter sp.
CGCAGCGAAGAATGCGATTTCGCCCAGGTGCGCAGGGTATTTTGCAAGTGGCTCATCTTGCAGGTAATTAATTGGTAATCCGATTTGTTAAAGTAGAGCAAAGCGGAAATCACCGATTCTCTTGTCCTTCGCGTTTGTAAGCTACCATGGTTTGCATGCAAGTTCTTTCGGCAGCCGAGATGCAAGCCTGCGACCGCCTGACGAGTGAAAGATTCGGCGTCCCGTCGTTCGATCTGATGCGCGCGGCTTCAGCAGCCGTGGCCAACTTTGCGCGCCAGCAGTTTCCACAGGCCAAAAGAATCACCGTCCTCTGCGGCCGCGGCAACAATGGCGGCGATGGCATGATGGCCGCGCGGCAACTGGGGGCTTCCGGCCTGGAGGTCACCACGATCTTGCTTGGCTCGCGCGACAAGCTCACCGGCGATGCAGCCGAAGCCTGGCGCGAATTGACCAGCCCCGCGCACGGTCTCGTCCAAATCGTCCAAGCGCCAGAAGACCTGGCAAATTGCAAAGCCGCACTCGATACCGATCTGATCCTGGACGCTGTTGTGGGCACCGGGTTCAAGCCGCCGCTCAAAGGGCTGGCGTTGGCCGCACTTGAATGGCTGAAGGCAAGTGCGGCTCCGATCCTCGCCGTCGATTTGCCCAGTGGATGGCCGGCCGACGAGACCAGCGCGACGTTTGCAGGCCCGGTGTTTCCCGCCGATGCGGTGATTACTTTTACTGCACCCAAGCCCGCGCATGTCTTTGGCCAGCTTACACGGCACTGGTCGCAGCCCATCGTCGTAGCGCCGATCGGTTCGCCGCAGGGTGCGATTGTCTCGGAGATGGGGCTGACCTGGGCCGGCTCGGCGCTCTCGCTCGCGCAGACGCCCCGCGCCGCGATGGCCAACAAGGGCAACTTCGGCCATGTGCTTGTCGTGGGCGGGTCGGTGGGCAAATCTGGCGCGCCTTCAATGACTTCGCTGGGCGCGTTGCGAGTGGGGGCTGGCCTCGTCACGGCAGCCGTTCCCGCTCCGGTGTTACCGCTGGTTTCGTCTGTCGCGCGTGAGCTGATGACTTGGCCGCTGGCTGCGACCGATACAGGCTCGATCTCCTCGGAGAACATGGTTTCAGTGGTGGCGGCTCTGACCTCGGGAAAGACTGTGCTGGCTATCGGCCCCGGCCTGGGGCAAAGCCCGGAGACGATCAAGTTCACCACCGGCCTGCTCTCCACGACGAAAATGCCAACAGTGATCGACGCTGATGCGCTGAACATTCTTGCCGCCAAGCCGGTGCTGCTGACCAAGCTGGCCAAAGGACGCACACTGGTGCTCACGCCGCACCCCGGCGAGATGGCCCGTTTGACGGGTCTCACTGTGGCCGAGGTGCAGGCCAACCGGCTTGATGTGGCGCGCAACTTCGCTCAGCAGAACGGCGTCACCCTGGTGCTCAAGGGATGGCGCACGCTGATAGTCCACCCGGACGGCCGCGTGGCCATCAACACGACCGGCAATCCAGGCATGGCCAAAGGGGGCAGTGGCGATCTGCTCACGGGGCTGGTGGCCGGCCTGCTGGCACAGTATCCTGGAGAGCCCGCGCGGGCAATTGAAGCGGCCGTCTATCTTCACGGACTGGCCGGCGATCTTGCCGTGCGCGTGGCAGATGAACACACGCTACTGGCTACTGATTGCCTCAGCCAGCTTTCTTCGGCTTTTCACTTCCGCTCGAGTGGTGCGAACGGGTATCTTTGGTTGCAGGGGCTGCCGGCAGAGTTATGACCGGGCGCGGCCGCCGACGAGGAATCCCAATGACCAACGCCGCCCCTCCCGCCGCGAGCCGGATGCACGAGTTCACCAGCAACAGCGGTGCCGACACGATTGAAGTGGGACGTAAACTCGCCCACCTGCTCGTGCCGCCGCAACTGATGATTTTGCGCGGCGACCTCGGCACCGGCAAAACCACGCTGGTCAAGGGCATCGCTCAAGAACTGGAGGCCGCGGACGCGGACGAAGTGACGAGCCCTACCTTCACGTTGCTGCACGAATATCACGGCGAGCGCGACGGCCAAGCGGTGAAGCTCTTTCATCTTGACGTGTATCGTCTGGAAGGCGAGCGGCAATTAGAAACTCTCGGCCTCGACGAGTTACTAACTCCGGATGCTTTAGTGCTGGTCGAATGGGGTGAGAAATTCAATAGTATAAAAAAGAGATCGACCGGCGAGATCGCTATCACCTCAGCCGGTGGGGACACGCGTAAGATTACTGTGACATTGAAAGAGTAATGAGCGGACCCAGACCTTCTCGGATAGGCCGATGAAAATAGACGAAATTATCGAACGACTTGAATGGTTCGATGGGAAGTTCGAGCAGGAAGCTGTGGAAGCGGCGATTGCCTGTAAGGACGAAATCATCCCGGAATTGCTTCGCATTCTGGAAGAGATCGCGGACCCGGTTCAGGCGGCTGAGAGAGACGCTGAAGGCGAATACATGGCTCATCTTTATGCCATGTATCTACTGGCGCAGTTTCGCGAGCCTCGCGCCTATCCGCTGATGGTCAGGGTTGCGCTTTTGCCGACCGATTTGCTCGAATCGCTTTTTG
The DNA here is from genome assembly GCA_964438125.1 of uncultured Occallatibacter sp. Lineage (GTDB taxonomy): Bacteria > Acidobacteriota > Terriglobia > Terriglobales > Acidobacteriaceae > Telmatobacter. The sequence continues at coordinate 2,581 of CAYTJN010000088.1, forward strand.
GAGACTGCATCACAGAGAGCCTCGGCCGAGTTCTTGCCTCGGTGTGCGACGGCAATCTCGAAGGAATTCAATCGATCATCGAAAACTCGGCTGCCAACGAGTGGGTCAGGGGGGCGGCGCTGAGCAGTCTAACCACTCTTGTTCGCTCGGGGAAAAAGAGCCGCGAAGAAATACTGAGTTATTTCGCCGAATTGTTTCATGGCAAGCTGACGGACAAGAATGAAATCGTTTGGAGCGAGCTTGTAGCATACTCTACAGACTTATACCCACCAGAACTGCTTAATGAGATTGAGAAGGCTTACGAAAATGGACTCGTTGATCCCACGTTCATCGGCCTGGATGACGTTCGGAATGATCTTGCCAAGGGCAAAGAATGGGCCATGGAACGGCTTGCAACCGATCCCCATCGTCAATTGATTTGCGACACGATAAAGGATTTTGGGGGTTGGGCGAGCTTTCATGACGATGAGACAGACACGACGCAGCGAGAAACACCGGCTATCGAGCCTCCTGATCTGCTTTGGGGCGATTCCTATTCCGGATTCAAGCGCAACGGGCCCAAGATTGGCAGAAACGATCCTTGCCCTTGCGCCAGCGGCAAGAAATTCAAAAAGTGCTGCGGGCAATAGGCCAGCGACAATCGCTATGCGAAATCGGATCTAGAATGGCGGCAGACGAACACCGATCTCTATTCGCTGCATTCAAAACCCCATGATGTTATAGCCGCAATCGACATACATGATCTCGCCGGTGATCGCGCTCGACAGGTTGCTGGCTAAGAACAATGCCGCTCCGCCGACTTCCAACTGGTCCACGTTGCGGTGCAGAGGAGAGCGGTCGGCGTGCGATTTCATCATGTCGCTGAGGTCGCCGACGCCCCGCGCCGCGAGCGTTTTAATCGGGCCGGCAGATATGGCGTTCACGCGAATATTTCTCGGACCGAGATTGTGGGCCAGATAGCGAACGGTGGATTCAAGACCGGCCTTGGCGACAGCCATCACATTGTAGTTGGGGACAACTTTCTCGGCGGCATAAAAGCTGAGAGTCATGATGCTGCCGCCTTCGGTCATTAGTGGGGCAGCGCCGCGGCTGACGGCGATCAGCGAATAGACGCTCACATCCAGCGCGATGCGGAAACCTTCGCGGCTGGTGTTGATAAACTCCCCGCGCAGCTCGGCCGCGGGCGCGAAAGCTACGGCGTGGACGAGGATGTCGAGCTTGCCATACTTCGTCTTGAGCGCGGCAAAGAGGGCTTCCACTTCACCGTCATTCGAAACGTCGCACTGGAAGCCTGTGGCGCCGGCGAGCTCTGCGATGAGGCCCTCGGCCTCGAGCTTCATGCGTTCATTTTGATAGCAGATGGCCAGTGTTGCGCCGGCCTCGTGCAGTTTCTGGGCAATGCCCCAGGCTATCGAACGCTTGTTCGCCAGCCCGAAGACCACGGCTGTCTTACCCGCCAGATTGATCATGCTTACTCTAGTCCTCCACGGTCCTCCTATGGGGAATCGGGACCGCCCAACACATAGAATATCAGTCTATTTCACCCGCCAAGGTCCACAAGCTCGACCTTTCCTGTCGGGCGGCCAAGAAAGCGGGAGCCAAGACGCTCAAACTTTTCTACCGAATCGGTAGCGTAACAGCGGATCGATGGCGCGTCTATAGTGGGTTCAGGCGGTGCGCCAAGGTCGTGCGAGAGATAGCAGACAAGTTTATCCGCCGTGGATTCGGCAGAATCGATGATCTTGATATCGGAAGCAATAATCTGCTCGATGAGCGGTCGGAGTAGTGGATAGTGGGTGCATCCCAGCACCAGAGTGTCCGGTTTTAAACCCTGGGACGATGCCTGGTTCACTAGCTCTTCGAAGTAGATTCGCAGAACCTCAGTTGTAACTGGATGGTTGTTCCAACCCTCTTCGACCAGCGGGACAAGCAAGGGGCAGGCTTTCTCAAATGCGCGCAGACCCCGGGCCCGGCACGCCGCAGCATAGGCGTGGCTTTGCACAGTCGCATCGGTGGCGATCACGAGGACATCTTTTGTTTTCGACGCTCTGTGAGCGGCCTCCGCTCCCGGTTCAATCACGCCGATCACGGAGACGGAAGAAGGGACGGCTTCCTTGATTGCATCCAGAGCAAGTGCGCTGGCCGTGTTGCAGGCGATGACAAGGTAGTCAGCCCCTTGTTCCTCAACCAGAAAACGCGCACTTTGCGCGGCGTATCGAGCGATCGTGCGGGAGGATTTGGAACCGTAGGGGAGACGGGCGGTGTCGCCTATGAATGCATAACGAGCCTGAGGCGCTCGGGCCACGAGCGCGCGCAACACGGTGAGGCCGCCAAAGCCGGAATCGAAGACGCCGATGGTGGGAGATGAGGATATAACTTGATCTTCAGAACCGCTCAAGGGTGAGCTCCTTCAGTGGGCAGGGCATCGGCGGCCAGGTAGGTGCGCGTCAGGTCGGCGTGGCCTGCAAGAGTAGTTCGCGGCTGGCCGTCTACTAGAAAACGAACCTGGGTGACGCGGGGCAGATTGGCGTGCAGGGTGCCGCAGATGGAAAGCACGGTGAGCGTTTCGGTCTCGATGCCGGAGGGATGGCCGGCCGCGAAGGCGCCCGTCAGATTGACGACTGCCAGTTGCGGGCCGGGTTCGATCTGTTCAGATGATGAAACACCGGCGGGCTTGGCTGCTCCGATCTCCGGTGCGGGCAGCAGGAAGACCTGAAGCACGCTGGCTGCCCCGCCGGGGACTGGGTGAGTGGCGTCGGGAGCGGCATAGACATCCAGCAGTTTGCCCAGCACGGCCCGAGCGCGAGCGCCTGGATCGGAGGGCAGCGGCAGAGAGCGCGCCTGAGTCAGCAAGGAACCGTCACTGTCGTTGGCAACCAGCAAAGTTGCCTCCTCGGCTGGCGCTACTTCAGGAGCGCTGGTTGGCGCAGAGTCTTGACCGGCAATGAGCCGCTGGTGAGCTCGTTCGCGCAAGTGCAAGAGCGTCGCGCCCATCAGGAGCGAGGTCACTAGCAAAATGCCGAAGAGCAATTGTTGATGGCGGGGGATCATTGCTGATGGCCCTCCGTGCGCCAGGCATCTGTTCGCCATTCAAGCAGAGCCGCAGCCAGAGCCGCGGCCACTCGCGCCTGGTAGTCGGGATCGTCGAGCTCAGTGGCTACCTTCTTTGCCGAGCTTAGTTCCGGCGCAATCTCGACCGCCACCGCTGGACAGGTCATGCTGTCGATGACCTGCAACGAGGTCCGGCCAAGAGTTACGTTCAGGCCGCCTTGCAGCAGGGCGGAGTTCAGTGTTCCTTCAAGCGCCAGAGATCGAGTAACCCAGGCAGCCTGCGCGGTCTTCCAGGCGGGGAAGCGCACGGGTTGTTTCGGTGCCAGCGACGATGCATAAAGATGCACTCCTGAGCCGGCCTCGGACGCATGCAGGCTGATGCAGGCCTGTGCCTGTGCGCGATTGGCGATCTCGGCTCGCTTGTTTGGATCGACGGCCATATCGGACTCCCGGGTGGTCACGACCTGCATGCCGCGCGCGCCCAGCAGTGAGCGTAATCGCACGCTCATAGCCAGAGTAAAGTTCTTTTCGAGTTGATTGCCGCCGAGATGCCCGCCGGTGTCGTCGCCGCCATGAGCGGCATCGAGCACGACCATGAACCGCGGTGGCGGGGCTGCCGGAGCGGGCGGGGCCTGCTGAGCAACTGCGGGTATTGCGAGCACGATCGACGCGAGAGCCAACCGGCAGAAAAGTCTGCTGAGAAACGGATGGCAAAAGAGAGAAAGCCGAGTTTCGCACCTGACCGGCAACACGTACCTCAAGGGCAAAAGCCCGGCTTCTGTCATTGTCTTCGTCACTCTTGCGTTCACTCGGAACAGGAGGCCTTATGGAGTATCGCCGCGCAGGTAGAGCGTCGGGCCACCCTGATGGAGCCCCTGTGCGAGCCGGGACGCTTCTTTCTCACTGACCGGTGTGACCGTGACCGGCACCGCCAGATAGAAATCCACCTGCGACTCCGAAGGGATCCATATTCCCGGTCCCGGTGCCGCCGCCGAGATTGCCGTTCCCACGCCCGCACCCAATCCAGCTCCCGCAGCCATGTCCACGGCCTTGCTCGACCCTTCTGGCCTCACCGGACCTTTAGCGCTGACGCCGAAGAAACTGCCAGCGACTGTGCCTACTGCGGCGCCTCGAACAACTTTCTTCTCCGTGGGGCCTGTCTTGCTGGTTCCTTTTACCTTGAACTGGTAGCTATCGAGAGGGTAGCTGCGGCCTCCCAAATCCAACGAGACGAGTTTGAATGTCAGCTCAGGGCTTCCAGTCAACACCCCGGCCTTCTTTGACTTGATCACCACACCATGAACGGTCGCGCCGCGCGGAATCGCCAGCACATTTCCGGCCACTACATCTTCGCTGACCGTGAAGAGAACCGGCGAACCGTCCTTTGTCCGCTTGCTGTTGATGGGCTCGATGGTCATCACCTGGATCAACGTGTCCTCAAGCACAGTGACCAGCATCGTGGAGGCGCTTTTGGCCGGCTCCGGCGATTGTGTGGAAGGGTTGGGAGCCGGGCTTGGGTTTTGAGCCGACAACGTCGAAAAACTGAGGCTAATCACTGCAACCCCAACCAAAACATCGCTGAAATGATTTTTGCTTCTCAAGTTGATCATGGGTTTGAGTCTCTCTGCCAATCGTGCCGTTCCAAGTTCGTCGTGCTCAATGATGCTGAAAGCTATTCCAGCGAATAGATGGCCAAACCGCTCAGGAGTTTGGGGAAGAAGTCGGTGGATTTCTGCGGCATCACGTCCCCGGCAAAGGCCACTTCCTTCAGTTGCTCCATGGAAACAGGGTTGGTGAGAAAGGCGACGTCGGCCTCGCTGCGGCGAACCTGGTCAACGGCCTCGCTCGCATCCCTTAAATAGCGCAGATTGGTCTGCTCGCGCACCTTCTCGGCGTCCAGGCCCAACAGGCGGTCGAGGATGATTGTATGCAAGCAACTCAGGTCAAGCTGGCGTTGGCGTTCAGGCAGGTCGGATAGCGCGGCGGCCACCGGTTCGGCCTTTACGCGTAACAGAAATGCTCCGGCGCGGGTCACTGCGACAAAGGCTGTGGCTCGCTCGGCATTGAGTGCGCCGATGTAATTTGCCGCCTCCGCTTTTGGCAGTGCAGTGACTGTGAAGAACTGTTCTGCCGCTTTTGTGAAGGCCGTGGGATCGAAGCTATGCAAGCTGTGAACCACGCGATGGGTGGGCAAGATTACCAGTCCGTCGGAGTCCATGTTCACGAAGGTCATCATGACCGCGGCCTCGGGGTAGGCGGGCTGCGGCAACTGGCTGGTGCTGAATTCGGTCTTCACGGACGCACTTGGACCGTGTTCTCTTGAGTAATTGAGCGCGGTTTCGTAGCGGTGGTGGCCGTCGGCGATGATCAGCTTTTTGTCGGCCATCGCGGTGGTCAGCAAGTTGATGACCGCCGGATCGCTGACCTTCCATATGCGGTGCAGCACGCCGTACTCGTCGGTGACCTCAGCCTCGGCCGGTCCGGCGCCGTCAAAGAGCACCTTTTCCGCACTGCAGGCGGGGTCGGAGTAGAGCATGAAGATCTGCCCGAAGTGCGCATGAGTGGCCTTCAGAAGATTGAGTCTGTCACCCTTGGGTTTGCTGAGCGTCTGCTCGTGACGGAATACGACCCGGTCGGCGTAGTCGTGCACCTTGCCAAGGGCGATGAAACCGCGCCGCTCTTTAACAATTTCTGTGCCAGGCACTTTGAACCGTTGTGAATAGGCAAAGATCGCTGGCGACTTCTCTTGCGCGAGCACCCCTTGCTGCTGCCAGGCTTTGAAGTCGCGTGCCGCGCGGGTATAAACGCTCTCACCGCCCTCGGCATCGAATAATTCGGGCTTGCCCAGGATAATTCGCACCAAGTTGTAAGGGCTGCGATCGTAGTAAGCCTGCTGCATGGCCGGGGTGATCTTGTCGTAGGGCTGTGTGACCACGTCTTCTAAACGAACGGCAGATGGGTTATAGCGCCAGGCGCGGAAAGGATAAATATGGGCCATGCTGTGGGTCTTTCTCCCCGATTTGCGATGGGATTTGCGCACAAAAGCCCGATCCCATTCAATCCGGGACATTTGCTCGCTTAGGGTTGATTGTATCTCAAAGGTGATGAATCGATCCGGAGTCCTTTTTCCATTGATCCTCGGCTTGTTTGCTTTGCGACAATACGATGACAGGATGGCAACGCCAGTCGTCTAATATTCGTGCTACTATCGCCTTCTATCTTCGGAGTTGCAGTATGAGAACGCTACTCTTTGAGCGCAAGCCCCCCCGAGGGCGCGGCAACCGGCGAGGGATCAGAGGCCGGATATGGATCTGCGGTTTGGGGGCAGTGTTATTATCTTCGGGCCTATCTGCCCAGGACAATCCGCTTGACAAGCCGCACGTAACGCCTCCAGCGAGCGCGACGCCATCCACGGCTGAACCCGCAGGGGCCGAAGCGCCGGCCGCATCCGGTCCCGATGCATTGAAGATCCACCCCGGCGCACGCATCCGGATGAACGTGGATCTGGTGCTGGTCCCGATCACCATCACCGATCCGATGAACCGGCTGGTGACCGGTCTCGATCGGGAGGACTTCCAGGTCTTCGAGGGAAACGCGCCGCAGAGCGTCGTCTCATTTGCTACTGAAGACGCGCCGGTTTCGATCGGAATCATCTTCGACCTCTCGGGATCGATGAGCTCCAAGCTGATCCGCGCCCGGGAATCGATTTTGCAATTCATCAAGACCGCAAATCCCCAAGATGAGTTCTTCGTCATCGGCTTCAACGACCGGCCTGAGCTGATCGAGGACTTCACCAGCTCTGTCGATGACATCCAGGCCCGGCTGGCCACGGTGCAGAGCGGCCACCGCACGGCGTTGCTGGACGCGATCTACTATGGCCTGGTAAAGATGCGGGAGGCGCGGCACGAGCGCAGGGCTCTGCTGGTGGTCTCTGACGGCGGCGACAACCGTTCCCGTTACACCGAGGGTGAGGTGCGCGCCCAGGTGCGTGAGGCCGACGTCGAGATTTATTCGATCGGCCTTTTCGATCCTTACGCTTCCACACCGGAAGAGCGATCTGGACCGCAACTGCTCAACGAAGTGAGTGAAGAGACAGGCGGACGCCTTTTTCGCGTGGATGACCTAGCAGAGATGAGCGACATCGCCGAGAAGATCTCGACTGAACTGCGCAATCAATACGTCATCGGCTATCGACCAAAGAATCTGACCCACGATGGCAAATGGCGTAAAGTGAAGGTGAAGGTGACTCCGCCACCGGGGTTGCCAGCGCTGACTGTCCATGCACGCACGGGCTACTATGCACCTATGCAATAACGCGGCTCTCGCGGTTTTCCTTGCTGGAGCGGCCATCGCCTTACCTGCGCAACAACTGCCGGGCCCGGCTCAGCCGCCAGTCCCATCGGCATCCCAGGCCCCGTCACTCACGGTGGACCGCGATCCGGTGCGCTCACCAGACGCCGAAGGGCCAGCGCCGCCGCCGATGCACAAGGAGAGCGGGGGCTTCGTTCTCCATGCGGACGTCGAAGAGGTTGTTCTGAACTGCACGGTGCTCGATGGCAACCGATTGGTTCCAGACCTCACCAAGGACAACTTTTCGATCTCAGAGGACGGCGTTCCGCAAAAGCTCATCAGCTTCCAGCACACCGATCTTCCTGTTTCCATTGCCATGGTGGTGGACAACTCCGGCTCTATGTCGCGCAAGCGGCCCTCGGTGAACAAGAGCGCTCTCGATCTGATCCAGGCGTCGAACCCGCAGGATGAAGCTTTTGTGGTCAACTTCTCCGACGAGGCCTTTATCGACCAGGAATTCACCTCCGACGTCAACAAATTGCGCGATGGCCTCGGCCACATCGAATCTCGAGGAGGTACAGCGCTCTACGATGCCGTGGTGGCTTCGGCGGACAAACTGGTGGCCGATGCCAAGCGGCCCAAGCAGGTACTTATCCTGATCACTGACGGCGAAGATAACGCTTCGACTCTGCATCTCGAGCAGACAATTCGCCGCGTGCAGCAACTGTCCGGGCCGGTGATCTATTCCATCGGATTGCTCTTTGGCGACGAGATGAGCCGCTCTGAGGTCCGTCACGCCCGCCGTGCACTCGAAATGCTCTCCACCGAGACTGGCGGAATGGCCTTCTTCCCCAAGAGTATCGAGCAGATCGACCAAATTGCCGCCGAGGTGGCGCGCGATATCCGCAATCAGTACACGCTGGGCTATCACTCCACAAAACCCACCACGGAGCCGGGCTTCCGCCAAGTCGCAGTGACCGCCGAGGACAAAGGCCACGGTAAGCTCACGGTTCGCACCCGCACCGGTTATTATCCGGTGGTGCGCCCGGGAACAAGACCGACTGCAGAGGCGCAAAGGTAAAGCATCCGTACCGTTTTGCCAGGTTTCGTTTTTTCCCCGCTTAATCAGTAACGAACCAAGGCCAGTCTGCACTATTTGAACGCTGATGCCTGATGAACCCCTTTTTTCAATCGGGCTCTTAACGTTATCCTGGTGACCTCTGCACGACCTTATCCACATTCTGAGTTACAGCGGGGGAAGCGATGCGAAGGTTGCAGATCGTCAAATGGGCACTCGTGTGGCTGGCGTGTCTTGCGGCAACAGCGCAGGCACAGCTCAAGATCGTCTCGTCAGAGCCGGTAATTTTGCGCAATGGTGCGGGCGCTGCGCGATTCGTTCTGGCCAACGAGGGAGGATCAGCTCTGCCTCTCAGCCTGAATGCCGGGACTTTTCTGGATGAGACATCGCACGCCAGACTTCCCGCGCCCAAGGTTACTTTCGCGCTCGAAGCCGGCGGCGCAGACGTGCCTGCTCAGATTGGACCTGGGCAATCGCTGCAGATTGTGGCCAGCGTCAGCAATATGGCCAGTTCGACGGCCGCTCATGCCAAGGTCTTCAACCAGCTTGATTTGGTGGGCGAGTTGAACGCGGTGGCTGTGGATGTCCCGCTGAATATCACGCTCGAAGGGAATGGAGCTCCGGGGAAGCCGCTCAACTTCGCTTACGGGCGAAGCATTGCTCTCACGCTCAAGAATGGCGGCACCGAATTCTTCAGTCTGGATTGGCGATTCCAAATTGGAGGCACCGTTGTCGCGTCTGGAAGTATCGCGAAGGGAACCGGGATCATTCTAACGCCGAACGGCCTTACCCGAATTCTTGTTTCACCGCCCGCTAATGTTTATTCCTGGAAGGACTATGTTCGCCCCACACGGCGCGGCGGTCTCTTGCTGGTGAGTCAGCACGGACCTCATGGCGTCTCGAATGATCTGCTTCCAATCCAGGATATTCCGGTAGATCTGACCATGATGCGGCTGGGCTCCGACCAGACGGAGGTGCTCTTTGCAATTTACGTCATGCTCTTCCTGCTGATTGGCGGACTGCTTTCGCTGCTCGGCAGTTCCGTGCTGCCGAGCGTCTTGAAGAAGATCGCCCTGCACCGGCAGATCAGCGATCTGGCCGACCGCACCAGCAGCGTGAGCGCCCGTGTGGACTCCTATCTTCGCGTCCTGCTGCGGCTGGAGCGGACCAAGATCGGGATGGCGCTGGACGAAGTGGGGCCGCTGTCGCTCTCCTCGGCGGAGAGATTCGAAGAGGTATCGGTGTCGATTGCGCGGCTGGCCAAGCGACTGACCGTAGCCGAGCGGCTGGATGAGTTGCGGCGCAGATTTCAGGATGCCTCCGCAACCGCTCCACCCTCCATCACAGACGAGATCGACAAAACCCTGCAGGCAGCCTCGAACCAATTGCATTCATTTTCGCTGCCCGACGAAGACGTGAATGCCGCCAATCTTTTTTTGAGCAAAGCCGCGGCTTCACTGGCTTTGTTGGATGACGACGATGCCCAGGCCAAATTGATCGCGGCAAACTTCAAACAATTGAAAGACCGGCTCAAGCCCTTTCCAGAAAACCTCTACCACGATTTGAAGCTGGCCCTGTCGGGAATCTTCGCTTTTATCGATTTTCCGTTCGACGATCCGGCCAATATCGTCCGTCCCATGTTCTTTGCCATCGATCACGCCATTGCCGCCATTCATGCGGCTCTGGACTATGCCATGGTCAGGGTTGCCATCCCGGTGGCAACGCCGGCGATCAACAACGACCCAGGGAAAAACTCAAGAGAACGGCTGTTGCAGCACGAAGGAGAACTTATCCAACTGCTTGGCACCCTCTCGTGGAAATCTTTGCGCGCGGCGACCACGCTGGTGCAGGAGATGCGCGAGGATATCTACGAGAGCGACGTGCTGGCGGAGATCGGGATTCGCAGGGCAGACGGTGAGAAACGGGTTCGCGTGGAATTTGACACGCAAAAGGCACGGCCTTATCTCCCGGTTTACTTCTCGATCGACTTTGACGATCCCCGATTTTGCGGAGCCGCCGCGCTGAGCAGGTTGGCGTTCAGGTGGAGTTTCCCTGGCGATCTGATGGAGGAAGGCCCGAGAGTCTGCCACTACTTCCTGGGAGATGAACCGCTGGTAAACGGTTCTGGTGCGGGGGAAACCCGGCACTGGAGATTCGGAAAAAAGCGGGTTCGGATGAAGAACGGGCGCAAGGTCAAGATTGCGGTTTCGGTGCAAAGCCGCAAAGATCTGGAGGCCGCGGATACGATCGAGGGCGTGCTGGAAATTCAGCCGCCCAAACCGCGCCAGGCGACTCGTGCAGTTGCTGAAGGAGTGCGCTTTCTGATCGCGTTCGGCGTGGCCTTGGCAGGGTTGGAGGCCGGCGCGCTGGATCAGTTGGCAAAGCTTGATTTTTTCCCGGCAACTCTGGCCGTGGTGGCGTTAGGCTTCGGCGCCGACTCGGTCAAGAACCTGTTGACTCAGACTCCGAAGAAGAACGGATCGGCCGGGTAGTGGTGCGCGGATTCGGTTAGCCGGTCGCTGCTCAGAATGGCGAGCCGAAGACTCACACTGTGTTATCGAATTAATTACCTGCAAGCTTTAGAAAATATGGGAGGGGGGGTGGGGGGTACCCTCGTTGCTCAGTGGACGGTGGCCAGGTGGGCCAACTTCTCTTGACTGCTTCTATTGTGCGCCGATGGCAGGAAATGATCGGCAAAGTGCGCGGGGAAAGTTTTGTGGCTCCCCGTTCTCTGCGCTTGTTACGAGCACGCTCATCCCCACGTTAAAGTTTGGCGTCACCATCTTTGCGCTGGCATTACCTCTCTGCGTGCGATTACGATACGAAAATCATGCTTATCTCCACTGGACGTGACTTCCTCAATCGCACCCACGGTGCATTCGTATTGCTCCTTGTCTTCGCGGTCTCAACATTTGCCTCTGCCCAGGACCTCCAGTTCCGAAGTTGGTGCGCTCCGAGGTGTTAATGGCGAGACCTGAACCCGCCCGTTCATCGCGATAGGGGCGCGATGAACGCCTGGCCTCTGAAGGCTCGTAACGATCCTTCCTGTGGCCGACCTGCCTGCGCTTGCGGCCGGTGATTCGGGCGCGATTCTGAAAGCGGTTGTGCCCGACCTATGAACTCATGACCGTGAATCAAACGAATCGGCTGGATAGATTGTCGGCGAGAGACTTTGTTCGGGGCTAAAAAGGAGTACACGCCCGCGTCGCGTTCCCCTCCCCCGTTGCCCGGTATTGGTTTGTCTCCACTCGCTTCGCACCCGAGAAATTGATCATCTCCTCCTTGCCGTCGATTACCACCCCCAGCAGAATGTCCTTTGACGGGTCGTCGTGATAGATAGAGAACCGGAATACTTCCTGCCCGTCACGAATCCCGGCACGGTACGCGGGACCCAAGGGGTCCACACCTGCAATGCGCTTGCTTTCGAGGCTCTTCTCGTCGAATCCAGTATCCACGACTGTTTGGGTCACCTGCTCCAACTGCGCGCACTTCCCTAGTGTTTTTGGCAGTGGTATGTCTGCGCCGTCCACTGCCATCGCTCGCATCTGGGCCACTTGATTCGGACCGAGATAGCGCGCAAATGCGGCAAACACCCGATCCTCCGTCAGTTCCGGCGGCTTCGGTCCCCGTGCTTCATCGACCAGATCGAACATGACATTGTCCAACGACGACTTGCCTCCGCTACGTTCTCGAATCGCTGCATCCGTCCACAGTGCCAATGCCGCGCCTCGTGTATACGGCAGTCCATACCCTGGCCCCGATGTGTGTGAGAGGTTCCACCATTCGGCGTTTGAAACCTTCCGGAACGGCGATGTCTGGTACTCCTGGAGCCGCCTGTTTAGATACTTCAGGTAATCCGTATAAGTGATCAGCCCCGCCCGCAACGGTATTACCATCTCGTAGTACACCGTGAAACCTTCAGTGAACCACTGCATCACTTCGTCTGCAGGACCCATGCTCATGGAATTCCAGCGATGGAACATTTCGTGCGCCAGCAGCTTCACACGTACCGCATTAAATGTATCCTCGTGCGACAGAAACAGCATGAATGCGTTCGTGAAGCCGCTTCCATCGTTAGTGCCTGAATTATCGTCAAACGGAGCCAGCGTTACAAGAAAAAATGACATCGGATTTGCATGCCAAAACTTGTTCTCCTCATTGATTACCCGGCGAATCTTCTCAAATGCTTCTGCGTCGGTGAACTTCCATGTACCCCGAGTCGCCAACACCAGCGTTGTTCTATTCTCAAAACTCTTGGACAGGCGAAAACTCCCGCCTGCGAACAAAGCATCCTGTATCTGGAACCATGGCGCTCGCACCCGCAATTCCCGCTTCCCATCGCCAAAACTACTGACGAACGGCAGCCCCTTCGGCAACGCACGCCAATCAAACGTTGCGTCTACCAAATCGGTACTGGGTAGTTTCGGGTATACAAGCGCATTTCTCGGATTGAAGAGGAAATAGTCCGTGTTGATGATTGCCATGTGTTCTTGCGGATGCCGAAACAGCCCCGTCTGCAACGGCACGATGTCATAGGCCAGTTTCACCCTTTCGCCCGGTCGGGCTTGGAGCTTTTTCTCGCCAGGATCGGCGCCGTCCTCAAGCGTTGCCCCGTGCGTCAGTACCTTCAGATTTTGAGTCTGCTCTTCCAGATGCGGCGCACCACCCCACCTTGTCGGCACTCTGATCGCGGTCACCTGATCCGACGCGCGAAATCGCACCTCGACGTGGAATGCCCGCTTTTCCCCTATCGTGATCGGGCGGAAACGAAAGATGATCGATCTGGGTCGGCCCTGAGCCGATTCAATCGCCCCCGTGGGGACTGTCGTCGATACAAATACAAGAATCATCAGTGCTATCTTCACTGCGCGGCCTTTCAAGAATCTCTCCGCGTACATAAGCCCTCCCGCGATAGTCATCAAGGCAAAAGCATTCCCTTAAATCTATCAGCGGCGACAATTCACGGGTCAATTGCTAAAGTCGGCTGTTCGTTCGCGCTCACAATCGTTTTTCGGGATGAAAATCGGGTCGAATGATCGGCAACTCGGAGACTGCACTATTTACTGGAGCTAGATTCTACACACCGAACGCATCATTGCGATAAGCTGAGAAGCAGGAGATCGCGCGCGAACTATGACTGCTTCCTCATGCAAATACTCGACCCTTGCCGTTCATGCCGGGCAATATCCCGACCCGCAAACCGGGGCTGTGAATGTGCCCGTCTATCTTTCCTCGACCTTTGAACTGACCGGGATCGAGACCGACCGGGGCTGGGACTACTCTCGAGCCGGTAACCCCACGCGCGATCGGCTGGAAGAGGCGCTGGCCGCGCTTGAGGGCGGGCACAGTGCTCATGCATTCACGACCGGAATGGCTGCGATCTCGGCTTTGGTGGCCATGTTGCGCGCAGGGGATCACGTGGTCTGTTCCAAGGATGTTTATGCGGGAACGGTGCGGCTCTTTGAGCGGATCGTCTCAGGCTATGGCATCGAGATCGAGTACGTCGATACCAGCAGCCTGATGGCGTTGGAAGCCGCGATCCGGCCCAACACAAAGCTGGTTCACATTGAGACGCCCAGCAATCCGCTGATGATCTTGACCGACATTGCCGCGGTGAGTGAGATCGCCCATGCGAAAGGCGTCGAAGTCAGCGTGGACAACACGTTCCTGTCGCCGGTGCTGCAAAGCCCGCTGGCGCTGGGCGCGGACATCGTGATGCATTCGACGACCAAGTATCTTAACGGCCATTCGGATGGACTGGGCGGGGCGCTGGTTGGCTCTAAGCCCGAGCACAAGGAACGCTTCCTGCTGGTGCAGAAGGCGGCTGGTGGAGTGATGTCCCCCTTCGAGTGCTTCCTGGTGCTACGGGGCATCAAGACTCTGCCGCTGCGCATCAAGCAGCACGAAGAGAATGGACGCGCCGTGGCCGAGTATCTGTCGAAGCATCCCAAGGTGAGCAAGCTGGCCTATCCCGGATTGAAGAGCCATCCGCAGTACGATCTGGCCGTGA
>CAYTJN010000089.1:0-16748 GCA_964438125.1 uncultured Occallatibacter sp.
CAGGTTAGCAGGATGCGAGTAATTATCTGCAAAATGCATTCATGCGATTGCCCTGCTCTCTCCCGCCCGATTGGAGCGAACTGATTCCTGACCTCAACCGTCAGCCAAATGACTTGCTGATCCAAAAGCGCCAATGGGGCGCCTTCTACGGCACCGACCTCGATCTGCAACTGCGCCGCAGGAATCTGACAACTATCATCCTCTGCGGCATCGCGACCGAGGCCGGTGTGGAAAGCACGGCCCGCGACGCCTACGAGCGCAATTACGAACTGATCTTCGCCGAGGACGCGATGACCGGCCTCTCCCCCGAGAGCCATTTGAATAGCGTGGAGCGCATCTTTCCTCGCCTGGGCCGCGTCCGATCCACCGAACAGATTCTGGCTGCTTTTGAAGCCTGACAGATTCTGAATCCGCTATCAGCCCGAAGAAAAGCGCCAATTCGCGGTTGCATCCTACGCCAGAGCACTATAAGATGCGTCAAACGATACCATGCAAGTCTCCAACCCCACATCGCACGATTCTGCGTTCGCACCTCCGGTCCGCTTGCGACTCGGCGACATCGGCAAGCTCTGTGTAGCCATTCAGGCTGGGTCTCCGGCGGAACTGATCGAGCGCGCGCAGAAGGCTCTCCTGGAATCGCAGCCTGATGCCCGGTTCCTCGAGTTCCGTCTCGACTCGCTCCCTAAGCCGGCCGCGGCGCTGCCAAAAATCAAGGAGTTTCTCGCCGCTCAGCGCGAAGTGACGGTCATCGCTACCTGCCGGCGCAAGCAGTTTGGCGGGCACTTCGTGCAGTCCCTGTCTGCGGAGCTGGACGTGCTGTTGACAGCCGCCCAGGCTGGCTGCCGGATCGTCGATCTTGAAGTCGAGTCCGCCGAAGAGGCCACACCTCGCCAACTCGATCAGTTCCGCGAAAAACTCCGCGCAACCGGCGCGGCACTTCTGGTTAGCTTTCACGATTTCACGCGAACCAAAAATCTGGAACAGGCCGCGCAGCGCATCGAGGTCTTTCGACCGGACTTCGTCAAGGTCGTCTCGACGGCCCGCTCTCTGGCCGACAACCTCGCCGTCCTCCATCTCGTCGCCGACCGCTCTCGCTCAACTGAATTTGTAGGCATCGCCATGGGCGAGGAGGGACTCATCAGTCGCATTCTTGGCCTGCGGTTCGGGGCTGCTTTCACATTCGCTTCCTTCTCCGACGGTTCTGACGCCGACTCCAAGCTGGCCACCGCGCCCGGCCAGATGAACCTGCGCACCCTCCGCGACCTTTATCGCGTCGACCAGCTTGACCACGCCACGCGCTTCTTCGGCGTCGTCGGCAACCCCATCGCTCACTCGCTCTCGCCCCTGATGCAGAACACCGCTTTTCGCCGTGAAAACGTGAACGCCGTCTTTTTGCCGCTCAAAACCCGCACTCTGGATGATCTGCTGACGTTAGCGCGTGAACTGCCACTGGCCGGTATCGCCGTCACCATGCCCTTCAAACAAGAAGTCCTGCCCCATTTGGCGAACCCTGTCCTTCCAAAATCCGTCCCGCTTACTCATCGCATCGGGGCGTGCAATACGCTGCGTACCGGCGCCGACGGCAAGCTTTACGGCTTCAACACCGATGTGGATGGAGTCATCCGCCCGCTCGAAAAACGGCTCAAACTCAAGGGTGCCCGCATTGCCGTCCTCGGCGCTGGAGGCGCTGCCCGTGCCGCCGTCTTCGGCCTCGTCGACCAGGGTGCCGAGGTTTTCATCGTCAACCGCACCCACGAGAACGCCGTCAAGCTCGCAAAAGAGTCCAAAGCCAAGGCGCTCAACCCGGAGAAGTTCGCCGGCTCTCCCCGTTTCGACATTCTAATCAACGCCACTCCCTGCGGCATGGCGGGTTCAAAGCAACAACTCCCCCCGCCTTTTGATAACGGGAAGAAAGAGCTGAACGCCGGCCTGGTCTTCGACCTGGTCTACAATCCCTTCGAAACGCCGTTAATCAAGCTGGCACAGGGGCGAGGCATTCCGGTAATTGGCGGCCTGGAAATGTTCGTCCAGCAAGGCGCCCGCCAGTTCGAAATCTGGACCGGCAAGCCCGCCCCCGAAGCCGAGATGATGCGCGTAGTCGAGCTTGAGCTGCGCCGACGGGGTTAAGAGTAACTCTCTCCCGTCTTCATACGTGAGATTCCCACGATTCAAATCTCGAATCGACAGTGACTTACCTATTCCTTGTGTGAGCCACTGCTTTTGGGCATATACTTTTGTATATGCAAGGCGAATGGAGGGAGTGCAATGCAGCGAACGGCCAGAATCTTTATGAATAACAGAAGCCAGGCTGTCCGGCTTCCAAAGGATTTTCAGTTCTCAACATCCGAGGTATTTATTCGGAAGGAAGGGGACGACGTGATTCTCTCCGCGCGTCCCGCCGATTGGTCTGAATACCTCGCAACGGACTCCGTGGCCTCGAAGGAATTCATGGAAGGGATCGAAGATCTGCCGGTTCAGGAGCGATCTATCTGATGGCCGTTTACATGCTCGACACGGACATCTCTTCCTACATCATGAAACGCTCTCACGACACAGTCCTCAAGCGCCTCCAGACTGTTGCGGTCAGCGATGTCTGCGTTTCCGCAATCACAAAGGCCGAATTGATGTATGGGGTCGAGGTTTCTCCACAGCCTTCGAAGGATCAGGCGGCACTCAATCAGTTCCTTCGGTACGTCGCGGTTTTGGATTACCCTGCGGCGGCGGCTCTTGACTACGCAAGAATCCGGGCTGATCTCAAGTCGCATGGGACGATGATTGGCGGGAACGATCTCTTGATTGCAGCCCACGCTCGCTCGGCAGGGTTGACGCTGGTGACCAACAACACGAAAGAATTCAGCCGCGTTCGAGACCTCAGGATTGAGAACTGGACCGATCCGGCTTGACTCTATGTGCCCTTCTTTTTCCCCAATTTTTTACCGGACTTTCCCTTCTCGCTCTCCAGATGCCCCACCGGAATCGGCCCCATATCCGGGCCGGTTCGCCGAACCTGAGTGTCGATCATCATGTAGGTGATCGTCCGCGGCGATGCCGGGCGGATAATCCCCGTCTCCGCATCGGTCGTCACGTTCTCGCTGCTGGCGATCTGAAAACTGAAAACCGGCTCCCCTTTGCTCGTCGGCGGCAGCAGCCGCACCGGCAAAAAGCCCTTGATGGGATGCAGCCGGAAGGCCGTCTCATAGCGGTGGTGCTTGATGCTCCAGGTATAAACGCGCACCTGGTCAAAGTCGAACGGCAACCCCGATTTGGGCGGCGAGAGCACAGTCAGGTATTGCGGGACTTTGTGGTCAGGCGTAGTCGCTTCGGAATCGAAGATCTTGTTCAGAACATATACACCCACATACCGTTGGCCTTCGGCGTAGGTGCCAATCTCATCCGGCACATCCACATCCATGCGACCTGACAGCAGCCAGCCCGCCCGGCCCTGTTCATCGCGCACCAGCCACCAGTCTTCCATCGGCGGAGGCTCCGGCGCTGGCGCCACCCCGAGTTGGACTGGAGTAGTCGGAGTTACACTCGCCGTCGCCGGCGCAGCCGGTTTTCCTGTGGGCTTCGGCTCGGAGCCTGGCCCCGAAGCCTTCGCCGCCTGAGGGTTTGCGGTTGTCACCGGCTTCGGCGCCTTCGGCTTGGGGACGGGTGCTGAGCCGGGGGCGGTCTTCACAATCGAAGCTCGCTCCAGAAGCTGAATCTTGGCGTTCGCCGCCAGCAGATAGAACCGCTCCGTCTCCCGGCCCGGCGCAAGATGCAGGTAGACGTCGTCGCGCACCACTCCAGTGGCGATCACCGGGTCGTTCTTGTGTTGAACCCCAAGTTGATCAAAGGTCTGGTAAGTCTTCGCGTCGATCACCGACCGTTCTTCGATCCAGCCGATCTCGTTCTTTGTGGTCTTCACTTTCAGAAAACGCCGGCCATGTTCCAGCACTTCCAGCGGCTGGCCGTTCGTCACCTCGCCCACGCGATTTGAAACGGCTGCCACACGGTCATGCAGGTACATCTGCCGCGCCGAGACATACACCGTGTCGTGGTGTATAGGGTGAAAGCGCGCGCACGCCGAAGTGAAAACCAGAAAAAAAACGAGCAGCAGCGAAAGGGCAACAGCCTTTAAGTGCCGAGGGGAAGAGTCGAGTCGGATGGAGGATTGCGTGAGCACAGCCTGTGGTGATCACCTTGAGCATAGCAGATCGGTTAATTGGAAACAGCCGCAATCCAAGCGAATACTGACCAGTGTTGCTGTCTGCTTTCCCTTTACTTCGGTGCCGCAACGATTGCGATCGAGGTGGCCGCGCTGGTGGAAGTGACTTCCGAAGTTAACTGGCCGGTCGAGCCTAGGGTGTACGCGTCGAAGTAAGGGCTTCCAGAAGAACCCACCTCGAAGACCCAACCGGCGGTCGAGTCCTCGGCCAGTCCAAGTGGGTCAGCCCCCGCCGCAACGGTGGCGCCCGCCGTTATCCCACTCGTCACCGCAAATCCCGTGACGTTGCCTGCTATCCCGGAGCCCGTTCCATTGGCGACATAGACATAGTTGCCCGACGCGACCGGCAAGATCGCGTGAGGCGATACGCCGCCGCTCGATGTGGGATTAGTGGGATTAAGCTCGGCCAGATTGGTGCCACTGATGGCAAATACGCGCAAGCCACCTGAGTTGGCTGTCGAATTGGAATCGACCTCGCCAATGTAAAGGAACCGGCTTTGCGGATCCATGGCCACCGAAATCGCAGAACCCGCTGTGTTGGTCGGCTTGATCGGCTTGTTCCCGCCTCCGAGCGTTCCAGAGCCAAAAGTGAAGATCTGAGTGCCAGTCGAGCCAAGGGCGACAGCAATCAAAGCACCGTTCGGTGAGATTGCGATCCCGCCCCGCTCAATGGTAATGGCTGTCAGCAGTTGTGACTGCGGCTTGCGGGTTGTGTTGTCCAGTAGGCCCGTCGAGGTGATCGGGTAGGCCGTTAGCGAACCACTTCCAGAAGCATCCAGCAGCCATTGGCCGCTCGGGTCCACCGCGAGCGCTAAGGCACTCACGTCGCCATTGAAATTGGTGCCTGCCTGAAGCGCTCCGCTGCTATTGATGGGGTAGAGAGTGATGCCGCCAGCGGTCGAAGCTACATAGAGAAATGCGCCGCTCGGAGCGATAGCCACCGCGTTGCCGCCCGTTACAGGTTGAGAACTGCCCAGCGCCGTAAGCGCGCTGGAGTTGATGGAAAACCCGGCAATCGATCCGCTGCCCGCGGTGCTATTCTCGTTCAATATATAGAAATTCCCGCTTGAGGTGGATGCAGCGGTGCAAGTGCCTGTCCCTGAAGTCGCCACCTCAACGCAAAGGTCCGTCGTCTCCGAACCGCCACTCGACGTGCCGGTGATCGTAATGTCATACCCCCCAACCGGCGTGGTGCTCAATGCGGTCGCTGTAAAGGTTGGACTCTGTACCGTAGCGCTGGTGAAGGTGAGCGATGTGGCTGAGAAGTTGCAGGTCGGGTATTCAGCGCTAGTGGCGCCAGTGGGCGCGCTGGTCACCGCGCAACTCAACGTAACGGTTCCGGTAAACGAACTCCCCGGCGTCACAGTGATCGTCGAGGTGCCGCTGGTCGCGCCAGGCGCCACAGACAGACTAGTGGGTGAGGCTGAAAGGGAGAAACTAGTGGCGCTGGTGGTGCTGGGCGCTTCCCAGAAATTTCCGCAACCGGCCAGCAAACAAGCCAAGAGCGGCGACGCCGCCAGCACCAACCGTGTCCAACTCCCAATCTTCATTGCCGCTCCTTCCGCGTCGCGCCCTTCGTGCAAGGGTATCGCCCGGCCGAGCATCCTGTCTCACAGTCCGCAGCTTGCTCGCAAACTCTCGGCAACTCCGCGCGGACGTGACTCGGCCTTATGTCATGAAGGACGCAGCCCGGCGAAGATTCGCTTGAGCTTCCCGCCGTCCCTCAGGCTGATAAAGTCATAACAGAAGCGGGGTGCCCCATCCTCGCCGCGTTCTTGTTTTTTGCGGCTAGGGTGGGAGACGATGAACCAGAAACCGGCGCACCCCAAGGAAACCACCCATGTTCCGCACTACTGAAGATCTCCGCATCCAATGGACCCGAGTCGTCCTTCCTCCCGTCTTTCTCGAAGAGGAACGCCCCATCACCGAGGCCGCGTCAGACACCATCTTCAATGCTCGAAATGAAATCTCCGACCTCCTCAACGGTCGCGACTCGCGCTTGCTGGTTCTCGTCGGCCCCTGCTCCATTCACGACCCCAAAGCCGCCCGCGAATACGCCGCCCTCCTCAAGTCCGCCATCGCCGAGTTCTCCGCCGACCTGCGCATCGTCATGCGCGTCTACTTCGAAAAACCTCGCACCACCATCGGATGGAAGGGCCTCATTAACGACCCTCATCTCGATCAGTCCTACAAGATCAACGACGGCCTGCGCCTGGCCCGCCATCTGCTCATGGACCTGGCCGAGATGGGCGTGCCCACCGGAACCGAGTTCCTCGACATGATCTCCCCGCAGTACATCGCCGGGCTCGTCGCCTGGGGAGCCATCGGTGCGCGCACCACCGAGAGCCAGGTTCACCGCCAACTGGTGTCAGGCGTCTCCTGCCCCGTCGGCTTCAAAAACGGTACCTCAGGCAATGTACAGATCGCTGTCGACGCTATTCTCTCCGCGGCTCATTCCCATGCCTTCCTTGGTCACACCAAGCACGGCCAGTCGGCCATCCTCATCACCACCGGAAATTCGGACTGTCACATCATCCTGCGCGGCGGCCGCGGCACCGTGAACTATACCGCTGAGAGCGTAGCCGACACCGCCGCCCAAATGGAAAAAGCCGGCCTCGTCCCCCGCGTCATGATCGACTTCAGCCACGCCAACTCCAGCAAAGACTATCGCCGCCAAGGCGAAGTCTGCCACAGTGTCTCTTCTCAGATCGCCGCCGGCGACAAGCGCATCATGGGCGTCATGATCGAGAGCAATCTGGTAGCCGGAGCACAGCAGCTCGTCCCAGGCCAACCGCTTGTCTACGGCCAAAGCATCACCGACCCCTGCATCGACTGGAACGAAACCCACACCCTGCTAGCCGAACTGGCACGCGCAGTTCAGGCCCGCCGGACCAAAATTAGCTGACGATTTGCTTGAAACGATTCGCGTCCGACGTTCACTAGTATTCGCACTCGTCAACGAGCGCACAAGGAGGTTAGTCAATGACAACGAAGGTTGCGAACGAATTCAAGTCCCCCTCTCACATCGCAGAATCGCTGGAACCCAATCTGGTCGTATTACCTGCCCCTTTGATTGGCGACTGGCACAACGTTAGCGCTTCCACAAGAGACCTAGTCAGGATCGTCATCTCGGCTTCAGGCAGCGGCATCTCGGTGAACCCCTACGGAGCCTGCTCTCCCACTCCGTGCAATTGGGGTGCGGCGCCCGGCACCGTGTACGCCCCCAATGTGAGTTCCAGCCACGCCGAAGCCTTTAGCGCCAACTTCACCTTCAGCTTTGCAAAGGTTGAAGTTGTTGGGCATCTCCACAAGCACGAGCTTTTGGTCGAGACCTTCACCATATTCACCGACGGCAGCGGCAGGTCCAATCTCTACACCTCCGACACAATGGTGAAGTAAGAGTTTGCCCCTCCCTAACGGTTAGAGAGACAATGCCGCAGTGCAAAAGATCGAGTTAGTCTTCCCCGACCGCGCCGGATATTCAATTGAAAAGAATCTCCTGCGCGGTCCTGCGTGCACGTTATAGCCACACCCCGCTGAAAGAGCAGATAGAGCATCTTCGGATTCACAGTAGGCTTCCGTGCCCCAGCCCTTTCACGTTCTTTGTGAAATGGGTGGGAAACCACGAAACTAACCTTGCGGGAATTGTGAAAATGTTCTAGCCGTGCCGAATGAGGCCCGGAAAGCGCAGGCTTTAGCCCATCGGGACAGAGAGGACGGTCTACGACCAACCCAACCGCCACCCATCCGTCTGCCAAAGGCTACACTAGAACTCAATGAACGGAAATCTTTTTCCCGATCCAGTTGAAGCCCCTGCCGAGCACTTCACAGCCCACTGCGACGGAGGCTCCCGAGGCAATCCCGGCCCCGCCGGCTACGGCGCAGTCATTGAAGACGCAAAAGGCCGAGTCGTCGCCGAACTCAACCAGTTCCTCGGCATTCAGACCAACAATTTCGCCGAATACTCCGGCCTGCTCGGCGTCCTCAAGTGGGCCGTCGAACACAACGCGAAGCACCTCACCGTCGTCTCCGACTCCGAACTGATGGTTAAGCAGATGCAGGGCAAGTACAAGGTAGGCAGTCCCATCCTCCGCCCGCTCTTTGAAGAGGCCCGCAAACTCTCCCGCCAAATCCCCAAATTCGAGATGCGCCACACCTTACGCGGCGGCAACAAACACGCCGACCGCCTGGCCAACGAAGCCATGGACAAAGGCATGGGAAGAAAGACCTAGCCCACTCGTGATAGGCCGCGCGTCCCTTCCTATTTCATTTGTCATCCTGAGCGCAGCGCTGCGGAGTCGAAGGACCTGCTTTTGTCTTTCGGCCGGGGTGCCCCACCTTCGGCGCGTCTTTGTTTTTGCGCCTAAGGTGGGATATCTATAACTACATCCCTCTCTTCTCCTCTCTCGCCTACACTGCGATGACGCGGGTACAAATCCCGTCAGAGGCGCAATACAATCAGCAATTTAATCGTGTAGATGTAGAGCAACCAAATTTGGCAATTATGCACTTTACAGACAAAGAGGCGGCAAAGGAGAATTGCCCATGCCCGAAAATTCACAAAGCGATAAAGCCAACCTTGTTAAGTATTGGCGGCTATTCGAACTTTCGCTCGCTGCGATTTTCGCTTGCTCGATTGCTGCTGCTATCTCCATCCTGCACAATCCAGAGTGGAATCCACACCTCGTTAGGCTGCTTGCGCGATCTTGGAACATTTTCGTGGCTCAAGACGTGGGCTCGACTGGCAGGGGTTTTCTTAATGGCGGTCTCGAAGCGGTTTTCACCGTCATCGTGGTGGCAGCAATGATTGGCTACCTCCACGGATTTGCGGAATTCAGGAAGCACGTCGCCGAGACAGCGATTATCGCGCTCTTCGCCATTCCCACGGTCGCGGCTCTTGTCTATGGGACGCAATTCGCATGGGAGATAGCCAAGAGCGGCTACCAGGATCATCATGATTTGGCTTCGGCAATAGCCAATGCGCACGTCACGGACAAAGTCTCATCAGACGCAAACAACGCAGACCTTAGCGGACAAATCAGACAGCTACAAGAAGAACTAAAAGACTCTCAATCTCAGTTGAGACTGAGAAAGCAAATGCTTCAAGTTGGGGATCCAGCCTTCCAGAACATGACAAATACCATAAGAGCGTTTATGACTTGGCGACGAAATATTGGCTACGATGCCCCGTGCAGAATTCTAGTCACCAGTCCTGATAAGGAGGACGGTGGATTGTACATGACGTTCATCACTTTTGCCGTGTTTGGATCGAATTGTGCCAATGGCGATCTGAATAACGTGGGGGTTAAGCCCGAAAATATTGAAACCGAAACAAGCAAAGGGATGATCCCTGGCGTAGTAGTCTTCCATGCCCTGCCAGATGCGAAGGGGGCCAATCAATTGCAAACAGAGCTAGAGAATCTATTTCAGGTCAAGAGAGCATACACCATACCTGGAAATACTCCAGAAAATACCATCTGGCTACAGTTTGGGACGGGCCTCAAGTGGAATACGGAGAGGATTGAAAAGACCAAATGAAATCGCCGGGTTCCCCAAGTCCCTCGCACTTGGGACCTAGGAAACCACGAACCTCCCGCTAGCGAAAAGCGAGCGTTTGGCCCTATCGCAGGTGGTGCAGAGAATTACCCTCTCTCGGCGCACAATGGTCTTAGGTAGGTCGAACGAAGAGTGCGCAGGGGGCAAAGGAAAAGCGATCAAAGGGAGAAGGAAACAGCCCGACCCCACCCCCCTATCCAAAAACACCGCTTTTTGAGAAGTAGTTATCAAGATAAGTTAAACGAAATAAACAACTTCACCGTCACACAATGTGTACTTATCGGTAAACAGAAACCCCTGAAAACCGCCGGTTTTCGGCCAAAAAACAGCCCATTTTCGCCAGTTTCGAGCAAAAAGAGGCCCCGTTTGGAGCAATTTTGAAGGACTGAACTTTCGCCTCTCCCAATTCGAGAAACCGAGCCGGGAACCCGGGAAGCCACGAACCTCCGCGCCGCCATCGGTTCCCTAGTCCCTTAGTCCCGAGTCCCTCAGTCCCTGCTTTACCCCTTGCGCCCAAGATCATTCCGCCAGGCGTGCCCGCCGCCGGCGATCAAGTGATCCGCGCACTCCGGCCCCCAACTGCCGGCGTCATAGTTAGGAAATTTCTCAGGTTTTTTTGCGGCCCACGCCTCGAGCACCGGCGTATACAAAGCCCAGTTGGTCTCAACTCCATCGCGGTGCGAGAACAGCGTCTGGTCGCCCAGCATCGCGTCCAGCAGCAGCCGCTCATAACCATTAGCGCTCGATTTGCCAAAGGCCGCCGCATAATCGAAATCCATATTCACCGGGCAAACAGCCATCTCCGGAGTCGTCGGGACCTTGGCCCCAAAGCGCAACGCAATGCCCTCGTCCGGCTGGATGCGAATCGTGAGCAGGTTTGGCTGAATCACCTGGCAGGCCGCCGTATGTGCGATTCGGTCGAAGATCAATAGCGGCGGCTGCTTGAACTGAATGCTGATCTCCGTCGCTCGTTTCTTCATCCGCTTGCCCGCCCGCAGATAGAATGGAACGCCAGCCCAGCGCCAGTTTTCCACTTCCAACTTCACAGCGGCATAAGTCTCCGTGCCTGACATTGGGCTGACTCGATCCTCTTCGCGATAGCCAACAACCTTCTGGCCGTCCACCTCTCCCGGCCCATATTGTCCGCGCACCGCGTTCAAAATAGGAATCGATGGAATCGCTCGCCACACCTTCAGTTTTTCGCGCCGCACGCTTTCGGCCTCAAAGCTCGACGGCGGTTCCAGAGCTACCAGACTTAGTAACTCCATCACGTGATTCTGCACCACGTCGCGCAACGCGCCCGCCTTTTCGTAAAACGGCCCGCGGCCTTCGACTCCCAAAGTCTCGGCCACTGTGATCTGCACGTGGTCGATATAGTTGCGGTTCCAGATTGGCTCGAAGATTCCGTTGGCAAAGCGGAAGACCAGAATGTTCTGCACCGTCTCTTTACCGAGATAGTGATCGATGCGAAAAACCTGGCTCTCGTCGAATACAGCGTTCACCTGCAAGTTGAGCGCACGCGCCGATTCCAGATCGTGGCCGAAGGGCTTCTCAATGACGATGGCCACCTTACCCTGCTCGGGATGGGCCATGCCTTGCGCACCAAGATTCTCGATAATTCCTGCAAAAAACTCTGGTGCCGTCGCCAGATAAAAGAGTCGGTCGCCGCCAATCCCTTTCTCTTTCGCGATGCGCTCTAACTCTATCTTCAATCCCGCATAATCCCCGGCGCTGTCAAAGCGCAACGGATAATAGCCGATCTTTTGGGCAAAGTTATCCAACTTGGCATCATCCACATTCTCGCCACCAAACTCGGTTACTCCGGCCCGCATGTCCGCGGCAAACTCGTCGCCCAGCGGCCGCCGCGCCACCCCCACAATCTCAAACTTCTCGGGCAGCAGCCCGGCTTGCTCCAAGTGGAAGAGCGCCGGAATCAACTTGCGCTTGGTCAGGTCTCCCGATGCTCCAAAGATCACCAGTATCCCCGGCTCGGGAATTCTTTCGTTGCCATGAGGAACCTGGGAAAGGTCCTCGGGGCGTACGCTCATCTCGATTGTCGCCATAATCTCATCGCCTCCGACGCTCCGTGAGCGCTCCGACCGATCCTCACAGTTAACAGCGCTTCGTCCTTCTTGTACTTGGATTGTACTGGGCCACGCCGGGATGCAAACACCCCCTGACAATCGCTCATTTTCGGTGTTCAGTCGACTGGCATAAAATGGACGAGAGTTTACTCTTTTTGGACGCCAAACAAGGGAGATTCGGAGAACTTATGCCGGAAGCATCGTGTGATATTGGCCTCATCGGCCTCGCCGTCATGGGACAAAACCTTGTCCTGAACATGAACGACCAAGGCTTCAAGGTGGCCGTTTTTAACCGCACCATTTCCAAAGTTGACGACTTCCTGACCGACGAGGCCAAAGGAACACAAGTTGTCGGGGCGCACTCCATAAAAGAGTTCGTCGGCATGCTCAAGCGGCCCCGGCGCATCATGCTCATGGTCAAGGCCGGCGCTTCCGTCGACCAGACGATCGACCAGGTTTTACCTCTCCTTGAGGCGGGCGACATCCTTATCGATGGCGGTAACTCGCTCTTCACCGACTCCAACCGCCGCGCCGCCGACCTGGGCACAAAAGGCATTCTTTTTATCGGCACCGGTGTCTCAGGCGGCGAAGAGGGCGCGCGATTCGGCCCCTCGATCATGCCCGGTGGCAATCCGGCTGCGTGGCCTTACGTGAAGACGATCTTTCAGGCGATCGCAGCTAAGGTTGAAAACGGAACTCCTTGTTGCGACTGGGTGGGTGAAGGTGGCGCAGGCCATTTCGTGAAAATGGTGCACAATGGCATCGAGTACGGCGATATGCAGTTGATCTGTGAAGCCTACGACCTGCTCAAGCGTGGCCTGGGACTTTCAGCCGATGAGTTACATGAAGTCTTTACCGATTGGAACAAGGGCGAGTTGGATAGTTATCTTATCGAGATATCCAGCCATATTTTTGCGATGAAAGACGAGGACGGTCAACCGCTTGTAGATAAGATACTCGACACTGCGGGTCAGAAAGGCACGGGTAAGTGGACGGTCATCAGCGCGCTCGACACGGGCCAGCCTGTTACTCTAATCGGCGAGTCAGTCTTTGCGCGTTGCCTCTCGGCGCTAAAGGATGAGCGCGTCAGCGCATCGAAGATCCTGCAAGGTCCTGACTCGAAACCGGCAGTAGGCGACCGCGCCGCATTCATTGAGAATGTGCGCCGCGCGCTCTACTGCTCCAAGATGATCTCTTATGCGCAAGGTTATATGCTGCTTCGGGCCGCAGCGAAAGAGAATGGATGGAACTTGAACATGGGCGGCATCGCGCTGATGTGGCGGGGCGGCTGCATTATTCGTAGCCGCTTTCTGAGCAAAATCAAAGAGGCCTTCGACAAGAATCCGGAAATCGAAAATCTGCTATTGGACAGCTTCTTCTCGAGTGCGCTCAACAACTATCAGGCGTCGTGGCGCAAGGCGCTGGTCAATGCGATCGAGTTAGGCGTGGCCACTCCGGCGTTTTCCACAGCGCTGGCTTTTTACGATGGTTATCGCGCGGCGCGGCTGCCGGCAAATCTTCTCCAGGCGCAGCGCGATTATTTTGGCGCACACACTTACGAGCGCACCGATCAGCCGCGCGGCAAATTCGTCCACACGAACTGGACCGGCACGGGAGGCCGCGTCTCATCCACTACCTACGTTGTCTAGGTTCTTATTTGTTAAGATCTAACTCGACCCCACTGGGCGGTGCAGTTTTCGATTGCCGCGCCGCTCAGCGTCAAGTGTTATAAAACGCCTAAGCCAATTAACTCTCGCCGCAAGGCCTCCGAACCCTCAAATTGAATGGCCTTCATCCCTTGAGTCTTAGCTCCGGCAACGTTTCCTGCCCGATCATCGATAAATAAGATGCGCTCTGCCGGCCTGCCCAGAATATCAATTGCACGCTTATAAATTTCTGCGTCCGGCTTGCGCAACCCAAGATAGCAGGAACTCAGCGCAACCTTGAATAGTTTGCGCAATCCAAAATGTTCAAGTCGAAACTCGTTGGTCTCCCGCGCCTCATTGTTAAGTGCGCCCACAAGACACCTATTCGCCTGCGCTAGCTCTTCCAGAATCCCCAGAGCCCCGTCGGGGAGCAGTTTGGACTGCGCGCAGATCGCTCCGAAAAACTCTTGCGAAGAGAAACTGCGCGGCTCATTGAAGACCGTCTCATCGAGGTAACGCTGGACTGAGATCGCGCCGATCTCCCAGGCTGCGTAGGGATTGGGATGGCGAGCCTCAAACTTCTCAACATCCAGATGAAACTGTTCCAGCACTCGGGCGCGCTCGGCATGGTCCCAGCCGTTGGTTAGCAGGACCCCGCCAACATCGAAGAGAATCACGTCGAATGGAAACACGGGCACCTTTAATTCGCGCTTGTCGGAGAATCATTGCAAATTACTATGCCGGGTTTGACGATCCGTCGCCGCACAGATATTTTGCCTCGATCGCCAACACCTTTTTAAAGCGCCGCTGAAAACGCTCTTCGTCGACGATGAATTGCGCCGAGATGAACCTGTCCACGACTTCGTAAGCGAGGGACGCGCCGATGATGCGCGCACCCAGCACGCAGACATTCATATCATCATGCTCGACACCCTGGTGCGCCGAGTACGTGTCATGGCACATTCCGGCGCGGATCCCTGGGATCTTGTTGGCGGCGACGCATACTCCAACACCTGAACCGCAGATAAGTATTCCGCGCGGAGCAATACCCCGTTTCAGCGCCAAGCCCACCTTCTCGGCATAGTCAGGATAGTCGTCGAGCGGGTCCGGTTCGTAAGTACCAAGATCCACAACCTCGTGACCGGCCTTCGAAAGGTAGGTGCGGATGTCTTCCTTGAGAGTAAATCCCGCGTGGTCGGATGCGATTACGAGTTTCACCATAATCCTTTCTGATAGATTAGCGGTGTTAGGCGCGAAGCGCACTTATTTGCAGTGTGGGCGGAGTTAGTCAACGGCATTGGACTTCTAACTCCGCCAATCTCGCTAGCAGCGCTAACTCCGCTCGACAAGCTTCCTGGCTCGTGCTGCCACGTTTTCTGCGCTGAAGCCAAGCTCCGCTAGAACCTTCGGCCCCGGCGCCGATGCTCCGAAACGGTCCACGCCCAGAACATCTCCACTCTGGCCTACATACTTCCACCAACCAACAGTGGCTCCAGCCTCGACCGCCAGCTTGGGCACGCCGGCCGGCAGGATGCTGGACTTATAATCCGCCGATTGCTCTTCGAATAGCTTCCAACTGGGAAAGCTCACGACGCGCGCGGCAATTTGGTGGTTGGCCAGCAACTTCGCGGCCTCGATACAGGGCCAAAGTTCAGCCCCGGTGCCGACCAGAATTACCTTCGGGTTTGGCACATCGACCACCACGTAAGCGCCCTTGCTTACTCCGGCATATATATCTTGCGCGGCAGGATCGAGCACGGGAAGATCTTGCCGGCTCAAAGCGAAAAAGCAGGGCTTGTTGCGTTCAATGGCGAGCCTCCACGCGGCTGCGGTTTCGTTTGCGTCCGCGGGTCTGAGATCCGTCATTCCCGGAATTGCCCGAAGCCCGAGGAGTTGCTCGACCGGCTCATGGGTCGGACCGTCTTCGCCGACGGCGATCGAGTCATGCGTAAAGACGAAGAGCGAATGCGATTGCATGAGGGCCGCGAGCCGCATGGCGGGTTTCGCGTAATCGGAGAAGACAAAAAAGGTCGATCCAAAAGGAATCAATCCGCCATGCGCGGCCATTCCATTGACCGCCGCGGACATGGCAAACTCGCGCACGCCGAAGAAGACATTCCTTCCCGCCGGGTTGTCATGGAAGCTTTCGCCGGGCTTGAAGATTGTCTTGGTGGATGAAGTGAGGTCCGCGGCCCCGCCGAACAGCTCAGGCACAGCCTCGGCAATGGCGTTCATCACCGTGCCGCCGGCCGACCGCGTGGCTTGCGCCTTGCCCGGAGCGAAGCTTGGCAACGCCTTGTGCCAATCGGCCTTCAGTTCGCCTTTTTGGGTGCGTTCAAACTCGGCCGCCAACTGAGGAAATGCCGCCGCGTAGCCGGCAAAAAGTTTCTTCCATTCCGCCTCAAGCTGCTTTCCACGCTCGATCGACTTGTGCCAGTTGGCCAACGCACCTTCAGGAAGCTGGAAGCTCTGATCCTCAGGGAAGCCAAAGAACTTTTTAGTTGCAGCCACGGCTTCCGCACCGAGCGGTTCGCCATGCACTTTGCTGGTCCCGGCTTTGGGGCTGCCGTATCCGATAACAGTTCGCACGGCGATGAGCGAAGGCCGGCCGGTCTCAGCCTTTGCCGCGGCAATCGCCGCTTCCAGCGCGGCCAAATCGTTGCCATCGGCCACGCGTTGCACGTGCCAGTGATAGGCCTCGAATCGCTTCAGCGTGTCTTCGGTGAAACTGAGGCTGGTTGGACCGTCGAGGGAGATGAGGTTGTCGTCATAAAAAAGAGTCAGCTTGCCGAGCCCCAGCGTTCCAGCCAGCGAGGCCGCTTCGTGCGAGATGCCTTCCATCAGATCGCCGTCGCCCGCCAGGGCATAGGTATGGTGGTCGACGACATCAAAGCCTGGACGGTTGTAGACCGCGGTCAGATGCTTCTCCGCGATGGCCATTCCGACGGCCATGGCGAACCCCTGCCCCAGTGGGCCGGTGGTCACTTCCACGCCGTCAAGGTGTCCGCGCTCGGGGTGCCCTGGGGTGCGCGAACCCCACTGGCGAAAGCTCTTTAGGTCATCGATTGTCACGTCGTAACCGGAGAGAAACAGCGTGCCGTAGAGCAGCGCCGAGGCGTGCCCGTTTGAGAGCACAAAGCGGTCGCGATCGGCCCAGTTGGAGTGGCTGGGATTGTGTTTCATTAGTTTGTTAAAAAGCAGATAGGTAATCGGCGCGCAGCCCAGCGGAGCGCCGGGGTGGCCGCTATTGGC
>CAYTJN010000090.1:0-1737 GCA_964438125.1 uncultured Occallatibacter sp.
CTCAAGTGCGTGCGGGGAATCTCGGTGGATATGGGATTTGTTTCAAGCGGGCGCGTGAATCGCGCAGTCTGGTCGGCTTGAGAGACTTTGACCGACGGGGTGGGCAAGCTGGGTCTCGTACCCTCTTGCAGGATCGATCAACATTCCGTTATCTGAATGCGACTGCCACAATTCTGGGTGAACCCGCGATGCCGTCGACGACATCCATGCTCAGCACGACTTCAAAATCGCGGTTACCAAATCCTCGTCCGACCCGGCTGCGCAGTTCTTCCATTCTTTGAGGATCGACGAGAAACTCGCCGGCAGCGGCCGTTCCGCTCATCCCGATACCTGCCACGATCATCTCGACCTGGCCGGTGGAGTCGTCGCGAACGCGGGCGATGATTGCGAAGTCGCGTTTTACATGGGAGAGTGGGGCATTGAGGTCAAGCTTCCAGTCTTTCATCGCAGGATTTTTCGCATCCATGATCCAATATTGCTCACGATCGGTGCCTGAAAACCTGTAGCGCATGGGAGCCAACGCTCGGAGTGTCCATGGGTTATCCAGTCCACCGACCAGCAGTACCGGGCCCTGACGAAGGTCGTCGAGCGTGGTCGAAGTATCGGGCCGGAAGGTCGCTTCGCGGTGATGTGCGGCGAGGTAATTTGAGAGGCGCAGTGTCGCTAAAGTATCGGAAAAGACCACATTCTCTCCCAACACTTCATGGGCAAGAAAAGTGGAATCGAGCGCCGAATCGGAAGCAGAAGAGGCGGCGGCAACGTACTGCGGCGCAGGGTTTTGATCGGCCACGAGAATCCCAGCCTCAGCGGCCGTCGCATGACCTCCCTTGGTTCCCACGGGCAGGCAAAAGATGACTGGGCGCCGATCTGCAACGAAGGGCCTCCACAGTTCATCGATCGCGGAGGGATGGGCCCATTTCCACAAGGCGGCACCGCCGGAGACAATGAAGAGCCCACCTACGATTCCGAGGGCGTATCGGACGATCGGCTGAAGGTTGAATTTGCGCGCCGGCCCCATCGCCGTTAGGGAGGGGGCGCGAGACTCCGTGGGAACCGCAGACGGCTCAAGGGACAAGTCTTCCGCCGTGACGGTGCTCGACTCCAGTGCTCGCCGATGATCGAATTCAGTCTCTCTGCCGAAGTGGAACTCGGGCACGTAACGACCCGGCGGCAGCTCAATGCGCATCTCTGAACTGTGGGCCTGGTCGTGATAATACTGCGCAATTCGCTTGCGGATTTCGGCGATGGTAACGCGCACGACTGGATCGGCGGCCGTGTCGTAGTCCACGGGACGATCGAAAACATGAACGCCCAGGAGGCGCTCTTTTAGAAATTCGCCCCGACCTTCGAGCGTTTCTTCAACGATGTAGCGGAACAAGACGGGATAACGGCGACTGTTTCTGAAGTGGCTTGTCTCCAAGAGGCGGTTCATCTGCCGCCGGACCATTATCTTGTCTTCTTCTGTTATCGGAGTCCAAATGACGTTCTCGGAATCCACAAGAGCCATGGTGTTGCCTCCCAAAGCCTATGCTGAATGTTGATCAGATCATCTGTCCGACTCTAAGATCAGTCGTGAACTCTGACCACTGACTGTAACGATTGCTCTGCCGGTCGCAGACTTATCGCGGCACCCGAAGAGGCATCGCCGACCGGCTCAGTTCGATGGATCTCATAGCCATGGATCTGCTGCAATCCCCGCGAGCGCAACTCTCCCGGACACACACTCAACCAATAATC
>CAYTJN010000090.1:1747-16163 GCA_964438125.1 uncultured Occallatibacter sp.
CGAAGAGCGTAGCTGCAAGCCTTTGAATCAGACCATGCGCCTCGGGTTGTATCAGGGTATCGCCATGCTGACGCTCAGACCGCCTCTTAAGGGAAGGTGGATGCGGTCCGTCACAAAACCTCATTCTTGTGACGCACTTCCATTAAAAAAGTTTGCTGGCCGGGAAGCATTTCTTTTCAGACTCACCTGCTTCCGGAAATCGGTCTTCGTCCATTCTCTGTTTGAGATTCAGATCGTAAGCTGACGACTCAAATTCTAGGACAGGCACCCGGAAAGTTCTTGCACCCCAATGAGGAGATTCAGTCCAACCGTTCGATGGATGCGGTGAATCTCGGAGTACATTTTTCAGTATAGATTTGAAAATGGAGATACATGCTTCGGTATGGAATTAGAGTTAACGAGTCATAATTCAATGATAGAAAATCTAACTCCTGGTTCTGAATTGGCTAGACAATTAACCCCATTTTCGTCGGTCAAATGGACGAGTTAAGCGTTAATCGTTAACTGTGTGAATTTGAAGGTTTAACCTCTGGGCGGGTGAAGCATCTCGATCCGCTATCGATGACCCAGCCTCTTAACGATCCTTTACCTATCGGCAAGATAGTTGAATCATTGGGAGTTATCTTTTTACGTTCAGGTGGAATACCAGATGCAACCTACACAGTCAAAAAAACAGTAGATAGAATGCCTCCTGACCTTGAGGCGGGCTTTGGACTGGACAGAAGAGATCGAAATGGGTGATAGCCCGTTCGTTAATTCTCGTTCATTCCCAGGGCATATGACCTTCAAGGCGGGAGGTCACATGAGCAAGAAAAATCAGCGAATTTCAAACGTCACGGGCCAGTGCGGAAAAATCTGCGGATTGGCAGGGCGGCTCATCGTCCTGTTGGCGCTTTCAATCTTCGGCACCACATGGGTGCACGCACAATTGTCCACAGCCGACATTATCGGAACCGTCACGGACGAGTCGGGAGCCGTGATTTCAAGAGCGAACGTTACCCTGGTGAACCTAGACACTCACGATCAACGTGAAGCAGTCTCCAACGACAGTGGGGATTTCCAATTTTCCCAAGTTTCCACTGGCCGCTATTCGGTGACTGTAAAGATGACCAACTTTAAAACATCGACGTTGGAACTGTCCGTTGAAGCCGGCGATCGCGCCCGTGCCGACATTCATCTGACGACCGGCGGCACGACCGAGACAGTGGTCGTCGAAGCGACGACTCCGCTGCTCCAGGCCGATAGCGCAACCGTCAGTTCTACGGTGACGTCCATGGCCGTGCAGGATCTGCCACTGAACGGACGCAACTTTGTAACACTGGTTCAACTGGTGCCGGGAGCCAACGAGGGGCCTGGCAATGGTCTTACCAGCGGTGGACGCCCGGACGATCGCCGCTCGAGCAGTGGATTCTCAGTGAATGGACAGGACGACACCCTGAACAACTTCGTGATTGACGGTGTCGACGACAATGAACGCATCATCGGCACCATTGGCGTGAAGCCCTCTGTGGAAGGAATCCAGGAGATCACCGTTCAGACGAATAGCTATGCCCCTGAGGCCGGACGCACGGCTGGCGGCGTGGTGAATGTGGTGACCAAGTCGGGCACCAACCAGTTTCACGGGTCGTTGTACGAGTTTTTCCGCAACGACAAGTTCGACGCACGGAATTACTTCCAGACAACCGGTCCCGAGCCCGAGTTACGCCAGAACCAGTTTGGCGGCAGCTTCGGCGGTCCGATTATCCACGACAAGACATTTTTCTTCGGCGACTACGAGGGCTTCCGCCAGGTGAACGGAACTACTTACACGACAACAGTGCCCACGCTGGCCGAATACAACGACATCAACAGCCTCGACGGTGGATCGCCACAGGCGCTCATTAACTCGGGCAACGGCACGGCTGGACTTCCGGTCGATCCCGTTGCTCTGGCCTACCTCCAACTAATGCCGGCACCGAACCAGGGCACCAATAACTACACCATCAGCCCGAACAAGACGCAGAACTACAATCTCTTCGACATTCGCGTCGATCACACCTTTAACCAGAATAATCACTTCTTCGGCCGCTACAACTACAACAAGGTGAACACATACACCCCGGCCGCAATCCCGGCAGGCGCCAATCCTGCGGCACCGGCCGCTTTGAAGGGACTGATCGCCGGTGGTGGCCGTTACAATTTCGCGGGGCCGGCCAACGATGGGGGACAGCAGTACGCCTTCGGCTATTCGCACATTTTCTCGCAAGACCTGCTCGTCGACCTTCGCGCGGCATTTACGCGTATCAACAATTTCTCACAACCGCTGAACTACGCCACCAACGCCGACACGACGGTAGGGTTTCCGGCGAACGGCAGCTTGACGGCGGGCCTCACACCCATCCAGTTCGGCAGTCTTAGCGATATTGGCGATGGCGCGTATGTACCCTTGCAGGACATCGACAATAGCTTCCAATATTCCGGCGCCGTGAGTTATACGGTTGGCAACCACGCCATGAAATACGGCGCGGGCCTGATTCGCCGCCAGGCGCGCAACGTCCAGAGCGCATTTCCGTTTGGCCAGTACACGTTCGGGCTACCGTCGGACAACATAAACATTACAAACATTACCAATCCGGCGACACCCCTCTCATCGGCGCAAGTATTACAGAACAATCTCGCGTCGTCGCTCACCGGAGCCTTCTATTCGTCGAGCTTCAACGTGGATCTGACACCGCCCGACTATCGGACCTGGGAGCCCAACATTTTTGCCCAGGACAACTGGAGGGTGAACAAATCTCTGACGCTGGTTTATGGACTTCGTTACGATATTTTCACGCCTTTCACCGAAGCTCATAACCGCATCTCGAACTTCGACTTTAACCAGGCCGTCGTCTCGTCGCCGGCAACGGTGGGGTCGGCGTTGAAAGTTGCGGGAGTCGGAGGCGTTTCTTCGACGGCTGGAGTTCAGACGGTCTATTCAGACATTGCGCCGCGCGTTGGATTCTCTTACTCTCTCCGTTCCAGTCTTGTAGTTCGCGGTGGGTATGGGCTCAGCTTCTTCCCCGGCAATTACACTTCGAACGCCGACCTGAAAAATGCTCCGTTCACCTCCGTTTACACGCCCGGCTGCGAATCCGCACTGGCTTTGACGATCGAAGGGAACGTACCGGGCGGAGTGTCGACGGGCAATAACCCAAGCTGCGCGACGATTCCGGGAACACAGACCGTCTTTGGAGCCGGACTTCCAACACCCGCTCCTCAGACCGTTACCAGCACGGGTCTGACGTTCGTCGCCGAAGATCCGAAGTTCAAGCCGTCCATGATCCAGCAGTTCAATCTGCAGGTGGAGCAGCAGTTCGGTGCCAACGTGCTGACGGTTGGCTACGTGGGCAACATTGGCCAGCATCTGCCTGAGACCATCAACGATATCAATGTGCCCACCCCTGCCGAAGTTGCTGCCAACAAGGCTGCGCCGCGTCCTCTGGGTCAGGGTCTGCCCGCCGGTGCCGGCATACTGCCCAACCTCGGAAACCTGGACTGGCTTCAGAGCGAAGGCGTATCCAACTACAACGGTCTGCAAGCATCATTCCAGCGCCGCTTCGCAGCGGGCCTTGCCTTTGACGCCAACTACACGTGGGGACACGCATTGAGCGACGTCACAGGCTTCTCTGAGGAAGGGCAGCAAGGATGGAGCGACGCAGACCCGACTCGCATTCGACAGATCGAATACGGCAACGCGGAAAACGACATCCGCAACCGTTTCGCTCTTTCGATCAACTATGACTTACCGGGAAAAAACATAACTGGTGCGAAGAAGTACGCTGTTGGCGGCTGGCAGGCGAACGGGATTGTCGCGTGGCAGAGCGGCAAGGATTTCTCGATCACCAACAGCAGTGCGAGTGGCGGATATAACGATCGCGCGAGCCCGCTCTACAACAACGGACCGGATCGGCCAGACCAGGTAGGAAACCCTCTCGTCCCCGGACCCGTGGCTGCGAATCCTGGGTGCGCTGCGCCTACTCAGTTGAAGACAATCACATCTTGGTT
Source organism: uncultured Occallatibacter sp. (assembly GCA_964438125.1). Classification (GTDB taxonomy): domain Bacteria; phylum Acidobacteriota; class Terriglobia; order Terriglobales; family Acidobacteriaceae; genus Telmatobacter. The sequence continues at coordinate 5,774 of CAYTJN010000090.1, forward strand.
TAACCCATGCGCCTTTATGGCCCAGCCGCTAGGCACGGTCGGCGACGCAGCCCGCAACTCGCTTTATGGCCCTCAATTCCGGCACGTCGATTTCTCGCTGTTCAAGACCTTCCCGATCACTGAAAGGTTGGGTCTCCAGTTCCGCGCAGAGGCATTCGACATTTCCAACACGCCGAACTTGTACATCGCCAACAACGTCAACAGCGGACCTGACACGCGTCTGGGGAACGTTAATTTCGGACAGGTCCTCACGACCGATCCTAACTACGTTCCGCGGCAACTGCAGTTTGCTTTGAAGCTGGAGTTCTAAAGCAGCCGCTCCTGGGCGGGGAAGGGCTCTTACGATGCGTTCAAGAGGCCTTCCCTGCTGGGATTGCCGGATAGTTTATTCAGAAACGCGAAGGGAAGAGTAAGTGAATTCCTGGGCATTTTTTGGGGATTGCATTCGCAAAGGGTTGGCTGAGCGAATTGGTATCGCCCTCGATCTGCTCTCGGATTTTCGAATAGATAAAAAGGAAAGAAAAAGAGAGCGGCGTTAAGCCGTTCACATCTTTTTATTATGTAAGACTAATGGACTAATTGGTCGGGGAGAGTGGATTTGAACCTCCTACACCTGGTCCCGAACGATGGGGACAAGAGCGGAAATTCACTGATTCGGCGTCTGTTACAGGCCATGATCCGCTTTAATGGCACCGTTAGTTAGTCCCAATTAGTCCCAAGTCATCCTAGGATCTTTGGCAGCAGAATTTCCTGTTCGTAGACATCTACGCAACCAATTGGGGGCCCAATCAGTTCGATGCCACGCTTTTGAACCGCTCGCGCAACGGATCGGAATCGTAACCGCGGTCGGCTATGATGCGCTTCGGCTTTTGCCTCGGCCGGCCCCGTCGCCGTGGGACGTGGATTTCTGCGACCGTGGCTTCGGCAAGCTTAACTTCACTGGGGGAGGCGTTTTCCAGCAGAACTCCCATCGGAAGACCTTGACGGTCGTGACTGATTTGAGGCCGAACCTAATTTTGAAGCACGCTCTAAGTTGTCCGCGCCTGAGCAAAATACTCAGGCGCGGACAACTATTACTCAAGGAAGCTAGAAGCTATAGCGACCACCAAACTGTAGTGAACGCGTATTGCCAAAGCTAGTGATGTAGCCAAAGGTGCCTCCGCCTACTGTTGCGTTCGGGTTGTTCAAGAGTGGATGATTGAAGACGTTGAAGGCCTCAAAACGAATCTGGAACTGGCTCTCACGATAAAGCGGAATTGAGCGGAAGATGCTCGCGTTGACAACCGACTGCCCGGGGCCGCGGAACTGGTTTCTCCCCGTGTTCGGCAATACCGGTGCAGTGATCGACGACTGTGACTCGGTCGCGGTATAGGTGGGCTCGCTGACCGTCGCGAAGGAAGCCGGATTGAACCAGGGCTTGCCTCCGGACACCGCGGTGTCGCCGACTTTGCGGTTATGACCGCTCTCTTGTTGATAGGGAGAAACCAACTCAGCCCACGTTGAGTTAAATCCTGGCGCGATGGCCCCAATGACGTTGGTGTTCGAACTGACGGAGAAAGGCGCGCCGCTAGTGTGGCTGAATTGTCCATTCAATACGAAGCCGCCAATGATCGCAGCGAGCACGCCGTGGCTGGCAAAGCTTTGGCCATGCCCGAATGGGAGGTCATACATGCCCCACGCCTGCGCATTGTATTTGCGATCAAAGCCGGCGTTGCCCTTGTTCAGGTAGTACAAGGACGGGTAATTGAAGGTTGTGCCTCCGCCACCCGTTCCAGCGCCGTTGTCGGAATAGTCGATTGCATGAGACCAGGTAAAGATCGCACCAATCGATCCCTTCTCACCCATGTTCTGCGTCAACTGAGACTGCATGCTGCTGTACATGGAACTGAAGATCGGTCCAGCGATGGTCATGCCGCCCGAGTTATAGCAATTACTCAGGCCCTTGCACCACGTTTGGCTGAAGTTGGTGTTGACCTGAAAACTGCAAGGCCCAGTCAAGCCTGTGGAAGGATTCCACTGCCCATTGGCCATGCAGGAGGTGGACCCGCTCGGCAGTGGAGATGAGTTATATGGACTTACGCTCGCTTGCTGACGAACCATGTGGTTTCCTACATAGCCAACCGACGCCACGAGTTGGTGTCCCAGATCGCGCTGGAGAATGAGATTCCATGACTCCAGGTAGCCACGATGGAAATTCTTCGGAGTCGTTGTGGTTGATCCGCCGACCGGTAAAGATGCAAAACCGGAGGAGAAACTGGGGACGGGAACAGTCGGAATGCCGACCGTGAGCGGCAACGGATTGCCGGCAGCATCGACTGCAATGGTGCCGGGGCCGTTTGAACTGGTGTAGCTAACAGCCAGGTCGATAGGGTAAGTATCGCGCATATAGCGCAGGCTATCAGGATCGGTTGTGAGACCAGAGCCAGAACGAATCACGGTCTTCTCATTCAATCGGTAAATCACGCCAAGACGCGGTGCAAAGAAACCATGGCCCATATCCACACCGGCAGACTGTGGATTTCCGCCTACCCCGCCAATCTCCACATTGGCTGTTTGAGGCAGAGTTGGATCGGCGACGTACAGGCCGGAGCGGTCGCGGTAAGGAGCAGGATACATCTCATAGCGAACGCCATAACTAAGTGTCAGCTTCTGAGTTACCGACCATTGGTCCTGCGCGTAAGCACCGTATTCCCACCAGCGCATCGAGTTGGGGTTGGAGATTGAAGTCGCCTTCGCAACTGCCTGACCACTCGTGTTGTTCGGCAATCCAAGCAGGAAGTCTGCCAATGCGTTGTAGGCGTTGACCGGGCAAACGACCTCCTTGTTTGTGGTGGTATTGATGTAGGAGTCGCAGGTCATGTTGCCCTGGAAATTGAAGCCGCCGCGCACGCTGGTGACTCCGCCTCCGCTTGTTGGCTGAAAGTGGTTCAGCAGGAAGTGATAGGCGGTAAAACCATACTTGGTGCTGTGCTTGCCCTTGATCCAGCTCAGGTTCACATCGCCTGTGAACTGGTTATCACGGAACAAGAACGGATTGGCCAATCCCGTGTTGCCGAGCGCGGAGAGGCCATTGATGAAGAAGGGAGGCTGGCCGGCATACAGAGAACCGATACCGTTCGTGCCGGGGATCTTCAAGACATCGGTTCCGTAGTTGCCCAAACCGGTGTCGTTAGGATCCGAAACTCCACTGTATTGGCGGGTGTAGCCAAAGTCAGCATCGAGGACCAAGTTGGGTGTGAATACACGGCTGGCGCCTAGGCCGACATTCTGAATTCGGCCGGCGGCCGCACCCGGCTGCCCACCGTCGGCTGTTCCGCCGCCGGCTGCTCCGAGAACCTGTGGATCCAGAACGGAGAAGGGTTCAATACTGTACTTCCCAAAGACCTGTGTATTCTCGTTCGGAACGTAGGTAATCTTCGCATCATTGGTGGTTCGGTTGTAGGCCAGAGTGGCAGCTCCGATATAGTCGTTGGCCATGAACGATTTCAACAAAGCCGCGCTCGGCGTACCGATCTGTTGATAGTATTTTGACGCGTTGGCGGCCATGGTCGAGGCTGCAAATGCAATGCGAGAGGTGGGAATGGTATTCACCGAATTCCCCGTTTCGCCGTACTCATTTGTAAAAGTTGGTCTGCACTCGGGAATGAGGTATCCGGCTGTGTAGGTCAGGCTGGGGCAGAGCGCCGTTGGAGTGAAGGCAGCAACCCAGGCGGCTGTTGGCTGAGGATCGTAGAGAGTGGCATACGGGGCCGCCTCGGAGAAGTTGCCGGTAGCCATGTTTATATCCGGCAACGACATTTTGTTCGTGATCGATTGGCGCCTCGTCGTGCGCTCAAAGTTGTCAAAAAAGAACAGCTTCTGCTTGCCGGTGAGGATCTTCGGAATATACACCGGACCGCCAATGTTGAAACCGAACTCATCGAATACGTTTTTGGGGATGGAGCCTGTCGGATTGGCGAGAGAAACCGATTCGGGTTGTGTGTTCACATAGCCGCGGGCGTTGAGACCGGCGTCCTGATAGTATTCCCATCCACCGCCGTGGAGGTTACGGGTGCCGCTCTTGGTGGTGATCTTGATCGACGCGCCGCCTGCCTGTCCCTGCTCGGCATCAAAGGAGTTCGTCGTAATGCTGACGTTCTCGATGGAGTCCGCCGGAGGAACGTAGGCAATCAGATAGGGCAGCCAACCGTAATAGTTCACTGCGCCATCGATACGAGTGGTGTTGCCCTGGTTGTCCGCTCCGTTTACGTTCACTGACATGGCGCGAGAGGGATTGGAGGCTGTCGAGTTTTGCTCGGCAACAGCCGTACCACCGGGGATCAGGGTATAGAGAGCCTGAAAGCTGCGCCCACCGCCAGAAGTAATGGGCAGCTGAGCGAGTTCGGTCTGACTGATTTCGCTGTTCACCTCAGCAGATTCGGTCTGCATTAATGGAGGCGCATCGGAGACCGTGATCTGCGCTGAAACTGACGCCGGCTGCAAAACGATGTCAATGCGCAACTGCCTGTTGGGTTCGATTGTCACGTTCTTCTGCGTGAATCCACCAAAGTTTCCCGCCATAGGTACGGAAACGGTATACGAGCCGGGAAGAATATTGAGGAACGAGTACATTCCTGTTTCACTCGCGTTGACCGTACGAAGGGAGCCAGTTCCCTGGTCGGTGAGCGTGATTGCGATGTTGGGGATCAACGCTCCGGCCTGGTCGGCGACTACGCCGGAAAGCGATCCGTAAAGTATCTGCGCATGGATGGTACTGCTGCCCAGAAACATCGTAAGAATTGCAACCATCATCAGCAGTGTCTGAACCGCGCACTTTTTGAATCGACGGCTAATTGTTGGCCTTCCTGACATAATTCTCCTCCGGAAAGTTATGAGTTACCTGTGTTTCTTCAGGCTCCGAGCGTGCTCTTGTGGGCACCTGTCACTACATCCGCCACAACCTCCTCATCCCATCTGACAGGCGGATTCTCTCCTGGCCTGGGATTTCAAATGGTTGAAAGCGAAATTTAGTTTGCGAGCCGAACTATAGAGCGAATTCGAGGCAGTTGTCAAGACGAAAGAGCGAATTACTTTGTGCGCATGAACAATATGGCCATTTGGTTCACTGGTAAAGGACGGCCTTCTATCCTATCTTGAATAATTTGTTGGGCATGCGAATCGAGGGGCTCACCTCGCCAGCATCGGCCAACCCCGGGGTGTAAACGCGATAGGAGGAACTTTTACACCGAATATAGGCGGTGTCGTTAGGGTGCCCTTCCGATCTACCGAAGTTCCTGCGCGGCATTCTGTCACTGCTGCCTTCGAATGACCTGCGGCTTGCGCACTTGGCCAGACCGCCTTTGGAAGACAAGCGCTGCTGCACCCCGCAGTCGGGCAATTTCTCCTTCATGCGTAGGAAGTATTTGGGGCATAGCATCCCCCAGGATGTGTTGCTTGGCTTCCTTCTCGATCACCGGACCGTATCGATGCCAGGCAGGCATAATGTCACCGGCAACCAAGATGATGCTTGGAGAGAGAGCAGCAACAATCAATTGCAACCCCCGCCCAAGGTAGAGCGCCTGCTTCTTCAAGGCCTCGACTGCCTCCTGGTCGCCCTCTTCAGACAGGTTCAGCAATTCTTGAAATGTATTGATCTTGCTTTGCGGCTGAAATTCTTTGTAGTAGCGAAGCGCGGCGGTGCAGGATGCGAAGGTCTCCCAGCATCCTCTCCGTCCGCATGAGCAGAGCAGCCCAGACGGATCGAGCGAAACATGGCCGAACTCTCCTGCCATTCCGCGGAATCCTGAGATCAATCGCCCGTTTGCAAAAATTCCGGCTCCCACACCTTCCGAAACGGTCACCAGCACTACATCGCGAATTCCGTCGATTCGCCTGAAGGTGAGTTCCGCCAGCAAACTGGCGGTGGCGGCATTTTCCATCTTTACCGGCATTCCCATCGTCCCTTCGATGACTTTTTTCAAATCGAAGTCCGGCCAATGTAGATTCGGCGCGAAGATAAGATGCTGCGTGTCTGGATCGATTCTGCCGGGCAGACTGATTCCAATTCCCTCGATTGATTTGCGCGATAGCGATCGTTGCATGCGTAGCATGCAGTCGGTGATCAACCGGGTCGAGGATGCCGGGTCTAGAGTCAGCGGCACCTGAGACCGCGAGAGCAATCGGCCTTTTAGGTCCACGATTGCGACTGTAGCCAATTTCGGATGAATATCGACTGCGATCGCGACCAGGTCATCATTCAGTTCCAGCATTGTTGGGCGGCGTCCGCGCGGGGCAGAAGCCACACCGCCTTCGGTTACCCATTTCTCTCGGATAAGCTGCTCGACAATCTGAGAGACCGTGCTTCGTTGAAGTCCTGACTGCCGCGATAGATCGGCACGGGAGATTGGCTGGTTGGCACGGATCAACTCCAGGACAATGTCCCGGTTAATATGGCGGGCTGTCTCGCTGGAAGCAAGCTGCACATCCGTCAGATCAATGTGCCTCATGCCCCTTGCGCGTACTTGCGATTGCACTGGAATCCCCCCGAACAATTAGCTCACGACGCACCCCATAGCATGGCAACATTGTTTCATTCACCGATGGCCCGTAGCATACCATGACACGGTAGCATCGAGGCTGTTGAGTTCGCTGCATGACCTGGTTGATCACGCCTACCCCTTTAGCCAGCTGTGACCGCGCCTGCGCGCTTGTTTGACAGCCCAATCTTTCTGCTTGTATTGTTCCCCTGGCGTATCCAAACACCTTATCATCAATGACAAATTATCTTCCGAACCGCCTCCATATCCCGCGCGCGACGAAATCGGTGAGCAAGGCCTTGAGCTCGGTCGCTCCGTTATTTCTTCTGGCTCTTCCCTCTCTCTTCCCGCTGCACTGCGTCGCACTTGGACAACCTCGATATGTGGAATTTACCCCGGCCTCCACCAGCTTCCGCCTTGTTGATCAGCAGGTCGCGGCCACGCTTTACGTCGATGCCGGAGACTATCCAGGTGTGGTACGGGCGACCCACGATCTCCAGGCAGACATCTTTCGTGTTAGTGCCTGCAATGCGCAGATTATTGAAGAGGGGAACTCTCTCTCCGGCGACGTGGTCCTCATCGGCACCATCGGAAAGAGCGGAGTCATCGATCGGCTCATTCGTGAGCACAAGATCGACGTAAGCCAAATCCGGGGCAAATGGGAGTCGACGCTGATTCAGGTTGTCTCGCATCCCTTGCCGGGAGTGGCTCGTGGTCTGGTCATCGCCGGCAGCGATCGACGCGGAACGATCTTCGGAATCTACGACCTCTCCGAGCAGATCGGAGTTTCACCGTGGTATTGGTGGGCAGATGTGCCGGTAGAGCACAAAGACGCCCTCTATATAAAAACTGGGCGTTGGGTCGAAGGCGAACCGGCCGTAAAGTATCGCGGCATTTTTCTCAATGACGAGGCTCCTGCTCTTTCCGGTTGGGCTAAAGAGAAGTTCGGTGGACTCAATCATCAGTTTTACGAAAAGGTCTTCGAGTTATTGCTCCGCCTCAAGGCCAACTTTCTTTGGCCGGCCATGTGGGACAACGCCTTCAATGAAGACGATCCCTTGAACCCCAAGCTGGCTGACGAATACGGGATTGTCATGGGCACATCGCATCACGAGCCGATGCTGCGCGCTCAGCAGGAATGGAAACGCCATGGAACAGGGCCCTGGGACTACACCACTAACGCCAAAACTCTCGATGCATTCTGGGAAGAGGGTATCGAGCGAAACAAGAATTACGAGAGCATAATCACCCTCGGCATGCGCGGCGATGGAGATATGCCGATGGCCGAAAAGGACGACATAGCGCTGTTGGAAAAGATCGTCGCCGATCAGCGTGAGATCATTGCCCGGCATAAAAGTCCAACTGTCGCGTCCGATCCACAGGTGTGGGCTCTATATAAGGAAGTGCAGGGCTACTACGAAAAGGGCATGCGTGTTCCCGACGACGTCACCCTGTTGTGGAGTGACGATAACTGGGGCAATCTTCGACGATTGCCAACAGAAGATGAGAGAAAACGCAGCGGTGGCGCCGGAATTTACTATCACTTCGACTATGTAGGGGGTCCGCGTTCCTATAAGTGGATCAATACGAATAACATCCCAAAGGTATGGGAACAGATGAATCTTGCCTATAACTATGGGGCGAATCGCATCTGGATTGTGAATGTCGGTGATCTGAAACCGATGGAACTTCCCATCGAATTCTTTCTCAATCTTGCTCGGAATCCCCAACGATGGGGCAAGGAAAACCTTCAGGAATTCGTGGAGCTCTGGGCCACTCGTGAATTTGGGGTGGAACATGCCGGCGAAATTGCGGACATTGTTTCAAAGTACACGCAATACAATGGTCGGCGAAAACCGGAGCAACTGGAACCGGACACTTTCAGCCTCGTGAATTTTAAGGAAGCGGATCGAGTTTATTCTGACTGGAAAACGCTTACCGATCGCGCTGAGAAACTCAATCAGCAGCTCCCCGCGGACAAACGGGATGCTTTCTTCGAATTGGTGCTTCATCCGGTGAAGGCGTCCGCAATTGTCAATGAGTTATACATCACAGTCGCCAGAAACCACTTATACGCCACACAAGGCCGAGCGAGTGCAAACGATCTGGCTCACGATGCCGAGACGCTGTTTGCCGCCGACGCTGCGCTTTCCGATGAATATAACCACAGACTCGCGCAGGGCAAGTGGGACCACATGATGGATCAGACCCACATCGGCTACACGTTCTGGAACGATCCTCCCCTCAACGCCATGCCGGCCATTACAGAGGTGCAGCCACTCACCGAGCCAATGATGGCGTTGGCCGTCGAAGGATTGCCCTTTGCCACTTCGCGCGACATTGGACGTCTGGCGCTTCCCACCTTTGATGTCTTTAATCGTCAGACTCAGTACATTGACGTTTTCAATCGTGGCACTGCGCCCTTTGAGTTTACGGCCAGAGCCGATCAACCATGGATCAAGCTGAGTCAGATGCAAGGGACTGTTTCCAAGGACGAAAGGTTGCTCGTCAGCATCGATTGGGCCGCAGTGTCTGAGGGCACAAATACTGGCACGGTGACCGTCTCGCAGAAAGACGGCACAGTCGTTCATTTGCGTGTGCAAGCGATTTCTCCCTCTACTCCTAAACGCGAATCGTTGCAAGGCTTTGTGGAGACGGATCACTATGTGTCGATGGAGGCGGAACACTTCACCAATAAAACTGTTGCAGGCAATGTTCACTGGGATAAGATTCCCGGTTTTGGAGAGACGCTCTCCGGCATGTCGATCTTCCCGGTTACTTCTCCAAGTGCGGAGCCGTCCCAACCCGCGCCAGTTCTTGAGTACAGGATGTACTTGTTCGAGAGCGGAAATTTTAGCGTGGAAACCATTTTGGCCCCTACACTGAATTTCGTGCCCGGCCGCGGCCTGCGCTACGCCGTCTCCTTCGATGATCAGCCACCGCAGGTTATCGATGCTCTGCAACATAACTCAGATAAGGATTGGGAGAAGTCAGTCAGCGACGGAGTTCGCAAGACAACCTCAACGCTGAACGTGGACGGGCCCGGCTATCACACTCTAAAGATTAGAATGGTGGACCCCGGAGTCGTGCTGGAAAAACTCGTCGTCAGCCATGACCATCTGCCACCTAGCTACCTGGGTCCCCCAGAGAGTTATCACCAATAGCACATCTGGAGCTACGGTAGCCGAACCGGCGCGAGCCCAGTATAAAGCTCGTCCGTTGTGCAGCAGCAGTAGAGGTGGGGTGTCCTAGATCAGCCGGTACTCATGAAGCGCCAGTATCCGAACGTGAAATGAAACGCGTTGTACTCAAACGAAAGAACAGTCTTTTCGTGGGCAACGCTCGCGGCGGCCACACTGCTGCCATCCTGGCCAGCCTCACTTCAAGCTGCCGCCGCCACGACATAGACCCGCAGTTCTATCTCACCCAACTGCTGGTCAACTTGCCGTCGCTATGGATAAGCGACGACCTGCCGGACTGGCTGCCCGACAGATAGAAGGCCGCACAGAATGTGAGACTGACCGGCTTTCCCCAAGAACGCGAGTTCGCCCGAAAATTAAGCCGCTTGCCACAGAAGTCCCAATGAACGTGATAGAGATCACCTTGGGTCACCGTAGCCGGTGATACATCCGGAGCTACATATTGATCGGAGGGGCGCAAGTGCGGACACACCCGAGGCGAGAACCTCCGCCCCCAACGAAGCGCGCTCCCGTGCAAACCAGATCCGTTTTCTTCACATGGTAGCGTCGAACTGTCACAGCCAGCCGCCGGAATTGTCCTACAGTGTGGAGGAGAAGTCATGGAAGACACTTTGGAAGCAGGTGTCTTTTCGGCAAGGCTGCGTAGTCGCAGAGCGAGCTACCGCTGGCGAGACT
>CAYTJN010000091.1:0-16037 GCA_964438125.1 uncultured Occallatibacter sp.
CCTGTTGGCGAAGGGAGTTCGGCGATGGGAGTTCTTCGGCGGTTACTGGTTTTTGGAAGAGCTATAATAGCACGGCGCCAAACGACGGGCCGGGGAAGGCTTAAGAGATGCCGGGCCGGCAAGGAGGCAGTGATGCCAGAAGACGATTCAGAGGCGATGAAGGATCAACAAGAACCGAAGCCATCCTACACATTTATCGGCACTTCACCCACGGCGGAGCTGCTTGAAATTGCTCGCATTCACCACAAAGAGGCGAAGCAATTGCTGGAAAGTTCGCGGGCGGCGGAGGCAGAGAACAGGCTGGAGGAGGCAAGGCTGCTGAAGGACCTGTCGGACTCACGGGAGCAGACGGCCTTGGATTTCGAGAAGGCGGCGAGAGGCGAAGGCGGCGACCCGATTGTGACCGACATCCTGACCGATCAGGAAGATATGAACAAGAACTTTGTTCCGCACGAATCGAAATATGAGGTTACGTTGACTCCTGAAGAACAAGCGGCCCTCGCAAGCCTGGCAGAAGTCGTCGAACCACCCCCACCGGGACCTGTCGCCCGCGCGGTCGCCTGGTTTTCAAAGCTGGGACGTTAGATTGCCCTCGGCGAGAATGAGCCGGGAACCGCACCGCTGCCAATCGTTGCACCGGCTGCGGGAATTGGAGCCGGCAATCAAGCCCGAAGAGTATTCGTCCGCCTACTAAAGGTACCTCCCGCCTCCCCCACTCCTCGTAAAACTCCGCATCGTTCTTCGTTCCTGTCCGATGAATAGGACGGCGACCCGTCTTTGGATTTTTTTACATTGCGATGATGATTTCCGCCGGGGGTCTTGCATTCGAAGGCTCAGGTGTGGGAAGCTCAGCGGTCGAGAAAGCAGCCCAGGCCACCATTCCAGGCCATCCTGGCATCAGGGCACAGAAAGGCAGGCTCACTATGCCGTCCTCTTCGCAAAGCGCTTCAATCTGCGCGCCGGCTTCGGCGGGCAACAGCCCGTTCTCGTCTCAGAAGGAAGACTGGGTCTATCAGGCCTTCACAGTTGCGGCGATTCTATTGGTGCTGTTCAGCCTTTGAGTCTTCTAAGGGCAGAGACCGCAGGCCAATGAACGCGCGAGCTATGTTACACGCCTCTCTGCGAGCCGCATCGATCGGAAGACGGCCACCAGATGCCAGCCGACGTTGACAAAGATGGCCACGAGGAAAGCCGGAACGGCAAGAGGCGGAATGTTATTCGAGCCTTCGCGGATTCCCGACAAAATGAACCACTGAATGCACAGGAATAGGCCGACCAGTTCAAGCTTGAGCCAGGCGAGCATGCGGCGCGTGAGAGCCTGGATTTGTTCGCGGCTCTCAGGGGTTAACGGTGTCGAGGATTTAATGCCGGTCGGCAGCAGCGAAACGACTGTTACGACTAAATAAATGACCACGGCGATCACAGGCAAAAAGATCAGCGTGGAAGGCGGACCCCATCCGTTGGCTACTCCGGCGGCATCGAAGTGGACCGGGATGCGCTCCGGCAATGGCTCCGGACCATGAAGGGCAGCCCAGGTAATCCAGAGCATTAGGGCCAAGGCTGCAAGGCTGGTCGCTTCCAGGATCTTACGCATGGAATCCCCTCGGGATGGACTGTATCGAATCGAGACAATCTGACTTGGAACGATACACTTCGCTAAATTCTAAATAGGATTGCCGCCCTGACTGTATCGAATCGATACACTGCTGGAAACTTTGGTTACCCGAAGCGGGCGCGCTTGACCGACTGGCGGAAGTCCTCGCCGTTCATCTCGACGCGGACGCACATCTCGGCCAGGCGAGACCTCATGCGTTCGCCGATGCGGTCGCCGAGGGTGTCTTCGTTTTTGGCAGGCTTGACGCCTTTTTCGTCGGCGCTAAAGCCGGTCCCGGCAGGGCGGTCGGCCCAATTCGTCGTAATGATGGTCGTCTGCTTGTCGTTGTAGCGGGCATTCAGGATCAGCGCAACCGTATCCGACACCCATTCGTTTGGCCTTTGAGCTCCGAGGTCGTCCAGCACCAGCACTTCGGCGGCAAAGACCGGCTTGAGGAGCTCGAGTTCAGTGGTCTGCACCTGCGAGTTGTAGCTGTTCTGGATGTTCTTGAGCAGTTCGCGATAGTCGCAGAAGAGGCCCCGGACGCCGCGCTCCTGGACCAACCGCTGAAGTACGCCGACGGCCAGATGGGTTTTGCCCAGCCCGGCTGTTCCGACAAAAAGAAGGCCGTTGCCACCGGTGGTCGCCGGATAGGCGTCGACGAATTTGCGGGCGATCAGGTGCGCCTTGGCCAGCGAGGAGTTGGCGCCGTGAAAGGCCGTCTCATACGTATCCAAAGAGCAATGCCGATAGCGCTCGGGGATATGGGCGGCGGCCACGCGCCGCTCCTCGCGTTCCATCTGCTGGCATTCGCAGGCTCGGGAGATCCATTGACCTCGCGAGTTGACGACCCTCACCAGCCCGATCCCATCGCAGATTGCGCACGTTCTCATCTCTTCAACCTTAGCGTATGGGGCGGCGGAGGATCGCGGTGCATTGCCGGCCCCCTCATGTGGAAAAACTTGCTCCGCCCAGGAACTCGTTCATTTCGAGTGCTTTTGATTTCGCGAGAATCCTGCTCAGGCGAAGGTGGATTGCCTACAATTGCACTGAGGCGGGAGAGCGTTCCGACGGCCCGCAACGAAAGCGAGAATTCGCCGTGCTCCGATCTGTCTTGCGCATTGTTCTTGGATCTATATTCGTCGCCGGCCTGACGCCGCTCCCCGCTCTTGCCGCGCAAAGTGCTGCCGCGGAGACCAAGGCCGCACCCGCCGTGCCGGAAGCCAAGGCAGCGCCTGCTCCGTCAACGGCGCAGGCCGACGCGTGGCACAGGGAGTTCGAGGCGAGATTACTGGTGGATTTTGGCTGGCTTGCAAGGTTCAAGGAGGCTGATTTGGCACTCGCTCCGCCCGCAGCAGGCGAAGACCGCGTGGTCTTCATGGGCGACTCGATCACTGAAGGCTGGCACTTCGACGCGCCAGGCGGCGTCTTCAATGGCAAACCCTATATCAACCGCGGCATCAGCGGGCAGACCACGCCGCAGATGCTGGTGCGATTTCGCCAGGATGTGATCGACCTCAAGCCGAAGGTGGTGGTGATTCTGGCCGGCATTAACGATATCGCCGGCAACACCGGGCCTGAGACGCCGGAGGAGATTGAGGGCAACCTGGCTTCGATGGCCGAACTGGCCGCGGCAAACCATATCCGCGTGGTGATGTGCTCGGTGCTGCCTGCCTTCGACTTTCCTTGGAGCCCGGGACTGACGCCGGCGCCCAAAGTGCTTGCGCTGAACGCCTGGATCAAGGGCTACGCGGCAGAAAAGGGCCACGTTTATGTGGACTACCACACGGCGATGAAGGACGCGCGCAACGGGCTGCCGGCTGCACTGAGCGGGGATGGAGTGCATCCGCTGCCGGCGGGCTACGCGGTGATGGCGCCACTGGTCGAGGCGGGGATTGAGAAGGCGCTGAAATAGTGATCAGTGGGAGCGGTCTGTGAGCAGTCGTGCGGGGCTGGCGCCGGGCGACCGAAACTGGATCACTGCATTGCCAATCCACCCCAATCCCCTTACAATAGAAGAATTGCAGGAAAGGTTTATCGAGAGAGATGCCGAAGGAAAAGATTCATCCGAATTACGCAGCGGTGCAGGTCAAGTGCGCCTGCGGAAGCAACTTTGAGACCCGTTCGACCCACAAGGGCGACATACACGTGGAAATCTGTTCGGTTTGTCACCCGTTCTTTACCGGCAAACAGCGCCTGGTGGATACAGCAGGCCGCGTCGAGCGCTTCCGCCGCAAGTACGCCAAGTCCGACGGCGCAGTGGCAGCCGCAGCAGCCAAGTAACCGTTCGACCGCAATCGGCCAGCGTGATTGGGCCTCCGCCAAGGCGGAGGCCCAACTTCGTTCGGAGGCTGGATGCGTTTGGGTTCGTCGTTTCCCAGGTCCGAGAATCCGGACCTGGGCACCCGGCGATTTTGAAGTTGAATGGAGTCGATGATGCCGCGTACTAAACGATCGATTCAGGCAGCAGTGACCATCGACGACTTTCCTCTGATTTGGCATCTGCACCGCGAACAACAGTTAAGCACCGCGGATGGCTGGAGAGGCGTGGCTATCCACGTCAAGGTTGCAGAGGGAGTGCACAGGGAGCTTTATCTCGAATATCCGGCGGTGATGACGCAAAAGGTCGGGTTTACGCGGACGGATTTCGTGAAGCAGAATGTCTCTCCCGCGAAGGTGGCAGCACACATACGGCTGGCGATCGAGGCGGGATACGATCCGGGTTCAAGGGGCAAGCCATTTGTGTATGAAGTGGCCGAGTTGCCGGGCTGAGGAGAAGCGAGCGGGAATGAGCTCATCCCCTTTACGTTTTATGCGACAATTCCCACATGGCCGCCGTGCAAGTCCAGCACTTCTTGGGTAGAGCAAGAGACTTCCTGAAGGGGATGGATCTTTTGCAGGACGATCTGACGGAATTCCAATTCTCCCCTGCTTTGCTGGGCATTCATTGCGCGATTTCTTATTGCGATGCCTTGAGAACCGGCATGGGATGTGCCGATGTGTCGTTGGACGATCATCGTGGCGCGGCAAATGACTTGAAACAGCGCCTTGTCGACCGAAGGTTTGTAAAGATGCAAGGGGCTGATCGGCTGGGGAAACTTCTC
Organism: uncultured Occallatibacter sp.; assembly: GCA_964438125.1. Lineage (GTDB taxonomy): Bacteria > Acidobacteriota > Terriglobia > Terriglobales > Acidobacteriaceae > Telmatobacter. The sequence continues at coordinate 4,699 of CAYTJN010000091.1, forward strand.
TCCAAGAAGAGCAGGATAGCCTATGCTTCCGAAATGGCAAGGGAAACCGAAATCAAGGATATTGTCAAACAAGCTGAGCGCTTTGCCTTCTGGGCAGAAGAGACAGGTAAGGCGTTGAAGATTGAGGGGTGGTGAGATGAGTTCAATTCAGATGGTGCATGGTTTGGGCAGGGCTAAGAACGCAGTGCAGGATTACCTGATTCACAAGCTCCTTTTCCCTAAGGTTTATCTGGATGCCGAATTCAATGGTAAGAATGTGGATGTGCTTGCAATCGATCGCGAGGGCACTGGCGACGTTCATGCTGCTTATATCGTTTATCACGGAACGGATGTTGAAAACGCATTGGAAGCCGTCGCCGCGAATATCGTAAACCCTCCGCCACCGGCAAGAGTTCTCCCACATTTTCTATACGCTGCGGTCGTCAACAACGGGCCAGGTGCCAGCAAGTATGTTCCCTCGGAGCAAATTGTCCAGAAGTCGTTTGCCGAGGATGGAGTCGGCCGAATGGGAATACTCTATGTGGATTTATGCGAAGACGATCCCAAGTTTCAGGTCCGGGTCGTCCTCAAGGCCGAGCGCTTCCGGTCCTCGAAAGAAATTGTCCAGCTCGCCGACTGTTTCGTTGCCGAGCACACGCCGAACGTGGAATTTCGCGACTAGCGAATCATTAGGCGGATCCGATGGCGGGCAAGGGTTTCACCGTGAAGAAAGACTGGGACAACCCCAGGGAGCACACAATGCCCGCGAATGCGCGGGTGCCGGCCGAGGTGCGCCTGGGGCCGGTTGTGGTGGCTCCGGCTACCGTGCTGGCTCCCATGGCGGGGGTTACGGACACAGTCTTCCGGCGGTTCATTCGGCACGCTAGCTTGTTTACGGCGGCGACGGGGGATTTGGAATCCCACCCTGGCGGCAAAGACAAGGACGCCGCGAGGGTGGGGCACCCGGTCGACCCCGTTGATGCGCCTGTCACCAATACCCAATCCGGCTGCGGGCTGCTGATGACCGAGTTCACATCGGCCGATGGCCTAGCGCGAATGCGGGAGAGCAAGCGCCAGCGCTATCTGACCTTCTACGATGACGAGCACCCCATCGGCGCGCAACTGTTTGGGGCCAATCCCGAAACGCTGGCCGAGGCGGCGCGGATTGTCGAAGAGACTGGCTTTGACCTGGTGGATCTGAATCTGGGCTGCCCAGCCAAGCGGGTGGTGGGCTCGAACGGCGGAAGCGGACTGCTGCGCGACTTGCCGCGCATTCAGGAGATTTTCAGGGCCGTGCGCAAGGCGGTCACGATTCCCTTCACGGTGAAGTTCCGGCTGGGTTGGAACGATGCAGATATTGTTTGTGTGGAACTGGCGCGGATGGCAGAGGCCGAGGGACTCAACGCGGTGGCGCTGCACGCCCGGACAAGGGAGCAGGGCTACACCGGCCAGGCGCGATGGGAGTGGATCGCAAGGGTCAAGCAGGCTGTGGGCATCCCCGTGATCGGCAATGGCGACATTCAAACTCCCGAAGCTGCGGCGGCCATGGTCGCCGAGACCGGCTGCGACGGCGTGATGATCGGACGGGCAGCGCCTACGAATCCATGGATCTTCAGGCAGATCGCGCAGTACACGGCAAGCGGCAGTTATGAGCGACCCACGGTGGACGATCGTTTTCGCATGATCCGCGCGTATTTTCAGATGCTTTTGGACGAGGCAGAAGCAACTAAAGAGCTGCCCCGAGCCGCGCGGCTGGGCGAGACGGCCGGCAAGATGAAGCAGTTCGCCACATGGTTCACCCACGGCGTGGCGGGCGGGGCCAAGCTCCGGCGAGCTATCTATCAGGCCCGTACGGGAGCCGAGGTGTTGGCGCAGGTGGACGCGTTCTTTCTGGCACAGCTTGCGGCGCAGACGGAATCAGGCTCGGAGCTTGATGGCTCGTCGGAAGAGGACGCGGGCGCGACGTTTCCCGCGGACTTGCTGGTCTGCGATTAGGGTTCCCGCCCCTTCTGCAGAAACGGAACCGTAAATCAGGTTCTTCGACTCCGCTGCGCCTCGCGCAAAAGGGCTTTAAAGTAAATCTGCCCGATCTCTAGGGAGCGAAAAAGGTAAGGTAAGTGAGCACGCCCAAGCCTATCGCCGCCATCACGAAAACCACGATCACCAATTTCAAGAGGGTCGTCTGGACGTCGCTCTTGCGGGGGACGACGCGTGCCTCACTCACCCTCGCCATTACGATGCTGATATTGTCGCGGCCGCCGGCCTCAAGAGCCCGGTCGAGAAGATCGCGTGCCGAGGATTCAACCGTGGCTCCGCTCGCCATCCTCTCGATCTCTTTGTCAGAGACCGAGTCCCACAGGCCATCGGAACAGAGAACCAACGTGTCGCCAACCGCCAACGGGTGTTTTTCGATGTCGATTTCCACTTCGGGTTCAACCCCCAGGCTGCGGGTCAGCACGCCCGTGTCGGGATGGTGGTAGACCTCCTCCGGGGTAATCAGGCTGCGGTTGAGCAGCGACTGCACGCCAGAGTGATCGAAGGTGAGGCGAGACAGGCGGCCCGCGCGCACCAGGTACGCCCGGCAATCGCCCACGTAGCCGATCCAGGCGCAAGTTCCTTCGGCTTCCTGTCGCACAATTGCCACGGCGACCGCCGTGCCGATGCGCATTTGCAGCACTTCAGGCTGTTTGTCATCGGATGTAATCTTCGCATTGGCCCGCGTCACGGCCTCGCGGATGGCCTTGTCGGCTTCGTAGAGTGGGGGCAGGTCCAGGAGATAGGAGTAAATCTGCTCCACGACCCTTTTCGATGAGCTCACCCCGGCCGCGTTTTCGCCTCCTATGCCATCGGAAACGATGAGAAGTTCTCCCAGGGGAATGTTGAGATGGAGGATGGAATCCTGGTTGACCTGGCGCATTTTGCCGCGGTCACATTCCCCGGCGGAAAGGATGGTTGGTTTCCCAAGTACCGCTGAATCGCTCATACCCGTACCTCATACGCAGGCCGAAGACCTGCAATTTACAGTAGACCGCAAACCAGGCGCGAAAACACAGATCTCTCCAGCGGAGAACCTTCTTCATTACTCCGGTGGAGGGTTCGGCACGGTGATTGGCCTTGTTCAACCCAATGAATGTTCACGCGAACCGTCACGGGACAAGACTCTCCGAGTGCGGGTCTGTGCTCGGCATTCTTCGCTCCGATAAGCCGATCCAGCTCATGATGGGATCTGAAAAGCAATTGTACACCGGCGACAGATTCGCTGAGCGAAAAATCAATGGCGATACGGGTACTAATGAGCCACTCAGAAGGTGATGCGGCCGGAAAGTTCAAGACTGCGCGGGCCGGCGCCTTCGGCAGTCTGGAGAGCGGTAATCGTGCCGAAGCCGCCCGAGTCTACCTGCATATTCGGCGGCTCATAGTTGCGATGGTTGAAGAGATTGGCCGCTTCGATGCCCACTTGCAACTTTGATTTCTCGGCGAGCGGCAGGAGTTTCATGAGCGAGAGCGAGAAGTTTGCGGTGCCGGGGCCGACGACGCCGCCCACGGGAGCGTTGCCAAAGCGGCCGATGCCAACCTCGACAGGCACGTTGTTGATCATTTGCACCGTTTGCAGATTGGAATCTTGGAAAGCCGCCGGATTCAACCAGTGATTGGTGGTGCGTTGCGAGGCGTAGGGGCTGACGTTTGTCAACTGATCGGGGCGAGTCTGGCCGACTGTGGTGAGAATGTTGGTGTTGGCCGGGTCGACGGTTTGTTCGTACGGAGTGAGGAACGGGCCACTCTGGAAGATCGTAACGCCAGCCAGTTCCCAACCGCCCGCCAGAATATTCGCAACCGCGTTCTTCGCGAGCCATCGCTGGCCGTGGCCAAAGGGAAGATCGTAGAGGTAGTTCGCCAGAAAGCGATGCTTGCGATCGTAGATTACGTTGCCGTAGTCCAGGCCAGGATGGAAGCGGTCAGTGAGAAAGCTGCCGCCGGCAACCGCGAGTGCCGAGGGCGTGGCTCCGCCGTCGTTCGAGAGGTCGCGGGTGAAGGTGTAGCTGGCATCGAAGGTGAGCCCCTTGCCACTGTGGCGGCTGAGTTCGGCCGTGCCGCTCGAGTAGTTGCTTTCGGCGGTATTTGCGACACTCTGGATCACTGCCCAGGAACGATACGGGCGGCTGTTGCCCGCCACTCCGTAGCCGACGGAGTTGGCCGGAACCTGATTGAGGTCCACCATGGCTTCAAGGTTCTGACCGTGGCTGCCGGTGTAGGAGGCGCGAACGCCGATGCCGTGGCCCAGATCCTGCTCCACGGTCAGATTCCACTGCTGGACGGAAGGATCGCGGTAGTGGATGGGAAATGCGTAGTCGAAGTTGGCGGTGCCGGTGGCGCTGGCCGATGCCGAGTTGACCGGGTTGCTGAACGAGAGCAGCGGAGTGACTCCATCGGTCGCGTAGGCCTGATTGTAAGTGGCCAGATAGCTTGCATGGACGGCCCAGCCGGAGACAAGCGAGAAGCCGAGCGGCGTTTCAATAAAACGTCCCCAGCCGCCGCGCACGACTGTCTTGTCGTTGCGAAATGGCCGCCAGGCAAAGCCGAGGCGCGGACCCCAGTCGGTATGGTCGGTATAGCGTAGCGCGTCGGGAATCCCCGCCTGCGCCGCCGTCAAAATCGGTGTGGGCGAGATCGCTGCGGCAAAGTCGTCGGACTTGAAAGAGAGTGCTTGCGCATTGGGCACCACGACTGCGCCTTGAACGGTCGAGCCGTCGGTTCCGGGGCCGTTGTAGCTTGGTTGAAAGACGGCGGTGTTGTAGTGGGTCTCCCGGATGGGAGGATGCAGTTCATAGCGCAGGCCCACATTCAGTGTCAGTGAAGAGGTGATCTTCCAGTCGTCTTGCGCAAACACGGCGTTCGAGTATCCGAGCCCGTCCATCGCAGGTTTGTTGGTTGAGCTGAACTCGGTGTAGTCTGGATAGCCCAGCAGAAATGCGGTGAAGGGATCGCCGATTGCCGCGCCCACCGTCGAAGATCCGTCGAAGACAAACCAGCCGGAACGATAGTTGCCATAGACATTGTCGTCGTGGTCGCTGATCCGCTTAAAGTCGGCGCCGAACTTGAAGGATTGGCTGCCATGGGTCCATGTGACGTTGTCGAGAGCCTGAATGATCTGGCCGCGCTGCATGCCGGGATTGCCCGCGCCGGTGGACATGAATCCGGGGATGACCACTTGCGGCGCCTCGGACCAGCTCAAATCCGGCTGCGGCACCGTAAGACCCGTCTGCGCCAGCAATGATGCGGTCGAGTAACTCTGCGTCTCAGAGGTGTGCTGGGCGTTGAAGCCTCCGCGAAACTCATTCAACAATCGGGGCGTAAAGATGTAGTTATAGGCAAACGTCAGGCCTTCGTCGATCTCCGGCGTGTTGTAACCGCCTTGCAGAGGACTGCCGGCCTCGGCGCAATAACTGTAAGTGCAGGCGGGCGAGGGCGCGGTGATGATCTGGCGGTTCTTGTAAGAGAAGCGCGCGAAGACCGATTGCTTTGGCGAGATGGTCTGATCCAGCCGCACGTCGCCCTGGTTGGAAGAGATGGGCGAGCGAAAATTGGTCTGGTAGTTGTTGGCGATATCTCCGGGCGCGCCGTGGTTGGGCGTGGGCATCAAGACCTGGAGAAGATTGGAGGAGATAGCGCTGACCGGCACGTTGGCCGGATCGATGGGTGTAACTCCGTCGGGTTGATAGACCGCCGCAACTCCCTGATCGGCTAGATAGCCGGTGATATTGCCATTGCGCATATCCGTCGAAGGCACGCTAAGCAACATGGGCGTCTCGCGTGGCAGGCGCAGCCCCTCGAAGCTGATAAAGAAGAAAGTCTTGTCGTGGCCGTTGTAAAGGCGCGGAATACTAAGCGGGCCGCCGAGTGTGCCGCCGAAGTCGTTCATGATGATCTTCGGCTTGGAGTTCGCGAAGGCGTCGTCCGCGTTCAGGAAATCGTTCTCGTGATTTTCAAAGACGCCGCCGTGGAAATGATTGGTTCCGGCCTTGGAGACAGTGGTGATGTCGGCCACGCCGCTGAACTCGGCGTTGTTGTTCGATTCGCTGACGCGGATCTCTTCAATCGAGTTGAAGGAGGGGAACATCTCGTTGACCGGCCCGGAGTATTCGACGCCGACCGATGAAATGCCGTCGATGGTGACGCTGAGCAGCGCGGCGGTGGTGCCCGAGACGTCGAGCTGGCCGCTATCGTCGGTCTGGACGCCAGCCTCGGTGGTGAGCGTAGAGATGGGACTGGTGGAACCGGTGGAGCGTGAATAGATGGCCACGGGCAGCTCGACGAGCTCGTCGCCGATCTTGGTTTCGGCCACATTGGAAACATCCGTAGTAATGACAGGCGCGGCGGTGTCGAGCACAACCACAGTCTGCGACTCGGCGCCTGGCCTTAGCACGGCATCCATGCGGCGCGTCTCGCGTGCGGTCAGCGAGATCTCCGAGAGCGATTCCTTTTCAAAGCCGGCAGCGGTAAACGTGAGCGTATAGGTGCCCACCTCGATATTCTTGAATGCGTAGTTTCCGCTCTCATCGGTGGCCGCCGACTGCGTGGCCGAGGTGCCTGTGTTCTTCAGTGTCACCTGCGCGCCTGGGACCAACGCTCCACTGGTGTCGCGCACCGTGCCCAGAATCGCTCCGAAAGTCGATTGGGCCGGCAGTTGGACCGAAGCAAACGCCACCAGGCAGCCGGTCAGGAGAAGCTGCAAACCGGTTCTGCGAAACGAGCAAACAGGGGAAGAAAAGACGTGCATGATTTTGCCTTTCAAGAGAATCGACACTTGAGGGACACCCCTCTTGTTTTCCGGATTGTTTTCTATTTAAATGTATCGTCTGCGGGTGCGGATAAGGCGGCATTTTTTGAATTTATTCTGGACGATTTATTCCTGCGAAAGGCGCACACGCAAGGCGGCTCTGGATCTCCTTCCGAACGGGGGTTTGAAGACCAATGTGGCATTCCATATCGAGCCTTCCCGCATGAGCCGCTATGGCCTCTATCTGGCAGCACAGCGCTCTGCTATAACGACTTGACTTCGTGTTGCATTGCATGTGAAAATCTGCACACTGGACCGGGACTGTCTGAATCAATCTGGTGCCGGGGTTTTGGACTTCCCCCCAACCCGCCCAATTACGGTTTTCTTCGCGTCATTCCCGATCGCTCAACATTACATTGCCTGGTCGAGGAGGCTTCTTATGGAGGTTGCCGGGGCGGAGTTTGCGGCAAAGATCCTTGCCCAGATTACCGCGATCGCGGTGGACTTCGAGGGTCGCGTACTATTCTGGGGCGCAGGTGCGGAACCCGCCTATGAGTTAACAGCCGAATCGGCGATTGGGAGGCCACTTTCCGATTGTTTTCATTGCGAGTACTTGGACGGCGAGAACGAGCAGACGGTACTGAAATCCATCCATGAAAACGGCAAATGGATTGGCAACTGCCTGCACACTTTAAAGGATGGGCGGCAGCTCTTCGTCGAAGCCGAGATAGGTGTGCTGCGGGATGACAGAGATGCTGAAATTGGTTTGACGATCGTCGTTCGCGATGCGGTTGCAAGGTCAGGATCGGGAGCCGCGCGGGGGAATGTAGAGCCGCCGGTTGACGAAGCCGGGAGACAATGGCAGCAGCTTCGTTCGAATGGCGATGTGCTGGACCGTTTTTTAGAGAACCTGCCGGCGAGCGCCTATGTAAAGGACGAAAGCGGAAGGCACCTCTATCACAACCGTGCCGCTAGAGAAGCTATCCCCGCGATTGCCGGCAGCACCGGCAAAACAGACGAGGAATTGTTTGGGCCGGAGTCGGGCAAGCGAATGCGCGAATTCGATCTTGTGGCCTTGTCTTCAAATCAACCGGTCCGTGCCATCGAAGTGCTTGAATCTGGCGGACAGCAGCGAGCCTTCCAGGTAATCAAGTTCCCGATCCTCGATTCGAATGGCCGCCGATTTGTTGGCGGTATTTCTTTGGAAGTTACGGAGAGTGTCCGCATTCAGCAGGAGTTGCGCAAACAAGCCGCCCTGCTCGATCTCGCCAGTGACGCCATATTTGTAACTACCCTCGAAGGCGCGATCACCTATTGGAACCGCGGTGCTGAACGGCTCTACGGTTGGAGTGCCTCCGAGGCCATGGGAAAACGTGACCTGGAACTGTTGAAGGCCAAACTCCCGCTGCCTTACGACCAGCTTCTGAGTCAACTTCTACGAGATGGCGAGTGGGAAGGAGAAGTTATACGATCGCACCGCGACGGGACAACTATCGAAGTGCTCACACGGTGGAGTCTGCTGCGCGATGCGAGTGGCGCACCGTCCGCGCGCCTCGTCACCAACACCAATTTGACTCCCACCAAGTTCGCCGTTCGGGAGTTACACCAGGCCCAGGCCGAAGTGGAGGCACGGGCCGCTGAGTTGAACGCCATTCTCGATACCATGCCGGCGGCGATATTTATAGCGCACGACCGGGAATGCAAGCAGATGACCAGCAGTCGATTCGCTCGCGAACTATTCCGGCTGCCGAGGGAGTCAAATCGCTCTAAGTCGGCACTTGCCGAGGAGCGGCCAGGCCTCAAGACGATTCGAGATGGGAAAGAGATTCCCACCGATGAGTTACCAATCCAGCGGGCGGCAAAGAGCGGAGAACCAGTTCTCGATGCCGAGATCACCATTGCATTTGAAGATGGAACGTCAAGAGACATCCTTGGAAACGCGGTGCCGCTGATGAATGTGCGCGGAGAGGTAAGAGGGGCGGTAGGCGCCTTCATCGACGTTACCGAGCGCAAGCATGCGGAACGGCAGATTGGCGAAGCGCGTCAGAAACTCGAAAATGTTTTGAACAGCATCTCGGACGGGCTCGCCGTTCTGGATAAGGAGTGGCGCTACACCTATTTCAACGAACAGGGAGCGCGCATGATCGGAATGCGCCCCGACGAGCTGATCGGCAATTGCGTATGGGATCTGTTTCCGCATCTCAATGGAACCACGGTCGAAGAATCTTTTCACATGGCTGTCGAGAGCGGTCGGCCTGTGCGCTTTGAGGCAGCCTTGCCTGAACCGCAGAACAAGTGGCTTGAATGCTATTGCTATCCGTCCAATGAAGGTCTATCCGTCTATTTTCGCGATGCTACGGAGCGCAGAGCAGCGGAAGAGAAAATTCGTGCAAGCGAATCCAGATTCCGCAAATTGTTTGAGTCGGACATTATGGGAGTAGGTATCCCGGACAGGTTTGGGGCATTTCGCGAGAGCAACGACGAGCTTCTTAGACTAACGGGCTATAGTCGCGAAGACCAGGAAAATGGTTTGGTGCGGTGGGATTCGATGACGCCTCCTGAATATGCCGATCTGGACGCGGCGCACATTCGGGAGGCGGCGGAACGCGGCAGTTGCACGCCTTATGAGAAGGAATATATCCGCAAGGATGGCACGCGCGTGCCGATTTTGTGCGGTTATACGCTTCTGGAGGGTTCCAAGGATGAGTACATCGGTTTTGTGCTTGATCTAAGCGAGCAAAAGAGGGCTGAGCGCGAGCTTCGGGAACGGGAGGAGCGCTTCCGCGTTTTGGCCGAGAGCTTGCCGGAGTTCGTCTGGATACGGGATGACGAGGGACGATACATATATTGCAATCAAAGGTTGCTCGACTATGTGGGCCAACCGAGCGAGTGGTTGGAGAATCATGCATTCGAGGCCGTGCACCCGGACGATGTGGACAGCACAATCCAAAACTGGCGGGAGAGCGTCGAGAAGGGCGAGACATATCTGAATTCATACCGGTTGCGCAGGTACGACGGCGTCTACCGTTATTTTCTGGCGCGCGCGGTTCCGATGCACGATGAGGGCGGCCGTATCCAACGATGGATCGGCAGCACGACAGACATCCACGATCAAAAAATGGCCGAGTATGCTCTGCGCCAATCGGAAAAACTTAAAGCGATGGCGCGCCTGGCGTCCAGCATGGCGCACGAGATCAACAATCCGCTGAGTTCGGTTGTCAATACCCTCTATCTAGTCCTTCGTGATCCAACGTTGAATGAGAGTACGCGCGATCTTTTGAAAGTGGCCGACCAGGAACTTGCTCGGGCTGTTCGAATGGCTACGCAGACGCTTCGTTTCCAAAGGCAGACGACCGCGCCGGAGCTGGTCGACGTGACCCAGATCATGGACAGCGCCCTCGCAATGTACGATCATCGTCTTGGCACAAGCTCCATCACCCTCGATCGCGAGTATCTCACGCATGAAAAGCTGCGTTGCTTCAACGATGAACTCCGCCAGGTATTTGCCAATTTGATCAGCAATTCACTTGACGCAATCAAAGGCAAGGGAAGGTTACGAGTTCGCATTCGAAATGCAGGAACGTGCGATGATGCAGGGACACGGGGGATACGTGTCACGGTTGCAGATACCGGGGAGGGGATTTCGCTGGAGTTGCAGAAGCGAGTGTTTGAACCGTTTGTGTCGACCAAGGAGAGTACCGGAACCGGCTTGGGATTGTGGGTATCGGAGGGAATCGTAAAGAAACACAACGGCAAAATTGTTCTGCGAAGTAGCACGGACCCAATGAGGCATGGGACGGTTTTCTCCGTATGGCTGCCCCTGACGACCGTTGAAATCGGCAGCTAGCGCGAGCTCCAGAGGGTGAGCGGCTTGGCTGCGGGATCGGTATAACTCGAACCGAAAAACTCCAGGAACAGAATTCGGAAGGTAAGAATCGGAATGAAAAGTACGCTCTCATGTTCCATCCTGTTTATGTTCGCAACTGCAGTGGCGTTTGGGTCGAACTCGATGCTTCCAGACGGTACGGAATTTCCAGCTTGGGAGAAGCCGCTTCACTTCTCGAAGAGCTACTACGTGGATGGTCAAGCGAACGGCGCCGATGACAAGGGACCAGGCAGCAAGGAGCGCCCGTTCCGCACGATCAACGCGGCGGCCCAGGTGCTTGAGCCGGGCGAACGAGTGATCATTGCCGAGGGCGTCTATCGCGAATGCATCCATCCTGCGCGCGGAGGAACGAACTCCGATGCCATGATCAGCTACGAAGCGGCGCCGGGTGCAAAGGTGGTGGTGAAAGGCGCGGCAGTCGTGAAGGACTGGAAGCCGAGCCAGGGCTGGAACTTCGGCATGGACCCGGAGACACACCAGCCGGTCAAGGCCTGGGAACTGCATCTCGGTCCAGAGCTCTTTCCGAATGGCTACAATCCATTTGAAGTGGACAACGTGCTGGGCAATCACATGTGGCTCAGATATGCGCAGGACAATATGGGGACTTACTTCCGGCGGCGCGGAATGGTCTTTGTAGACGGACAGCCGCTGGAGCCGGTGGAGACTCCCTTTGAGCTAGCAGGGCCGTCGCCGCGG
>CAYTJN010000092.1:0-16018 GCA_964438125.1 uncultured Occallatibacter sp.
CTTAGGAGCTAGCGCCCAAAAGGCTTGCGGGTTCAAGTCCCGCCTTCCGCACCAAAGCCTTTCACGCGTGGCTGTCTGATGCCACCCGGACCGGCCCGAGCCCCTACAACTTTCCCACCTTTTCGCGTCGGCGCCCCGGCCGGAGTAATCTGGAGACACCATGAGTCCATCCACACAGCAGCCGCAAATGAACGTCGTCCAGGCTCCGGATTACCGCGAGTCCTACGCCAACAGTGTCCATATCCGTGTCAGCGTATGGGACTTCCAATTGGCCTTTGGCCTCGCCTCAAGCGACGGCCCCGATCAGGTCTCCATCCGCAACCACACTGCGGTTTTTCTCAGTCCGCAGCAGGCAAAGGCCCTGTTTAATCTGCTTGGCCAAAACCTGGCCCAGTACGAACAGGCCTTTGGCACGCTCAACCTTGAGCCTCAAAGCCACACCTTCCCGCAGGGTCCCATCAACTGAGTCAGTCTTAACCATCCAATGCTTCGAAGAGAACAGACCTCTGCCTACTCGGGGGATCGTTTTTTCGGACCGCTGGCAGATCGCCCGCGCGATACGAAGCCCCGAGAAAGAGTACTGACTTCACAGTAAGAATCAACCTAGGAATTCTCAGTCTGAGGAGCAATAGCTTTGCGCTGGAAGAGCCTTATCAAGCCACAAATCGACGAGCCTTTTCCGGCCTGGAGAATCTTTCCAGTGGTCTTTGTGGCCCTCTATGCCAGCCACTTCACCCTGCTTCGCCTGCCCTATTTTTGGGATGAGGCCGGCTACTATATTCCGGCAGCCTGGGACTTTTTCCGCACCGGCACATTGATTCCCATTAGCACGATGACCAACGCCCATCCTCCGCTGCCGAGCATCTACCTGGCGCTCTGGTGGAAGCTCTCCGGCTTTTCCCCGGAAGTGACCCGCACCTCCGTGCTGATGATAGCCTCGTTCGGACTCGTCGCGGTCTGGCGTCTCGCCATGCGACTCACAAACGTGGCCTCCGTTGCCTTCTGGACCGTCGCCCTGACTGCCCTTTATCCTGTCTGGTTTGCGCAAAGCACCCTCGCCCATGCCGACATTTTCGCCGCCGCGTGCTCGCTCTGGGGGATTGTCTACGCCCTTCCCGCGATTGGAACGTTGAACAACCAGGCGGGCAAGCCCTGGGCCGCCGCGGCATGGTTTGCCTTAGCCGCTCTTTCAAAGGAAACCGCCATCATCATCCCGCTCACATTGGCCGCTGTGAGCCTTGTCGAAGGCATCCGCGCCCCAGGAAGAGCGCGCATCCGGCTCCGGCAGGAGGCTGCATGGTTCTCGAGTTGCTTGTTGCCGCTAGCCGCCTGGTACGCCTACCACTATGCCAAAACTGGCTTTCTCCTGGGCAATCCTGATTTTTTGCGCTACAACGCTCAAGCCAATCTCGACGCCTTCCGAATCGCGGCTGCCTTCGGCTACCGCCTTCTGCATCTCACCGCACACATGAATCTCTTCGTGCCGGTGGGGATGGCTCTCGCGTCCCTCCTGCTCGACCCACGCCCCAACGGGGTTCAGATATCAGAGATCAGCGATCAGCTTCCAATCGAGATCAACCCTCAACTCCGTCCCGCCATCGCGCCAGCCTCGATGCTCCGAATCTTCTACTTGCTGCTGGCGAACGCCCTGTTCTTCAGCGTCCTCGGCGGCGCCCTGCTCACTCGCTATCTGCTGCCCATGTTTCCGTTGGTGCTGCTGGTGTCCGTCCACACGATCTACCGCCGCGTACCTTATTGGCACGGCCTGGCCATCTTCTCCGCCGTGGCCTTCATCCTGGGGCTATTCATCAACCCTCCCTATCGCTTTGCCCCGGAAGACAACCTGGCCTACGCCCGCGTCATTCGCCTACATCTGGACGGCATCAATCAGCTTGAGAGACTCAATCCCGGTGCGACGGTACTAACCGCATGGCCCTTGACCGACGAGCTCACCCGCCCCGAACTCGGCTACGTTAAGAGTCCCTTCGCCGTCGCCCGCATCGAGGACTTCACCGCTTCCCAAATCGCTCGCGCCTCGCAGGAGCCGCAGGAATACTCTGTAGCCTTGGTCTTCTCAACCAAATACGACCCTCCGTCACTGCCGCTAAGCCTTGGTGCGAAAGGCGAGGTCGTAGACGAGCAGTACTTCGGTCTTCACCACGACTTACAGCCCGAAGCCATAGCCTTGCAACTCCACGGCAGCATGGTCTGGAAGCGGGAGGACCACGGCCTCTGGATTGCATTGATCCGCTTCAACCGCCAGTTTGATGTGCAATTGAATCCGAACCGCTCGCCATCTGGGATCTGAAAGAAATAGTTACTGCGACCGGGAGGTCCATCGCATTTGGGGACCTGGATTTCAGCGAACCTCCAGCGAGCGAGAGCGAGCAGTTAGCCCCACCGCAGGTGGTGGCCCCCTCGCCTGTTACCCCACGTCCAGCATCCGGTCCAGCGCAACTTTGGCCCATCGCTTGACGCTCGGCCGAACCTGAATTCTGTTCACGACGCGCCCCTCGACCAGGTTCTCAAGAGCCCAGCAAAGGTGCTGTGGCGTTATTCGATACATGGTGGTGCACAGGCAACCTGTGTCGTCGAGAGTGATCACGCGCTTGCCCTCAGCCTCAAACCGCCGAGCCATGCGGTTCACCAGGTGAATCTCGGTGCCCACGGCAAACATCTGCCCCTCTGGCGCCTGTTCCACAAGAGCGATCAGCCGCTCAGTGGAACCGAGCGCATCGGCCTTCTGACAGACCTCAAATCGGCACTCGGGGTGCACGATCACTTGGATGCCTGGGTACTTCGCACGCACATAATCCACGTGGCTGGGCAAAAAGCGCTGATGCACCGCGCAGTGCCCTTTCCACAGCAAGATCCTGCTACAGGAGAGGCGGTCCTTCGTCTGACCACCTTGAATAGCCCAGGGATCCCAGACGACCATTTCTTCCAGAGATATTCCCATCTCGTAGCCGGTGTTGCGGCCCAGATGCTGATCCGGCAAAAACAGTATGCGTTTACCCCTCGCGAATGCCCACTCAAAGGCAGCCCGCGCATTGGAGGAGGTACAAACCAGCCCGCCGCGTTCACCGCAAAAAGCCTTGATGGCAGCGGTCGAATTCATATAGGTCAGCGGAATGATGTCGGCCGCCAAGTCCATTGATTCCAGCGCCTCCCAGCAGGCTTCGACTTGAGAGATCTCGGCCATATCCGCCATCGAACAGCCGGCATTCAGGTCGGGCAAGATCACCTGCTGCCCGGCGCGGCCCAGCACGTCCGCGCTCTCAGCCATGAAGTGCACGCCGCAGAAGACGATATATTTTGCGTCCGACTCGGTGGCGATTTTTGACAGTTTATAGCTGTCGCCCATAGCGTCGGCGAAGCGGATCACCTCGTCGCGCTGGTAGTGGTGGCCAAGCAGCAGGGTCGTTTTGCCCAGCCGCGCGCGCGCTTCCGCGATGCGTGCATCCATCGTGTGGTCAGGGAGCGCAAGATAGTTTTCGAGGCTACAGATGCTGCCAGCCTCCGGCGAGGCCGCCGTCAGATCGTCGAGAACCAGGTTCACCGTATTCCGCCTTCAGTCCAGCTCGCCCTGAGAAATCCAAAACAGGGCAGCGAACGGGGATGTTGAAAGCTAAAGCATGGCCTGCAGTGGATGCACTGGCATTGCTGAGAGGCCCGGCCCTGAAGCCGTACCCATCAGCAGCACCCCCACCCACGGGGTTGTTGCAGCCCGTTAACACTTAGACGCGTTTTGAAGCCAGTAGACTCGGGGAAAATCCACCCGGCAAAAGCCGCTTCCAATGCATTAATTGTAACGCAGGGTTAACAGGGAGCCAAATCGAATAGTCAGGCGTGTGGCCCAGGTTCCTGTACTTAGGTCTCAGAACGAGATCTGGGGTTTCAGAACGAAATCTGGGTGCCCTAGCTCCGGACTTTCGAACTGGGGAGCCCGCGAACCTCAGACTGCTGGGGAGAGTACTGTATTTTCGGCTTATTGCAGATATTTACCCCGCCCAGGCGCACAATCAATCCATAAAGTCTCTCTCGACCCGGCAGGCCAAAGCCAATGCCTACAAGGGCCAGTTGATTGACCTGGAATAGGAACCCCAAGAATCCGGAAAGACCACCCGTAACCCCAGTAGAATGACGATTTTAGAAGGCATGATTGGCCGTATCTCGTTGAAAAGAAGGATTTTATTTCCAGAATACCGGGGGGGGGCCAACCTCCGCGCATCGGTTTCCACACATCGCCGGCATCTGGACCAATGGCCCGTCCCGCGCAGTGGTTTGTTCGGGCCGCGCACCGACGGGTATCATGAGTCTTCATGGTAATGCCGCAAACAATTGAAGTTGCAAGCCTCGGGATGTGGGATTCGCTCATCCTGATGGTGATGGCGCTGGTGGTCTTCGGACCGCGGCGGCTGCCAGAGATCGGCCGCCAGATTGGCCGGCTCATGTACGAGATCCGTAAAGCCTCCAACGATTTCAAATTCCAGATGGAAGACGAACTACGAAAGGCAGAGGATGCCGACCGTCAAAAGAAGGAACAGGAGCGATTGGCCGCGCTGGCGCTTGCGGCTCCTGCAGTCGTGGATTCAAAGCTCTCAAACACAGGAACAGGTGTACCCGTGGCCGATGGCCAATTCCCGATTCCGAGCCCCTATCCCGGAGAAGGCGTTTACCCCAACACTCCACCAGCAGTGTATGAGCCGCAAGAGTCCTATCCACGCATCCAGCCTTCTTCAACGGGAGAGCAGGTAACGGCGGAGCGGCCGAGCAGAAGCTCGGTTGCTGGCGAGGCTCCCGCGGATTCCCAGCCAGACGCGGCCGCGACGGTGACGGAGCACGAACGCCATGGTTGATCCGGCAGAGATGATCGGCAATATGCGGGAGGCTGTAAGCCAGCGCGCCGAGCTGCCCGGCATGAGCCTCATGGAACATCTGGATGAACTGCGCAAGCGCATCGTCCGTTCGGCCATCTTCCTGGCCGTGGGATTTCTCGCGGTCTGGGCATTTCATGACAGGTTCGTCGGCTTCATCCAGGCACCGCTCAATCGCATCGGAAAGTCTTTGGTCTTCACCCACCCGATGGACCCCTTGAACCTGGATCTTCAGGTCTCGCTGGTTGGCGGCGCAATCCTGGCCTCGCCCTTCATCCTCTTCCAGGTCTGGCTCTTCATCGCGCCGGGGCTCTACCAGAAAGAGCGCCGCTTCGTCGTCCCCTTTATGGCCGCCACCGTATCACTCTTTCTGGCCGGCGCGGCCTTCGGATACTTTTATGTGCTGCCCGGCGCGCTGCAAATTCTGATTGTGAATTTCGGCCACAACTTCACGCCGATGGTCACCATTGAGGAGTACTCCAGCTTCTTTCTCTCGATCATCCTCGGCCTGGGCATCAGTTTTGAGTTGCCGATTCTTATTTTCTTTCTCGCTCTCTTCGGCATTGTCAGTCCAAGATTCCTCTGGAAAAACATTCGTTACGCGATTCTGGCGGTCTTCATTGTGGCGGCCGTGATCTGCCCCAGTCCCGATCCCTGGACCATGTGCATCTACGCCGTTCCGATGCTGGGCCTCTATTTGATCGGCATCGCCGTGGCGTGGTGGGTTCACCCCTCGCGACGCAAAGCCAAGGAGGCGGCGAAGTGATTTTCTTTTCGTTCGGCAAGACGGTAGCTGCTGAAACTCTGGGTGCCCCATCCTTGCCGCGCTCTTGTTTTTGCGGCTGCGGGGTCCCCAATGACAGGTCTTCGTCGTTGAGGTGGTTCAAGAGTGGGAGACCACGAATCCGAACGCGCATTCTTTTCATAATGACCAAAAGCTGGGTGCCCCATCCTCGCCGCGTCTTTGTTTTTGCGGCTAGGGTGGGAAACCACGATCCTCAAACAGCTCCGGTTATACGCCTCGCCGCGCTCGTCTTGCTTCTTCTCGCTCCGGCCGTAGCCGTGGCTCAGACCCACTTCAACGGAGCCAAGGCTTTGGACTACGCTCGGGAGTTCGTCTCCATCGGTCCGCGCTGGCCAACGAGCCCCGGCCACTTGAAGGCCGAAGCCTATCTGCGCGACCACTTCAAGCACGACCAACTCGAAGAGGACACCTTCACCGCCTCGACGCCCATCGGCCCTGTCGACATGCGCAACTTCATCGTGCGCTTCCAAGGCAAGAAGGACGGCGTCATCGTGCTGGCCACGCATTACGAGACCAATTACTGGCTGAAGAACATCAACTTCGTTGGCGCCAACGATGGAGGCTCGACCACGGGTCTGTTGATGGCCATCGCGGACCAGTTGCGCGCGCTGACGGCTGGCGGCAAAAAGCTCGACGGCTACTCAGTCTGGCTGCTCTTCGACGATGGCGAAGAATCGATTGAACCCACATGGACAGACTCCGACTCGACCTATGGGACGCGTCATCTGGCGGCCAAGTGGGCGGGCGACGGAACGCTAGCCAAAATCAAGGCCTTCATCCTCACCGATATGATTGGCGACAAGGATCTCGACATCCAGCGCGAAACGCAATCGACGGGCTGGCTAGTCGATTTGGTGCGCCAGGCTGCGAAGAAGTATGGCGACGAAAAGTACTTTTTCAAAGAGGAGATGAATGTGCAGGACGATCATCTGCCCTTCGTCAAGCGCGGCGTGCCGTCGATCGACATCATCGACCTCACTTACGGCCCCAACAACAGCTACCATCACACCGACAAAGACACGATGGATAAGATCAGCGCCCACAGCCTGACGATCGACGGCGACGTGATTTTAGAAACGATCCGGCTGGTGGGCCTGCGGTAAAACACGGCCACGAAACGGGACTCGATTGAGGACCGACATGTTCAGGAAATCGCGAAGACGTCAGAAAATCCCCTTCGAATGCAGGTGCGAAGCGTACTTTCTGTCGGTTACAAAGATGTGATCGATGATCCATTCGTGTACGAACCGCTCGATCTCCGCGGCATCCTTGGGATTCGTGCTTTCACGAAATCGACCTTGCAGATCACCAATCAATGCACCCAACTTCGCGTGTTCCTTCTTATGCTGCTGCAGATCGGGATAGCCGGTCAAGCTCATGCACAGTTCTTCCTGGGCACAGTGGTACCGGATGTAATTGTCCAAGCGATGAAGAGCAATCTCCATCTCTACCGGCTCAATCTCACCGGTAACGGCGGAGTCCTGGATGGCGCTATTCAGCTCATTGATCATCCTCAGCATCCGCTTGTGATCTTCGTCAAACTCCTTAATATTGACCTTCAGATTCTCTATCCAGATCACCTGCATAGGCACTCTCCCCTGAAAGATTAATCGGCGCTTGACGAGTTAAGATGAGTCGACACGCGACGTCTGAACCCAAAACGGGATAGAGACTGACAGTCATAGGGAATCACTTACTTCGCCGCTTCCATTCTCCTTTCCTGTTCCTGGTCAGTGCTTTCCTATAGCATCGACCTATGATCGCGGGCATTTCGTGGCTCTGGTGGGTGGGGTTTCATGCGGTAGTTGCGGCGCTGCTGGTGGCCGACTCATTGCTACCGGGCCATCGACGCAAAACCGACCATCCACAAGCATTCGCGTGGCTCTGGACTGGCGTTCTTGTCGCCGCCGCGACCGCCTTCGCCGCGTGGATCGCTATCGCCAAAGGCCATCAGCCGGCGCTTGAATTTGCCGCCGGCTACACCATTGAAATCTCGCTCAGCGTAGACAATCTCTTTGTCTTTCTGGTTCTATTTGAGGGCTTCAAGATCTCGCCGCATCGCCAGCATACAGCCCTGCTGTGGGGCGTCGCCGGAGCGGTGGTTCTTCGCGGGCTCTTCATCGCCACAGGAATTACGCTGCTCAACCGATTCGATTGGATCACCTGGATCTTCGGCCTGATTCTGCTCTATGCGGCCTGGCGTCTGGTCCGCGGCGGCTCGGCCAAAGCCGCTATACCAGATTGGATTCGCAAGCTGCAACCGGCCAAGGGCTCACTGTTACCGGTTATCCTGGCGGTCGAGTTTACCGATCTTCTTTTCGCGGTAGACTCGATCCCGGCGGTGCTGGCCGTTAGCCACAATCCCTTCGTGGTCTACACCTCGAATATCGCGGCCATCCTCGGCCTGCGCTCGCTCTACTTCGCGCTGGCTTCGCTGCTCAACCGCCTCCGCTACCTGCACTACGGATTGGGTGCCTTGCTGGCCTTCATTGCATTCAAGATGCTGGCTGCGCGCTGGATCGACTTGCCTATCACTCTTTCGCTGGCAGTGATCGGAGCGATTCTAGCAATTTGCGCAACGGTGTCGGTAATGTCAGGCGGCAAGGGGCAAAGATTAGTGGACAGGGACTAGCAATTAACGACCGGGGAAGAGAAAAGAATCACACCAGCGATCAAACTCGGTGCCCCATCTTTATCCATCGTATCCGCTTTTTCTGCGGAAAGTATCCGATGTCAACGAGTTCGGAATTCCTCATTTTGGCGATTCCCCGTTCCGCCGTTTACCACGCTTCGAAGACCACCTCTCCCTTGGGCACAAAGACCGAGTGCTTGCTGAAGCTTTCATCGTCGCGCTTCGGGTAGTCGTTGCGGAAGTGCGCGCCGCGGCTTTCCGTGCGTGCCAGCGCTGAAGCCAGAATAGCGCGGGCCACGCGATTCATGGCCAGCGCTTCGGCCAGACGTCGGCTGCTTTTTTCCTGGCCTGCTAACTCGGCTAGATCCTCGGCACAAGCCTCTTGCGCAGCAAAGCCCTGCTTCAACGTAGACTCCTCGCGCAGCAACCCGGCGTAGGCCCACATCGCTGCTTGCAGACGGGCGATGATCTGTTGCAATCGGGACTCTTCTTCCGCAGTCAGCGCCACAGCATTGGTGTACGACGGGGGTGCTGTCTGCAAGACAGAGCCGTCCTCCAGCATCGACTGTGCGGCTCGCGCTCCGAAGACCAGCCCTTCGAGCAGTGAGTTCGAGGCTAGTCGGTTTGCACCGTGGACTCCGGTGCAGGCCGCTTCGCCTGCTGCGTAAAGTCCCGGCAGAGTGGTGCGTCCGAAGAGATCCGTTTTGATGCCGCCCATCAGATAATGCGCCGCCGGGCGAACAGGAATTGGGTCGCGCCCGAGGTCAAGCCCGTAACGAGCCAGAAAAGCGCTAATACCGGGAAAGCGCTTGTGCAGGTCGATGCCTTTGACGTGGCGCATGTCCAGATGCACAAGCCGCAGTTCACCTGGAACCGAACCCATTCCTTCACGGGTGATCGCGCGCGCCACCACGTCTCGTGGAGCTAACTCGAGCAACGGGTGATAGCGCTCCATGAAGCGCTCGCCGCGGTCGTTCAGCAGAATTGCTCCCTCACCTCTTAATGCCTCCGACAGCAGAAAGCGTGGCGCGCCTGGGAGCGAGAACGCCGTTGGGTGGAACTGATAAAACTCCATGTCAGCCAGCTCCGCGCCGGCCTCCGTAGACAGCGCGATGCCATCGCCCGTGGCCACCGCAGGGTTGGTGGTGTCGGAGTAAACCTGGCCCGCGCCGCCTGCGGCCACCAGCACCGCACGCGCGCTCACCTGCTCACGTATGCGCTCTGGGCGGCGATTGCAGCCCAGCAGGTCGGCTCCAACAACGCGGCCGTCCGCGACGAGCAAGCCGGTGATCGTCGTCCATTCTGCAAAGCGGATGCGCTTATGCACACGGGCAAAGGCCGCCAGCGATCGGCTGATCTCGGCGCCGGTAGCGTCTCCATTGGCGTGCAGAATGCGAGGTAACGAGTGTGCGCCTTCGCGGGTGCGCAGCAACTCGCCGGCCTCTTCGTCGAAGGCCGCGCCCCATTCGATCAACTCCGCCACCCGCACCGGTCCCTCGGCCACCAGTGCCTGGGCTGCCGGGCGATAAACCAGCCCATCGCCGGCATTGACGGTGTCTTCAAGGTGCAGAGCTACATCCGCGTCGCCCTCCATGGCCACGGCGATCCCGCCCTGCGCATAGTGGGTGTTCGACTCGGCGACCGATTCTTTGGTGACCACCAGCACCTCGCCGTGGCGCGCCAGTTCGACTGCCGCGCGCAGCCCGGCCACACCCGCTCCCATCACTAGAAAATCTACCTGCGAGGACCGTTCCATAAGGGTTTAGGCTAACACTGCAAGGCGGAGGTGTGACCCTCGAGTGGAGACAGCATCTTCAGTGATAGGTCAAGGGGATTCGATGTGCTGAAGTTTTGCGAATATCAACTTCTGAAGAGGATACGTGGGTATATAATCGCCGCGTCGGCATCTTTGCGAAGCCCCAAAGGACTTTTTTCAATCGCAGGGTGACGAGGCGGCTATCCGCTCGGGAGAGCGGAGGCACTCTATTCGAACAAACTTCATCGGCACTCAAAAGGGGCAAGACATGGCTTTTCGATACCGTATAGCACTGGCTGTTGCATGCGTGGCGTTGCTGGGTCTGTTGACTCCTTCGGCGTTGAGGGCCGACAACCTGGTCAACAATGGCGGATTTGAAACCAGCGATCTGACAGGCTGGACCCTTGCACTGGCCGCCTCGGGATCCGAATTCAATGTGGGATCGCAGAACCCCTTCGACGGCTTTGAAGCGGCGGATTTCGGGGCATCAGGCACTGACTACGACAGCATTTCACAAACGCTGGGCACGACGAGCGGCTCGACTTATACCCTTAGTTTTTGGCTGGCGAATGCGAATTATGGGAACGACGGAACCTCAGACTTTCAGGTTTGGTGGGATGGCAGCTTAGTGGCCGATATAGCCGGTACCGGCACAAGTTCGTTTGGTTACACCGAATTCACTTTTGCCGAGTCTGGAGCCGGCAGCGACACACTCAGTTTTGACGGCTATAACGACCCAGGCTGGTTCAATCTGGACGATGTTTCGGTCAGCACCAATGCAACGCCCGAACCCTCAAGCCTCGTGTTGCTGGGTACGGGTCTGTTGGGGATGTGCTGGCTGATCTGTCGCCGGCTGACAGCCTAAACCAACAGTTGCGCGCGGGCCATCAGCGATTTAACCAATAAAGAAATACATTCAACAGAGCGGCGGAGCTATAGGACTCCGCCGCTCTGCGTTTGCGAGATGGTTTGATCCGATGCCGACGCGGGTCATTGATGTGGAAGTTGCTTCGGGGCGGTTAGAATTTCCAGATGCATCGCCAGACACTTGCCGGCGGGAGAGTGTAAGCTGGCTAGCAGACAACTCTCAGAGGCATGTTTCGTATGGAGATTTTTCAGCAGTTGCCGCCCGCAGCCTTGCAGATCATGTTGGTGCTCTTCCTGTCATTCCTCATCGGATTGGAGCGGGAAGAACGCAAGACGGCGGCCGGCGCATACTCTTTCGGAGGGGTCCGCACCTTTCCGCTAATTGGACTTATCGGTTATTCCTCCGCGTTGATCTCTGGTTCGCAGATGTTGCCGCTGGCCTTCGGATTCCTGGTCGTGGCTGGGTTTCTGCTTCTTTCTTATTGGCACAAGATCTCTTGCACCGAGACGGCCGGAGTTACCACCGAGATGTCCGGCCTGGCCACGTTTCTTGTCGGGGCTCTGGTTTGTTACGACCATCTGTGGATCGCCACCGCGTTGGGAGTCGCGAGCCTGCTGCTGCTCGACCTAAAGGCCGCGCTTGAGAAACTCGCCGCGCGTATCGCTCCCAACGAGATACTCACCTTCTCCAAGTTTCTCTTTCTCAGTGCGGTCGTTCTGCCCATCCTGCCGAATAAGGAATTCGGCCAATTCCACATTAACCCTTTCAAGACCTGGCTCGTCGTGGTTGCCATCAGCACCGTTTCCTATGCCAGTTACGTCTTGCAAAAACTCACAAAAGGGAAAGGCGGAGTGACGTTAGCCGCGCTGCTGGGAGGCGCGTATTCTTCCACCGTGACTACCGTTGTGATGTCTCGACGCGCAAAACTCGAACTGCGTCCGCATCTTTTTGCTGGCGGCATCCTCATTGCTTGCGGTGTGATGTACCTGCGACTGGTCATCCTGCTGGCACTTTTCAACCGGCAACTGATGCTTCTGCTCTATATCCCGTTTCTTTCGGTGGCCGCTTTGGCGATTGGTGTCGGCTGGTTATGGTCGCGCATGGCGGACAAGAATACGCAAGAGGTTCAGCGAGAATTTGAAGCCAAGAATCCGTTGGATCTGGTCACGGCGATTGTCTTTGCGGCGCTCTTTTTGGTCATGCTGGTGGCCACCCAGTTAGCCGTTACCTATCTGGGACAAGCTGGAGTAAACACACTGGCCGCGATCATGGGCGTCAGCGATGTTGACCCTTTCATCATGGGCATGACGCAGGCTGCCGGTTCGACAATGAGGTCTTTTAATGCGGCCGCGGTCGCCGTAGCCATCGCCGCCTCCAGCAACAATGTAGTGAAGGGCATCTACGCCTTCAGCTTGGCCGACCGCAAAACCGGCGTGCAGGCCCTGGTGATGCTGCTCTCCTTGGCTGCCATGGGTCTTATTCCGTTGTTTTGGCTGATGTGAGAGAGCGGGCGGTTCCTTCCTTCGCCTGCAGGCATTTAGGATTAAAGTACAGTGCAGACGATACGAGTAGAAACAACTTCAGAGAAATACAACGTGGTGGCGGGCAGCGGGCTGCTTGAGTCGCTGACGCCACGCATCGAGCGAATTCACGGCAAGTTGCCGCGACGGGTTTTCGTGCTGACATCGGCGCCCATCTGGGCGTTGTGGAAAGAGAGATTTCTGGCTTCCTTTCGCGAGCCGCCGATTGCCCTCTTCCTTCCTCCCGGCGAAGAACATAAGACGCTCAAGAGCGTCGAAGCCCTGTTGCGGCAAATGGCTCAGGCGGGCGGTGATCGTGGATCGCTCTTGATTGCCTTCGGCGGCGGGATTGTGGGCGATGTGGGCGGCTTCGTAGCTGCAATCTTCATGCGCGGCATTCCTTATATCCAGGTCCCGACGACTTTTCTGGCGCAGGTGGATTCGTCCCTGGGCGGCAAGACGGGTGTCAACCTGCACGAGGGAAAGAATCTCGTGGGCAGCTTTCATCAGCCGCTCGCGGTCTTTTCCGATATCGATCTTCTGGGAACGCTCTCTGACCGCGAGTTGCGCGCCGGGCTCATGGAGAGCGCGAAAGCGGGAATCATTCGCGACCGTGCGCTGGTGCGTTTCATGGAAGAACACCCCCGCGAAGTGCTTGCCCGCGAACCCAAAGCGATTGAGAGAGTCATCTCCGCCTCAATCCGCATGAAGGCCGGCGTCGTCAATCAGGACGAGCGCGAAAGCGGAATGCGGATGATTCTGAACTTTGGCCACACTATCGGTCACGCCCTCGAAAAGGTCACCGGCTACAAGTCTTTACTGCACGGTGAGGCTGTGGGCTGGGGGATGATTGCGGCGCTTCATATTGCGCGGGCACGAGGCACGATATCGCGCGCTCAATTTGACAGGCTCGAGAGACTTGTTCACCTCTACGGGCCGCTTCCGCCTCTGAAACTGCGTGTTCCCAAGGTCGTCGGCGCCACTGCGGGCGACAAGAAGAACATCGGCGGAGTTACGCGCTTCGTGTTGCCAATTGGAATCGGCGATGCGGGCGTCGTTGAAGACGTAACGCCAGCTGAGCTGGAGGCTGCGGTTGGCTATATGCTGGCGCAAGCGGGCAGGCCGCAGGCATAGATGCCCACCTTCGGAGCGAAACCGCCGGGTGCAAACGACGAAGCCAGCGCGGCGCGGGCCGTGCGGCAGATGTTCGATTCCATTGCGCCCCGATACGACCTGCTAAATCACCTGCTCTCAGCCAATGTCGACCGGCTTTGGTGGCGGCGGGCGGCGCGGAATTTTCGTGGAGTCCTCGCCAATCCCGATACAGCGATCCTGGACATCTGCTGCGGCACCGGCGACATGACGATGGCCCTTCTGAAGCATCGTCCGCCGGGTGCGCAGCCGATTCTTGCGATTGATTTTTCTCGAAATATGTTAGCCCGCGGAGCAAAAAAGTTTGCTAAATCAGGGGCAGTTCCGATTGAAGCCGATGCGCTGCGCCTGCCTCTACGTTCAGCTTCGCTTGACCTGATTGTCTCGGCCTTTGGCTTCCGCAATCTGGCCAACTATGAAGCCGGGCTGCGCGAGTTCTATCGTGTGCTGAAGCCTGGCGGCCAGTTGGGAATATTGGAGTTCAGCGAACCGGGGGGCCTCATCGGCAATGCCTATGCGATCTACTTTCGCCGCGTGCTGCCGGCCATCGGCCGAGCCGTTTGCGGCAAGTCAGGTGCGTACAACTATCTGCCGGCGTCCGTGGGCAACTTTCCGCCGCCCGATGCGATGCTGGGTCTTATGACTGCAACCGGTTACATGGGATGTGCCTGGGCGCCCTACACTTTGGGAATCGCCGGGTTGTACACGGCCCGGCGCGCACTGTAGCCTAAGAGGACCATGGCCCCCACCGCCGCAATTGTCGCCGGCTTCTCCGCTGAAAAGCGGCGGGTTGCGCTCCATTCCATGCTGGCCGCGGCCGCAATGACGCTGCTGAAGTTGGCGGCGGGGCTTCTCTCCGGCTCGCTGGGCGTACTCTCTGACGCGGCCCACTCAGGCCTCGATTTAGTTGGATCTACGCTCACGTTTTTCTCGGTGCAAGTGAGCGATCGTCCGGCTGACGAAGACCACACCTACGGCCACGGCAAATTTGAAAACTTCTCCTCCTTTGGCGAAGTCATTCTCATGGCTGTCTCCAGCGCCTGGATCATCTGGGAAGCGCTTCAGAGAATGCTCCACCATGGGAAGGAGCTGCAGGGCTTTGTCTGGTCGGTTGCCGTCGTGCTCTGTTCGATCGCTGTCGACTTCTGGCGCTCGCGCCGTCTGAAGGCGGTTGCCGACCGCACGGGCTCTTCCGCGCTTGCCACCGACGCCTTCCATTTTGCTTCGGACATATGGTCGTCGCTGGCCGTGCTGGCAGGCCTTGGCGCCAGTTGGGTGGGATTGCACTTTGGCATCGCCCTGCTGCGCTTCGCCGATCCTCTCGCCGCAGTGGTTGTCTCGCTGCTGATACTGCGCCTCACCGTGCGGTTGGGACGCGAGGCAGTCAGCGTCTTGCTCGATGAGATTCCCGCCGAGACGCGGTTGAGGCTTATCGAAGATGTAGCGCGTGTGCCGGGAGTGCTCTCCGTCGAACAGGCGAGGGTCCGCCGCGCCGGAGCCAACTACTTCGCCGACCTCACCCTGGCGCTGCCCCGCCGCTTCACCTTTGAACACACCGGCGAACTGGTGCAAGCGGCCACAGCGGCGGTGCATCGTACGTTACCCGAGGCCGACGTCGTGATTCACACCGTGCCGCGGCAGGCGCGCGCAGAGAGCATCTTTGATCGCGTGCGGGCCGTAGCCGCGCGCAACAACGTCAGCGTGCATGAACTCAGCGTGCAGTCCCACCAGGGCCGCCTGCGCGTCGAGCAACATTTGGAACTCGGCGAAGAGCAGCCGCTACTTAAAGCCCACGATTTTGTCTGCTCCCTGGAGTCGGAGATTCTGCGCGAAGTGCCGGAGATCGATGGCGTGCTGACGCACATCGAGAGCGAACCGGCGACAATTGAACAGCCGGAAGAGGTGGTCGAGGAAGATCGCCGCATTGAGCGGGCGATGTTGGCGACCGCGGCGCAGTTGAAAGAGATTATCGATGTACATGAGATCATCGTAGGCCGCACCGGCGAGCACATCCATCTCTCCTGCCATTGCACACTTCCCGACGAGCTCAGTATGCGCCGCGTGCATGAAGTGATCACAGCGCTCGAAGACCGATTCAAGATCGAGTGCCCCGAGGTCTACCGGGTAACGATTCATCCGGAGCCGGTGACGGATAACTTGCGGTGAGCGCATGACAGCAAATGTGCGCACTTCCCGTTAAGTCGCGAACTTGCCTTTATACTCACAAACGGCGAGGGATGTGCGCTTTTCAAAGAACCGGAGACACGACCCATGAGACGTCACGTCATCAACTTCTTTCAAATCGGATCGCTGGTGATGCTGCTGGTTGCTGTGGCCCTGCTCGCGGCCATCGCCACCATGCACTTCGCAATTCACGGGGCCGAGGTGCAGGTGCCCGCGCTTAAAGG
>CAYTJN010000093.1:0-15986 GCA_964438125.1 uncultured Occallatibacter sp.
CGCCTCCGGCGCGTCTGTGCGGGTGCTCTTTTCGCGGGTCCTACGCCTCCGGCGCATCTGTGCGGACGCTCTTTACGCAGGTTCTACGTCTCTGGCACGTCTTTGCAGACGCTCTTTACGCAGGTTCTGCGCCTCTGGCACGTGTGTGCAGACTTTTTTCGCAGGTTCTGCGCACCTTGCGCGTGTGTGCAGACAATCTTATCGCAGGGGTTAATAGGGTGACGCTATCCGCGCTCTTCCATGGGAATGTAGGGGGCGGGATAGACGGGGCCTATGTACTCGGCGCGGGGACGGATGAGGCGGTTGTCGTCCAACTGCTCGATGACATGAGCGGCCCATCCGGCGATGCGACTGATGGCGAAGATGGGCGTATAGAGGTCAATGTCGATGCCCAGGGTGGCGTAGGTCGAGGCCGAGTAGAAGTCGACGTTGGCGTTTAATTTCTTGTCTGAATTGATATAAAGCTCGATGGCGCGGGACATCTCATACCACTTGGGGACGCCGGCGTCCTTGCCCAACTGCTCGCTCATCTTGCGCAGGTGAGTGGCGCGGGGATCTTCAGTTTTGTAGACGCGGTGGCCGAAGCCGGAGATCTTCTGCTTGGCGGCGAGCATGTTTCTTACATATTCAACCGGATCGACGCCGAGCCTGTCGATGGTGAGGAGCAGGCGCATCACGCCCTCGTTGGCGCCGCCGTGCAGGGGGCCCTTGAGCGCTCCGATGGCGCCGGTGATGGCGGAATGAACATCGGCCAAAGTAGCGGCGATGACGCGGGCGGCGAAGGTGGAGGCGTTCAGCTCGTGCTCGGCGTGGAGCACGAGCGCCATATCCATCGTCTTGACGGCGGTCTCAGAGGGCTTGACGCCATTCAGCATCCAGAGGAAGTTTGCGGCATGGTTGAGCGAGCGGTCCGGGGGCACGACTTCCAGGCCTTTGCGCAGACGGTCGTAGATGGCGACGATCATGGCCATCTGGGCCGTGAGGTGGTAGCACTTGCGCACGTTGGCGTCGTGGGAGTTGTCTTTCTCGTCGGCGTCGTAGAAGCTCAAGGCCGAGACCGCGGTACGGAGGACTTCCATCGGGTTCGCCGAGGCGGGAATGCCACGCAGCATATCGACGATGCGAAAATCCAGGCCTCTGGCGAGCGACAGCTGGGACTGAAATTCGCGCAGGGCAATGGGATTGGGCAGGATTCCATTCCACAGCAGGTAAGTGGTCTCTTCGAAGTTCGAATGTACGGCCAACTCGTGAATATCGATTCCACGATAGGACAAGACGCCCGCATCTCCGTCGATCCAGCAGATCCCGGAGTTGGCCGCGACGATCCCTTCCAAACCCTTTCCAGCGACTGCGGTCGACATAGCCCTTGGAGTCCCCCTTGCGATGAATTCCTGATGTTGGGGCGGCAGTCCTGGCCTCAAGAAGAAAGCCCGACGCCGGAATGTGCTGTATACACGTTTATATCTTAGTGATTCCCCGCTTGTCACGAATTGCGGGACGACAAGGGTGCGAAAACAAGTTCCGACGCTGGATTTAACACAGCCTGGCACTGGTCAAGAGTGCGCAGCCTTTGCGGTACAAGGCATAATAATTCTATATTCTGTTAGTTGCCTGTTCGTTGCCTTGGAGGCATCCAAAGAGAAGATTCAACATTCGGCATACCGGAGCACGACCCGGCGGAGAAACGGGGTTTCCGGTAGAGAACTTATTTTCAATGGCGTCGAGCCATGACAGGCGGCGCCAAACCACAACAGGCGGTTCGCATGAGCGGGTCGCCCACGAAAGGCAAAGACATGAGTGAAGAAGTTTACGATAATTCCCGAAGCTACTCTGGCGCGTTGTTGGCAGCCATCGCCGTGGCCCTGCTGCTTGGGGTGGGCGGGCTGGTCTGGTGCTACATGCTCAACGGCAAAGTGGCGGGCCAGGAAGCGGCGCTGACCGATGCCAAGCAACAGAACGTGAAGCTGGCCTCGGACTTGCGCGAAACCGACGCCCGGCTGAAGGTGGCGACTGAGGAACTGGGCAACTCCCTGGGGCTGACCCAGAAGCAGATGGACTCTCGCGCGCAGGAGATTTTGAAGCGCGAGCAGCGCGAAGAGGAAGCCGCCAAAGAGCTGGAGAGCGCACAGAAACAGACCGCGCAGGCTGTGACAGCCGTTTCGAACGATGTGTCGAACGTGAAGACCGACGTGGGAGGCGTGAAAACCGATCTGGGCAAGACGCAGTCCGATCTGGCCACCGCCGTCAGCCAGTTGACCTCGATGAAGGGGGATCTGAGCGACCACAGCAGCTTGATCGCACGCAATCGCGATGAACTGGAACTGCTCAGGCACAAGGGCGACCGCAACTACTACGAATTCACCCTGACGAAGGGCCAGAGAAAGCCTGTGGGCACGGTGAGCCTGGAGTTGAAGAAGGCCGACGCGAAGAAGAACCGCTTCACACTGGTGGTCTCATCGGACGACAAGCAGTACGAAAAGAAGGACCGGAACGTGAATGAGCCGCTCCAGTTCTATAGCGGCAAGGACCCGCAGCTTTTCGAGATCGTCGTGAATTCAGTGGGTGGAAAGAATTCGCAGATCACGGGCTACCTGACAACGCCGAAGGGCGCGCCGACCCCGCCTACTGTTCAATAACCGGAGAGTGGGGCGCGAGCGTGACGCTGGACTGATATTGGAATTTGAAGGTGAAATTCAGGTCCTTGCGCGCGTCCCAATCCTGCTTGGTGAGCCGGACAGCCCAGAAGGCGGTACCGTCCAGCTTCTGTCCTGGAGCGATCGTGGTACGGGGCGCGAGCGCGGCTGTGTGCAGGGCAGCGAGTTCCGGATAAGCGATAAATACTTCTTCAAACTGGGCCGCGTTGCCCGCTGAGACGGAAAGGATTCCGTCTTTCAGGCTGGCATTGGCGAGAATATCCTGCAAAAAGAGCGGATCTTTAGTGGTGTTTTCCGCCTTGATGTGGGCAAAGACCAGGACCTGGTCGAAGCTGTCGACGGCCATGGCTGCTCCGGCGGCGTCGAAGCCCGAGGTCTGCACGTGGCGGGGATGTGCCCAGACCTGGACGACCTCTCCGCTGATGACGGGCGGCTTGCGGCCACTCCACGCATAGAAACCGATGATCAGAGAGACCAGCACGATGGCGATCAGGCTGGCCCAAACCAGGTGGCTGCTGCCCTTGGTGAACGACTCGCCGCGCGCTGCGTCGTCGATTTCCTGCCCGGATTCCTGGTGAAGTAAGCTCATAGCGCCTTATCTTATCTCTCCGAGTGCAAGATAGGCTACACGATCGCCAAGTTATTCGCACGATCGTGCGGGAGCGGCTGGAGCGGGAATTAGTCGGCGGGAGTAGGAATGGCAGGATTTGATTTAGCGGAGAGATTCAAGCGCCGGTCGCGAACAACCAAGCCCAGCGAGAGTTATGCGCCGGGCCTGACCGAATCCATGAGGATCGCATGGGGAATGCTTGGGGAATGAAAGAACCAAAGTGAGTTACAGCAGTGTGACATGTAACTGAAAAACAGCCGCACCATGCCTGAACCACCGGGAGTGGTGTAGCGTTTGAGAACCAGTTTCAGACCCTTACGCCGTGTTGCGGATGGCGTCTCTCAACCGAATGACTGCATCGGCCTGAGCG
Organism: uncultured Occallatibacter sp.; assembly: GCA_964438125.1. Classification (GTDB taxonomy): domain Bacteria; phylum Acidobacteriota; class Terriglobia; order Terriglobales; family Acidobacteriaceae; genus Telmatobacter. The sequence continues at coordinate 3,635 of CAYTJN010000093.1, forward strand.
CCTTTCTGACCTTGGACGATATCGAACTCAACATCGTCGCCCTCTTTCAGCGTTTTGTATCCGTCCAGCTGGATCGATGAATAGTGAACGAATACATCCGGCCCGTCTTCGCGGCCTATGAATCCGTAGCCCTTGGCGTTATTGAACCACTTGACTTTTCCTTTGTATTGAGCCACAGAGTTGCCTTTCTTTGCTTGAATGGAAAATCAGGTAGCGAGGTACACTCGCACCGGTTCCCATTTAGACGAGATTTTAGGCGTAAAGATTGAAAACTTCTTTGACAAATTCAAGCAAAATAAAATGGGCCGACGCATTTTCGCCGGCCCTTGTGGAAGCTGTTGATTCAATTGAAAACCGCGCGATTATTTTCTTTTCTTGTCTATCTTGCGCGCGTACAGAAGCACAGAACACAAAGTTTTTCCGTCCAAAATTGCACCTTTTTCAATCATTTTTATGATGTCTGAAAGTTTGACCAGACGAAAATCTATTTGCTCATCTTCCTCTGGATGGGCATCGCCCGCGACTAATCCCTCGGCGATGAAGACCTGCATGGATTCACCAAGAAAACCGGGGCTCGCGTAATAGACGAGAAATGGCTTCCACTTTCTGGCGGTGTAACCGGTTTCCTCGGCCAGTTCGCGCTGCGCACCGGCCATGGCGTCTTCTCCGGCATCGAGTTTTCCGGCAGGAAGCTCCCATAGATACTGACCGGCGGCGTGACGGTATTGGCGCTCCATCACGATCCAGGGATCGCGTTTGCTCTTGGTTGTATCCATGGCGAGAATGACTACGCTGCCGTGGTGTCGAATGATGTCGCGTTCGCTGGGGCGGCCGCCTGGCTCGATCAACTTATCGTGCACGACGCGAAAGAGCGGCCCCTCGAAACGTGTTACAGAGCTGATTAACTGCTCCTTGTGCTCGCTTCCCCGCTTCAGCGCCTTCTTAGATTTTTTGGCCTTTGGCCTGGCGGCATTTTTCACATTGGGCTTTGCGGCCCTGGCTATCTTGACTGCCTTGGGTTTGGCAGCTTTCTTTGCCTTGGGCTTGACGGCCCTGACTTTTTTGGGAGCAGCGGCTTGAGCGGCTTTCTTCTTTTTTGGCATGTTGTTTTCTTTCTCCTCCAGGGCGGTCTGAGCGCATTTCGGGCTCATGCGCAATCAGATACAGAGTATACGCACAGAGGCTGCCGCGAAACCAAAACGGAGTGCGCGCGCGTGTGCAGCGCCCGTGGCACGAGGCTTGATGATGGGGATGTGCAATTGTGAGCAGAGTTAGAAAATCATAATGATCGATACTGCGAGGGACATGGACTGCGTTCGCGCCGGTTAGAGCTTTTCGGAGATTACGTAGACCGGACTTGATAGCTTTCCCACCCATTCCGCAGAAAACCACTTCACGAACGAAGACCTATGCAGCGGAATGGATGGGGCACGAAAGGCTTACAGTAAATCCGACAATGCTTTCGTTGATTGAGAACGATTCCGTGTAATAACTGCATTTTTTGAGGAGACCTATGAAAATCACAATCGCAACGGTAGCGCTGCTCGCGATATGGCCAATGAGCGGTACCAAGGATTACCCAATGACACCCGCGGTCGGCGTTCCGGCGGCGACAGGAGTTGTCAAAGTTCGGAAAGATAAAGGGAACGACAACATGAAGGTTGTTATCAAGGTGGACCACCTTGCAAAACCCGGTAGTCTAACTCCTTCCGAGAATAACTATCTTGTGTGGATCCGGCCCAACGGAGGCGAGGCACAGAAACAGGGCGCCATCGGGGTAGACAAGGATCTCAAGGGCGAATTGAAGTTAGAGACGGTGGCGAAGGATTTCGATGTGTTCATCACCGCCGAACAAAGCGAGAGCGCTACGGTGCCTTCGAACGTGGAGATTTTGGGCGCCCACGTCAACGCGAGGTAACAGGTCGACGACTGGGGGGCGCACGTCAAAGCACGGCGATACGAGAGACACGATTCCGCAGGCAGCGTGACCCTGGATACTAGAGAGCGGACTTAGCCCGGAGGCTCGCCAGAGGCCGGTCGACCGGTCGCGTGCCGTTGATCGTAAACCCAAAAACCGCAGGGACGGCAATCTTTGCTTGTGCATCGCAATGGCTCGGCATGGCATCCTTAAACTGAAGGCGAACTCGACCGGCCTGTGCGGGGACGGGTTCGCCTTGAGATTCCAGATCGAGACCCCGGATTGAAATCGAAGATCGCTAAGAGAAGCCTTTGTTGAGCGCGGAGCGGCATCCCATCTCCGCCGTGCCGGGTCTCCATCGGCTGTTTCTGGACTATTGCTCCGGCGCTGAGGCTGTGCGGCCCTTCTACGCTTCGCTGTCGAGACAGGTGGGTTGGACTATGCGACCAGCACTGCCTGCGCATAGGCCGGAGCTGGTGAGCTTGCTGGCCGAACAGAACACCTCGCCCTCGAAGACTGCCGGGAATGGCGCTGCCGCGGAGGCGATTGCTGCGTTGCGCGGCGGGGCGGGAGTTGTGGTGACCGGGCAGCAGGTGGGGCTCTTCGGCGGACCGCTGTTCACTCCTTTCAAGGCGGCGACGGCGGTGGCGCGCGCACGGCAGGCGACCTCTTGCGGCAGTCCTCATGTGGCCGTGTTTTGGCTGGCCACAGAAGACCACGACTTTGCCGAGATCGATCACGTTGTGTTTCCGGCACGGCGGGAGCTGCGCAAGCTGAGCTATTCGCCGGGCGCCGAGACGTCCGAGGCTGCGCGGCCGGTGGGCGCGATTGTGCTGGACGATACGATCACCGCGCTGATCAACGAGGCGCGGGAGGTGCTGGGCGCGTCAGAAGCGACGGAGGCGCTGGCTGCGGCTTACAGGCCCGGCCGCACCTTCGCAGAGGCATTTGGGGAGTTCTATTCGAGGGCTTTTGCCGAGCAGGGCCTGCTGGTGCTGGACGCCAGCAGCCGCGCTGCGCATCGCATGGGCGCGCGGGTGCTGCGCGCGGCGATTGAGCGTGCCGACGAACTGCACAGTGCTCTGCTCGATCGCGACCGGGAGCTTGAGATCGCCGGCTATCATGCGCAGGTCGCCGTTACAACTCAATCGAGTTTGCTGTTTGCGATCGACAAAGAACATGGCGCGCGTCTGGCACTGAAGCGCCAACCGCCGAGCGCGGCCGAGCCTGATGGACTCTGGCAGGCCGGGCGGCAGCGCTATTCAACCGGAGAACTGCTGGGCATGCTCGAAGCGGAGCCGGAACGCATCTCGCCCTCGGCTCTGCTGCGCCCCGTGTTTCAGGATTTTCTGCTTTCCACTTCGACTGCGGTTGGGGGGCCGGCGGAGATCGCTTACTTTGCGCAGTCCGCCGTGCTCTACGAGCGCATCCTGGGTCGAACAACGCCCGCGATTCCGCGCTTCTCGGGCACGCTAATCGAGCCGGCCATCGGCGAGTTGATGCGAAAGCACGAACTGAGCCTGGAGCAGGTGTTTGAGGTGAGTGGCACCGAGGGAGCACTGGCGCAGATGCTTGCCGCCCGTTCGATGCCCATGGAAGGCAGGACAAAACTGGCTGCGACGGGCGCGGTTCTTGACGCCGAGTTAACCCCGCTTGTCGATTGGATGCGTTCGCTCGATACGGGCCTGGGCCAGTCGGCTGAGACAGCGGCGGGCAAGATCCGCTATCAGATGGACAGGCTGCGTCACCTGGCAGCGAACTTTCAATTGCAGCGCGAGGCATCGCTTGCTCGCCAGGCCGAGACGATCAGCCATGCGCTCTATCCTGGCGGCGGATTGCAGGAGCGGATGCATGGGGCGGCCTACTACTTTGCGCGTTACGGCTTCGAACTGGCGGAAACGCTGGTGGCGCAGGCATCGAATCCCGAACCGGGACATGTGGAGATTTGGCTGTGAGGATAGGGGTTAGGGATTCTTGGGTGCGAAGTTGACCCCGCCCATTCGGTTGCTGAGATGAAGTTGCCATCCAGAGGGCCCCTGGATGATCTGGTATTGATATTCGGCTTTGGCCGGTTTTGTGGAGGAGTGCGAGCGCGTTCCTGAGCAATCATCCGCCGTGGTCTCGCCGCCATAAAACGGGCTGAGCACAAGAAGAGAGCCGTGAACGGTTGCCCATCCTAACTCCGTCCGCAAAACAGCGACGGAGCAGTTGGGATTGTTTGCACTGTGCCGCTCGAATTCATCTTTCTTGTATTCGCCGTTGGGGATCATTCTGAGCTGCGGAGCGAATAAGTGGATCCTGACATTGCCGTTCCCGGCGACACCGATGGCATCTGTCGGTCCGGTGGACTGCCACTCCCCCATCAGTTCGTCGGGCAATGGTGGAGTTGTGCGAGGCGGCAGAGTGGTGTCATACATCAAGAGCTGAACAAGAATCAGCAAAGGACTCAAGGCGGTAAAGAGCAGGAAGGCAATGCCGGACCGCCGTTTGTCGACTTGCATGAGTTGGCGATAGGCGTCCCAGATCCACAGAATCCATCCATAGACTGCGATCATTGCCACGCCGGAGAGAACGAGGAAAACTTTGTAGCCCAGGCTATTGAAAGCTCCGCTCGGATCGTCAAGACTGCCGCTCATCATTTGCTGATAGAGGAGCGGGTCAATGAACTTGAAGGCTCCCATGGCGATCAGGCTGACTGTCATGAAAAGGATCGTAGACACACCCGAGAAATAGCAGGTGACGATGAGCACCTTCTTGAAGGTCAGTTTCCCCCCGACGATTCTCCAGGAAAGAATCACCAGGAACACGTTCAGACCAAATCCCAGGGCGGAGACGACCGCCACGATGGCGAAGGTCTTTTCAGTACTTTGGCCGGCGGGAAGAATGGGGATTTGGGCGATGAAGGCAATCCCGAAGGTAACGGCTATGAAAGTCAGAGCCTGCTGGAGGGCCGAGTCGGATTCGAGATCCTGCTGCAGAATGGCTTTTCTTGGGCCGCACAAAAGCGCCACCAGTTGGCGGCAATAGACCGGCAGCGCGCCGAAGAGCTTTCCGATAAGTTCCTGCAGACTCAGTCTCCTGATCGTTCAATCTACAGATGGTTTGCTCTGGATGCAAGGCAAAAGAGAGGCCAGGTTTCGTCGGCGAGAAGCCCACGAGAGGAGGCGCAAAAGGGCTTGCGGTCCGGTCAATCACGACGCGAGAGCGCATTGCGAGAGATTTGCCTTGAAAAGTAAGAGGCGAGCCGCCGATTTCGGGAGTGGAAGGACTTCCCGAGATCGACAGCTCGCTGGACCCTGGTCCGGGTCTAGGTGATATTCTCAGTCTAGGCCTGTTTCCCACGAAATCAAGTGATTTTTTGAGAAAAATTCCCAATAGTGACCACCGTCACGGGGGTGTGGGAATAGCGCCGATAGAATCTCGTATTGAGAGTCCTCTAGATTGACTTGAAGGTTGGCTCCTGATACAAAAAGGTGTTCCACCCGCGGCAGCGAGCACGCTGGCCGCTTGAAACATTCACGCTGCCTGGGCTTCCAGCACGTCGGGAGACCGGGTCAACCGAATCCAACGGGACAAAACCGAACAGGCTCAGTAAGCCGGACCAGCATGCAAGAGATCGCCCAACAACTCGAGACGCTTTTTCTCGGCTCCGTACCCACCATCCTGCTCTTCATCGTGCTCGTCCTCGCCTATCAGTTCCTGGTGCAGGGGCCGTTGACGGCTACGCTGAGAGAGCGCCGCGCGCGCACCGAAGGCGCCATCGAGAATGCGCAGAAGGCGATTGCCGATGCCGAGGCCAAGGCGGTGGAGTACGCCGCCAAACTGCGCCAGGCGCGGAGCGAGGTCTTCAGGATTCGCGAGGAACGCATCCAGCAGTGGAGTGCGGAGCGCGACGCAGCAGTGGATGTAGCCCGCAAGGCTGCCGGGGTCAAGGTGAGCGAGGCCAAGGCGGATCTGGAGATAGAGACCGCTCTTGCCAAGGCTTCCCTCGAAGCCTCCGCGGGAGATTTGGCTCGCCGGGTAGTCGGCGCGGTGCTTCCGGTGGCCGTCGGGGGTCTCCGTTGAGAGAGTTCATGCCACGAAGTTACCGTATCCTGTTTTTTCTCGTGCTTTCCGTTGTTATTCTGGGAATTGCTGGCTCGCCCGTAACGTTGGCCGCACAAGGCGCAGGGCAGACAACTGAGACCGCAGGCCATTCGGTGCAGCAGCCAGCGACGCAGCAACCGGCGACTTCGATCGCGCCGGCGGAGAAGCCCTCCGACGAAGCGCAGGCCAACGTCTTCCGCCTCGAAGGCCCGATGGTCAAGTGGGCTGCGAAGAGCTTTCACACATCGCCCGATAGAGCGGCTACCGTCTTCGAGTTGTTGAACTTTGCCGTGATCGTTTTCGGCATCGGCATTCCGCTGGCGAAGTTTATGCCGAAGACTCTTCGTGGACGCGGCGAAAAAGTGCGCGTTGACCTCGAAACAGCCCGCAAGGCGACCGAGGAAGCCAACGCCCGGCTGAGCGCCATTGAGAAGAAGCTGGCCGGCCTGGACGGAGAGATCGGCGTGATTCGCGCCCAGGTGGAGGCCGAGAGCCGCCAGGACCGGGAGCGGATTCATGCTTCGATTGCAGAAGAAAGCGCCCGTATCGTGGCCGCGGCCGAGCAGGAGATTGGCGCCTCGGCAGCCCAGGCCCGCCGCTCGCTGCGAAACTTTGCCGCCGATCTGGCAATCGATCAGGCCACCAAGCAATTGGTTTTGACGCCGGAGACCGACCGTGCCCTGATCGCGGAGTTTCTTGACGACGCGGTTCTGAAGCAAACCCTGAACGGCACACATGCGGAAGGGCGGAACTAGATGGCAGCCTTTGTTCAGCGCTACGCCCGCGCCTTTGCCGATGTGGTCGCCCAGGAGAAGCTCGATACTGTCGCACTGGACCGGCAATGGAGCGACTTTTTGGCGACACTCGAGGCAAGTGCGGAGTTGCGCGCCTTGTTTTCGAATCCCGCAGTTGCCGCCACTCAAAAGATCGCGATTCTGGACAAGCTGAACGAGCGGTTGGGGCTTTGGAAGGTGCAGCGCAACCTGCTTGCGGTGCTGATCAAGAACGATCGCATCGGCGAGGTCCGCGAAGTGATTGCGGCATATCGCGCAGAGTTGCAGGAACGGCAAGGGATCCGCCAGGTAGAGATTGTGACGGCCCGCGAGCTGAATGAACAAGACCGGGCGGGGCTGGTGGCCGGAGTGGGCAAACTGGCCGGAGCGCGGGTCGAGGCCAGCTTCAAGCTGGACAAATCGATTCTTGGCGGAACCGTGGTGCGCATTGGCTCTACAGTCTACGACGGCTCGCTGCGCGGACGGCTGGAACGGTTGAAGGAAGCGATCAGGGGTTAAGCATCAGGGGTCAGGGATCAGGGGCTTGCCGTTGCCAGCCTCGAAGTGGTGAACAGTCTTCAGTAGTCGGGGTTTGGTAACTGGGATCTCGGGAGCGAATTCAGGGTTGGTGGAATCATGCTAACCGCTAACTCCTGATCCCTACCCCCTAAAAGGAAAGAAATGGCTCAGATCAAGGCAGACGAAATTACGCAACTTCTTCGCGAGCAGATCGCGAACTACGATTCGAAGGTCCAGGTCGACGAAGTCGGGACCGTCACATCGCTGGGCGACGGCATTGCGCGCCTGCACGGACTGGACAAGGTGATGGCCGGCGAGCTGCTCAGCTTCCCGCACGACATCGCCGGACTGGCTCTGAGCCTGGAAGAGGATTCGGTGGGCGCTGTGATTCTGGGCGACTACACGGAGCTGAGCGAAGGCGACGAGGTCAAGCGGACCGGAACAATCTTGAGCGTGCCCGTGGGCGAGGGAATGATTGGCCGCGTGGTCAATGCTCTGGGCCAGCCGATCGACGACAAGGGACCGATCGAGTCGACGCAATCGCTGCCTATCGAACGCCTGGCCCCTGGCATCATCGACCGCCAGCCGGTGCGCGAGCCTATGGCTACCGGACTGAAGGCCATCGACGCCATGATTCCCATCGGGCGCGGACAGCGCGAGCTGATTATTGGCGACCGCCAGACGGGCAAGACAGCCGTGCTGCTGGATACGATCATCAACAACGCCAAGAGCGGCCTGATTTGCATCTATTGCGCCATCGGACAGAAGCGGTCTTCGATTGCACAGGTTGTGCAGACCTTGACCGAAGCCGGCGCCATGGGCCACACGGTGATCGTTGCAGCCTCGGCCTCAGAGCCCGCGCCGATGCTCTACATCGCGCCGTACGCTGCGACGGCCATCGGCGAGTTCTTCCGCGACTCAGGCCGCCACGCGCTGGTGATGTACGACGATCTTTCAAAGCATGCCATGGCGTATCGCGAGATTTCGTTGCTGCTGCGCCGTCCGCCGGGCCGCGAAGCGTATCCGGGCGACGTCTTCTATCTCCATTCGCGTCTGCTGGAGCGCTCCTCCAAAATGTCCAAGGATAAGGGCGGCGGTTCGCTGACCGCGCTGCCGGTGATCGAAACCCAGGCAGGCGACGTTTCGGCTTACATTCCGACCAATGTAATTTCGATTACCGACGGACAGATCTTTCTGGAAACCGATCTGTTCAACTCCGGTGTTCGTCCCGCAGTGAACGTGGGCCTCTCGGTTTCGCGCGTCGGCTTCTCGGCGGCGATTAAAGCAGTTAAACAAGTGGGCGCAACGCTGAAGCTCGATCTGGCGCAGTATCGCGAGTTAGCCGCGTTTGCGCAGTTTGGCTCCGATCTCGATCCGCTGACACAGAAGCAACTGAACCGCGGGCAGCGCTTGACCGAATTGCTCAAGCAGCCGCAGTTTCAGCCGCTCACGTGGCAGCAGCAGACGATGATTCTGTTTGCCGGCACGCAAGGCTACCTGGATGAATTCCAAGTGAGCGACATCCGCGCATTCGAGGTCGGTCTCTACAAGTATCTTGACTCGGCGCAGACGGCGCTGATCGAAGATCTCACCAATAAGAAGGCGCTCGACGACGACCTGCGCAACAAGCTGCACGCGGCGCTCAAGGAATATGCGGCCAACTTCAAGGCGGAGCTGACGGCGAAGTAGCGGGTCAGGGGTCAGGGGTCAGGGGTCAGGGGTCACGACGATGGTACGGTCATTTCGAGATTCGGTTGAGTGGCAAAGGTCGATTCAAATGGCTGTTGCGATCTATCGATTGACCGGTGGATTCCCGCGAGAAGAGATTTACGGGCTGACAAGTCAAATGAGACGCGCAGCGGTTTCGGTGGACAGCAACATCGCGGAAGGCCACGGCCGTTTGGGCACCGGTGAATACAGGCAATTCCTCGGTATTGCACGGGGCTCAAATTTCGAGTTACAAACGCAAATGGAAATCACACGTGCTCTTGGGTTAGGTGATTCCAAGTTGCTTGACGAAGCTGATGGTTTATCACATGAAGTTGGAAAGATGATTTTTGGAGTTTTGGAAGGGATCAAGGATAAAAGGGCTGAAGCAGCGCGTAGCTGACCCCTGAGCCCTGATCCCCGACCCCACGGAAGGAATATGGCAAACGTACTCGACTTACGGCGGCGCATTCGCAGTGTGAAGAACACGCGGCAGATCACCAAGGCCATGAAGATGGTTTCGGCGGCGAAGTTGCGCCGGGCTCAGGAGCGGGCGATGAGTGCCCGGCCTTACGCCAAGATGATCACCAGCGTTTTGGAGTCGCTCACTCGCCGCGTGGATTTGTTTGACGAGACGACCGGCAATCTCTGCCATCCGCTCTTCATCACGCGCCCGGAGAAGCGGGTGCTGCTGATTGTGGTCAGCGGCGACAAGGGTTTTGCCGGAGCCTTCAACGCCAATATTCTCAAGACGGCCTTTCAGTTCATCAACGGCAACCCTGACAAAGAGATCGACGTCGAGGCCGTGGGACGCAAGGCGCGGGACCTGATGCGGCGCCGCTATACTGCGGGCGTTTATTCCGAACAGACGGACGCGAACGGCCACGTCGTCCAGGTCAGGGAGCGAAAGGGCCCGGTCGAGGTCACCGGCGATCATCCGGGCATGCTGCTGAAGCTCGAAAAGAGCCGCGTGCTGGAACTGGCCGAGAGCATCATTGCCCGCTACGCGCAGGAGGAGATCGACGCCGCGTACATTGTCTACAACGAATTCAAATCGGTGATCTCGCAGCGTCTGGTGGTCGAGCGCCTGTTGCCGCTGTTGAAGATCGGCATTCCGCAGATCACTGGAGCGGTTGAGCCGAGCAAGGAAGAACTGGAGCGCGCGGCTCAAGCGGCCCTGAGCGCGGGCATCGAGATCGAACCGGTGGACACGGCCGAGGCGGATGAGGAAGCGAAGAAGTTTGGCACGGCGCAGGTGGATTACATCTACGAGCAGCCGGCCGGGGAACTGTTCGCGGGGCTGATTCCGCAATACGTTTTTTCCATGCTGTACCACGCCATGACGGAGTCGGTTGCCGCCGAACACGCGGCCCGCATGACGGCGATGGATTCGGCAACCAATAACGCCTCGGATATGATCGACGCGCTCACGCTCTATATGAATCGCGTGCGCCAGGCGGCCATTACCAAGGAGATCATCGAGATTGTTTCGGGGGCGGCGGCGCAGTAGGGGGCGAAGGCAAGTTACTCAACCAAGTTGCTCAACAAGGAATTGGACATTGGAACTCAAATGAAGACCGGGTACCGACAATGAGAGCAAGCCATTTGGCAGTGTTACGGACACTGACCATCGTTGCGGTTCTTTCCAGCCTTGCAGCCAATGCCGCGCCTCCTGCTTTCACTGGAGTTTTTGACGGGACGGGGCGTGCTTGCAGTGGACAGTTATTCGTGCGGCAGAAGACGATTACCTGGCTTTCATCCTTCAGCAAGTGCCGGGGAATTCCCTACACGACGGTTGAACAGAAGAGCGAAGGAAACCAGCGCGGTTACACGTTTCTTCTCAAAGAGAAACAGCGGGGCTGCTTGTACCAGGTGTTGTATCTGACGCACCACGACAATGCCAATATGGATATTTTTTGGGAAGTGCTCGGCTACACAACTATGCAGGAGTTTGAGGCGGACAAGCAGAAGGGTTTCAAGGCCGAGTCTGAGGATGAATTGTCTTGCCCGTTGATTACGCATTAGCTTGGGTTTTAGTGTAATCCGAACTTGGCCGGGAAGTTCCGGTAGGAAAATAAGCGGAGTATGCATGGACACTGGATACGAAAAATGGAAGCAGACGATCGATACTGCATTGTCAGACAGTACTTGGGATCAGTATGACTGCAGCATTGTCCAGTATGCGAATGCATTTAATGTCCATTTGGCACCTACTCCCGGATATGTTTCGCTTGACTGGACGCTGATCAAAGCCATGGTGTGGACAGAAACTACTGGCCCATCTAATGCTTCTTGGAGTACCAAGCCAATGCAGATCGGCAAACCCGGTGATCCTGGTCTGCAGGCATTGCTTGGCGGGCGTGAGGGCGGCGATCTGATCATTCCCCCGCAATACCAGGGGACACTCAACCTCGCCAGCGCCATCGCAACGCCGCAGATGAATATCTGCGCTGGAATTGCTTATCTCCTGATGCGTTTTGCTAAATTTGGTTTTGAGACGATCACGAGCGGTGCAGTGACTGTGTACGTGGTTAAACCGGGAGATAGTTTTGACAAGATTGCTCATAATAACGGGTCGACCGTGGAAACGTTGCAAAAGCTCAACCCCGGAGTCGTGGTTTTGAAGCCAAAACAGTCTGTGAATATCCAAAAAGCTACGCAACGCAAGAAGATTACGGGATGGAATCCAATTTCAACAACAGTGATTGCGGCTCGGTACAACGTTGGCGACTCTCGGTATGCACAGAAACTTGACTATTGCCTGGAAGTGATCAAGAAGGTGAGCGGGAGGACCAAGTGCTGACAGAGACGGTTTTGGGGATCGAGGCAGAGCTTAATCGTGCGTTATGACTCAAAAAAATGCGAAGGGCTTCAACTCTTGAGGGGATGCGCCCTCGCTAGTTTGGCAGAAGAAGGCAGAAAAAATGGCAGAGAATATCGGCAAGGTAATCAAGATTTCCGGTCCCGCTGTGGACGTGCAGTTTGACGAGGCGACAATGCCGCCGATCTATCAGGCGCTGCGCGTCACGAGCGAGGGATTTACAGTTCCCTCCCCCATCAGCGTCATCCTCGAGGTGCAGCAGCACCTGGGCGAGGGGCGCGTCCGCACCGTGGCGATGGAAGCTACAGACGGCATGGTTCGTGGCATGAAGGCCATCGATCTCGGCTCTCCCATCACGATGCCGGTGGGCAAGGAGACACTGGGCCGCGTGCTCAACGTGATCGGCAACCCGGTGGACAATCTCGGCCCGATCGGCGAGAAGACGCGCATGCCGATTCACAGGCCCGCGCCGCTCTTTGACGAGCAGTCGACGCACGAGGAGATGTTCGAGACCGGCATCAAGGTCAT
>CAYTJN010000094.1:0-15926 GCA_964438125.1 uncultured Occallatibacter sp.
ACCAGAGCCTGAAGCGCATGGGCCTGGAGTATGTTGACATCTTCTATTCGCATCGCCCTGATCCCGAGACTCCAATTGAAGAGACCATGGGGGCGCTCGATCAAGCTGTGCGTTCGGGCAAGGCGCTCTACGCGGGCATCTCGAGTTATAGCGCCACCCAAACTGCTGCCGCCGTCAAGATTCTCCGCGAACTCGGCACGCCGTGCCTGATCCACCAGCCCAAGTATTCAATGCTCGACCGCTGGGTCGAGGGCGGCTTGCTGGATGTGCTTGGCAACGAGGGCGTCGGTGGCATCGCCTTCTGTCCGCTGGCGCAGGGCCTGCTCACCGATCGCTACCTCAAAGGCATTCCCGAGGGGTCGCGTGCTTCCAAGCCTCATGGATTTCTGAAGAAGGCCGACATCGATGAGCATCGCCTCAGTCAGATTCGCGCCCTCGGCGAAGTGGCTGCCGCCCGCCGTCAATCGCTGGCGCAGATGTCTCTGGCTTGGGTGCTGCGCGACAGTCGTATGACCTCTGCTCTGATCGGGGCCAGCCGCGTCGAGCAGATCGAGCAAAATGTAGTCGCGCTCGCCAATCTTGATTTCTCGCCCGCCGAACTCGCCCGCATTGATCAAGTATTGAGCCAATCGGCATAAGCCGATCACGGCACCATAGAATCGTGCACGATCATGCTTTAAGTTGATGGAGCGGATCGACAGGAAAATCGCATGAATCTCTTTGCAGATTATTTCCTGCATCCTGCTACCCTGTATCTAAGTGGGCCTATGACAGGTGGTCGGCGCGCCTCAAACCGCCAAAATGCACCCCCCCCCCCACCCCCCCTATTTCCTGTGGAACTGTGAAACTGTGATGGATTTTTTCCCGGGCTTCGAGCATTTCGCCTCAAAGCTTGGAGTCTGTCGATAACAAGTTCGCTTTCCATACGCGCCCGCAGAAAAGAAAACCACCCGGCCTGCAAAGCAAACAAAAGTTAGATATAGGGTAAAAATCCTTCCTCTTGCCTTCTTGTTACAACTGGGTTACAGACTGAACAAAGTATTTGCACCGTATTCGCATGGGGTTGACCTTCCGTTTACAATCCTCGGCGGATACTTCATCTGTGATCCAGCCAACTCGTCACGCAATACCGTTGAAACTGGCCTTGGGTTCTACTTCTCTTGTGGAACTCTCCTCTCGTTCTCTCCTTCCATGTTTACCTCTTGCGCCAACGAAGCCTCCTATCCACGCAGAGGTCGGCCGCTACCGGCTGCGGATGGCTGAAACTCAGGAAGACCGCGATGCCGCCTGCCGTCTTCGCTTCAAGGTCTTCAACATAGAGTTGGGCGAGGGGCTGTCTAGTTCATACCAAACCGGGTTGGATGCCGATCACTTCGATATCTTCTGCGAGCATCTGCTAGTGGAAGACAAGCAGGAAGCAGATCCAGCGCGGCGTGTAATTGGCACGTACCGGATGCAGTCGGGTTCGACAGCCGCCCACAATCTGGGCTATTACTCCGAGCAGGAGTTCAGCTTCGCTCCCTATGAACCGCTGAGGCCTGACATTCTCGAGTTGGGCCGCGCTTCAATCGACCGTGAGCATCGGACTCCGGAGGTGCTGACCTTGTTGTGGAGAGGCATCGCTCAGTATGCTTCCAACATGGGGTTGCGTTATCTGATCGGTTGTTCATCGTTGAACTCGAAAGATCCGGCTGAGGGTTGGCAGGTTTATAGCCAGCTTTCTCATTACCGGGTTTCTCCTGAGTTTGAGACGACGCCCGCCGCCGCTTATCTCTGCCCCTGCGAGCCAGAGGGCCGACAAGCACAGCCGTCGTCCCAACCAGAAAACCCAGCGCCACAGAATCCTTCTCCCGCTCTGGTGAAGATTCCCAAGCTGTTGAAGACTTACGTGGCGATTGGGGCTCGCATCTGTGGACCGCCGGCGTGGGATCGTGAATTCGGTACGATCGATTTCCTCACTCTGGTCGATCTAAGATCGATCTCGTCTGCGGCTCGCAACCGCTTTCTGACTCCGCTTAACCCTTGAACTTTCGCGCGATCCGGCGCGCTGTGGCGCTGGGATTTTTTCTTGCTCTGGTGATCCTTCGTTTCTGGCTCACGCGCCTGCGCGGTCCGCTGACCATGCAACAGAAGGCGCAGTGGTCCCAGTCAAGTTCGCGCCTGATGCTCTGTGCTTTGGGCATCCGTTACAGCGTCGACGGCCAACCGCCAAGCCATGGGCTAGTGGTTTGCAACCATCTCAGCTACGTCGACATTCTTCTTCTCAGTGCGGCCATGCCGTGCTTCTTTGTCGCCAAGATGGAGGTTGGCCGGTGGCCTATCTTCGGCAAGGCTGCCTGTAGCAACGGAACCATCTTTCTCGACCGCTCCAGCATGGCCAGCGCGAAGTTGGTTGCCGAGCAGATTGGTGAACGGCTTAAATTGCCGATTCCCTTACTGCTGTTTCCCGAGGGCACCAGCACGGACGGCGCTCAGGTGCTGCCCTTTCACTCCCGGCTCATCGATCCCGCCACCGCAGCCGGAGCGCCCATCACCGCTGCGTCCATCAGCTATGTGATCCAGAACGGCACACCGGAGCGGGAGCTATGCTGGTATGGAGACGCACTCTTTTTGACCCATCTTTTCAAGACCCTGAGCACGCCCGGCTTCACGGCCAAGGTGCGTTTCGGGCAGCCAAAAGTGTACTCCGACCGGCGAGCCGCAGCCGACGCGACGCACGCTGAGACTCATGCCATGCGCGTGCAGATGCAGTTGCCTTGAATCAGTCGGCGCAGTCTTAATTGAAATTGAATAAGTTGCTCATTCGCCGTCCGAGGCCGAAGCGGCCGTCGACCCTCGCACCACCAGACTCGTCGAAACCAGAAACTCGCGCTGGATCTCGGGGCTTGGAGAGTTCTCAACCTGTTGGCGCAGGGCCTCGAACGCGGCGCGTGCCAGATCGACTCGCGACATGCGAATGGTGGTCAGGGGCGGTAAAGTGTATTCGGCAAACGCGATGTCGTCCAGGCCGATCACCGACAGATCCTGCGGTACGCGCAGGCCCTTCATGTAGGCCGCGCGCAGAACGCCGATAGCGGTCATGTCGTTTGAACAGAGGATGGCTGTGGGCCGCACCGTGAGAGCCCTCAACTTTCCAAAGCCCGCGACGCCGCCCTTGAGCGTGTGGTCGCACTCGACAATCCACTTCTTTTGAATCGGAAGATCCGCGTCTTTCATTGCTGTGCTGTAGTCGTTCAGGCGAGTTAGGGCTGAATGCAGTGTGCTTGGGCCCGCCAGGAAGGCAATCTTGCTGTGTCCGAGGGACTTCAAATGATCGACCGCGGCGCGGATGCCGGTAGTGTAGTCGAGAAGGATAGTCGAGGTCCGGGGATTGTCCAGCCGAAACTCGGCCAGCACCATGGGAATATTATTTTGCATCAACTGGTCGAGCACGGGTTCTTCTTCGCCGAAGGTAAGCACGGCCACGCCATCGACCTTGCGTTCCAGCATGCGGCGCACACAGCGGGTGAGCACAACCGGGTCGCTGTTTGAACTGCTGACCAGAATCTCATATCCATGAGCGACCGCGATTTCTTCAAAACTCTGGATTAGCTCGGGAAAGAAAGGATTCGTGATGTTCTCAACAATGATGCCAAGCAGGCGGCTGCGACCGGAGACAAGGGTCCGCGCATGGCTGTTGGGAAAATAATTGAGCTGCTTGATCGCCTGCCAGACCCGCTTTTTGAGCACATCGCTCACCGACGAAGAGCCGTTGACAGTGCGGGACACCGTCGCGATGGAGACTTTTGCCATCGCGGCCACAGTGCGAATATCCGGAGTCTTGGCGACTGTCCTGCGGGTTTCTTTTCGAGCCACGAAACCATCCTTAGCTGCTCAAGCGGGTGGGCAAGCCCATTTCTCCATCCACCTGTTAGGTATTGTCGGCCAGCAGCAAACGCAGATCGCGCAGATTCTGCCCCGTGGGACCCGTAACAACAGCATCGCCAAGCGCGGTGAACATGGGGCAGGCGTCAAAAGCGGCCAGCGACGATTTCAGGTGAAATCCGAAGGCGTGGGCGCGTGTGACGGTGGTGGGGTCGGCGATGGCGCCCGCCGACTGAGTGTTGCCGTCAATGCCATCCGAGCCGGCGCTAAGCACGGTCAGCCGTTCGTTTGGATAGCTCTCAAGCTCCAACGCACAAGCCATGACAAACTGCTGATTGCGGCCACCTGAGCCCGGTGCGCGGTCGAGCGTGACGGTCACCTCGCCCACCGAGATCAGGCACAGCCGGGGATGGACGGCGCGCAAAGCATCGAAGCGTTCCATCAGGTAGCGGGCAGCGTCGGCATAGTCCCAGTCGTCGCAGGTGTTATCCACCACCACGTGGAAGCCGGCCTTCTCCGCCAGAGCGCGTGCGTTCTCTGCCAGATCATGGCTGGAGAGAAGAATCTCAAAGACTGAATCACGGAACGGAGTATCCTCTTGCGACATGCTGGCCGCGTCCGTGAAGCGGCGAGCGGGAACAAACCCTGGGATCGAGAGTTTGGGAAAAAAGGACGGATGCCAACCCTTGTTACCGGGGGACTCGGGCAGGTCGACACGTTCGAAAAAGGTGCGAACAGATGCCGGCAATTTGGGCGCCAGATGATACTTGTCGAGCAAGGCCCGCGCCTCGGCAACCGTTGAGTGGTCGGGCGAAGTGGGGCCTGAAGAGAGCGCGTCAAGCGAGCGCAACGGCACATCGGGAACCAGGAGGCTGATTTTGGCCGATTCCGGCGCCGCAATGGCGAGCCGGCCGCCCTTCACTGCCGAGAAGTGTTTACGTAACGTATTGACCTCGGCGATCGGAGCACCCGAGGCCAGCAATAGTTGATGGAAGGCAACCGTGTCGTCGAGCGAGATGTGCGGATCGAGAGGCAGGTCGAACATCGCCGAACCGCCGCCAGAGATGAGAAAAAAGATCAGCGTGTCTTTGCGGGCCTTCCTGAGCATCACCAGCGCCGCCCGTGCGGCTGCAAAGGAGTATTCGTTGGGAATGGGGTGGCCGCCCTCAAAATAGCGAAAACGCCAATTGCGCTTTTTGGGTAGCTGGTTTGAACAGCAGATCCCGCGCATTCCCTTGCGGCGCTTCACGCGATCCAGAAGAACTTCGAGCATTGGGCTGGCTGCCTTGCCCAGCGCGATCACAAAGATCCGCTTGTAACAGGAAATGTTGATCGTTTCCGGTCCGCTGCCGTCGGGCAAAAGGCGATGCAGCATGTTGCCCTCAATGCGAATGCGGCGGTCGAAGGCCGATGCGATGCTGCAGGCCTCGATGGCGCCCGTAAAAATGCCGGTTGCGGTGGCGTGCAGTGAGTCGAGGGCGGAATCGCTGACCGGGGTCATCACAGTTGCTCCTTCAGCCAACCGAACGCACGCTGGACTGGATTGGTTGGGGCACTCTTATTCTACGCGCTTTTTTAGCAGATACATCCTGACTAAACAGCCTCGCTGCCGAGGATCACAAAGCATTGGCCGCCGCCTGACCCCAAGAGGGAGATCGAGCGTTTCACCCACTGGGATCAAGCGGCCCATGCGATATTCTTGCAGCATCATGATTGATCGTATGCCCGCCGATTCGCCCCGTATCTCGATTGACCCAATTCAGTTTACCCGCCAGCTCTGCGAAATCGAGTCTACAACCTACCACGAAGGCGCTGCCGGCGATTTTCTTGCCGACTTTCTCGGCCTGCGCAGCTGGAAGGTTGAAAAAACGCCTGTTGAGCAGCCGAAGGAGAATCCCGGCGGCGGACCCCGCTGGAATGTCTATGGCGGCGTTGAGGGTCAGACCCCGGATCTGGTCTTTTCCACTCACATAGACACCGTTCCACCTTACATTCCATTCAGTGAGGATGACGAATTCCTGTATGGCCGCGGAGTGTGCGATGCCAAGGGCATCCTGGCCGCTCAGGTGGCCGCCGCAGAGGCGCTTCGCGCACAAGGTTACAAGATTGGCTTGCTGTTTGTAAGTGGCGAAGAGCGCGACTCGGCCGGTGCCGTGGCTGCAAACAAGGCACCCAAAGGCAGCCGCTTTCTGATCAACGGCGAGCCAACCGACAACCGCCTCGCCTTGGCTTCAAAGGGTGCCTTGCGGGCGGCCTTCAGGTCCACGGGCAAGATGGCCCACTCGGCCTATCCAGAACTGGGAGAGAGCGCTGTTCACAAGCTGGTACAGGTGCTTGCCAAGCTGCTCACAATGCCCCTTCAGGAGCTTGAGGGCGTAGGGCCCAGCACGCTCAACATCGGCCAGATCCACGGCGGCCACGCACCCAACGTCATCGCCGACAAGGCCGAAGCCCAGGTGCTGGTGCGTACAGTCACCGACTCCGGCCCGGTGCGCGCACAGTTGACTGAAATCGCGGGCGATCTGGCCGAGGTCGAATTCACTCTAGACACTCCCTTCATTCGCATGCGTGCCGTCGAGGGATTGCCCACCATGATCGCCAAGTTCTCTACCGACATTCCGCAACTCTCCAACTGGGGCGAACCGCTGCTGCTCGGTCCAGGATCAATCCATGTGGCTCACACACCGTTTGAAAAGCTCGCCAAGAGGGAACTGCTGGAGGCTGTGGATCTCTATATCAAGGTGGCGAAGCAGTTGTTAAGCTGAGGCTTCGCCGGCGTTGTCTGGCCGATCAGCGCTTTCCGATCGGAAGCTGCACCCGGCGTGGCGAAGTGGCAGTGGCAACTGCCAGCTCGGCTACGATGGCTGCATTCAGCACATCCAGCATGGCCTGCTGCGCTTGCTCCCAAATGGGGTGCGCCGGACAATGGGACTTCCGATTGCAGGAAACTCCGGTAGTCAGGCAGAGGTTCAAGCTGATGGGCCCCTCGATAGCCTCGATCACGTCGCGGACCGACGCCCCGCGACCGGGAGGCAGAATCTCAAAGCCGCCCGCCTGCCCCCGCCGGGAAGCGATAAATCCGGCCCGGCATAATGCCTGCAGAACCTTGGAAAGGAAGCTCTTGGGGGCCCCGGTTGCGTCGGCCAGTCTGGGCAGCAGCGCACGCTCCTGCACGGGAAGTGTGGCCAGATAAATCATCACACGAACCGCATAATCGGCAGCGCGCGTCAGCTGCATGGTTGAAGCGGATTGTCCCATCGAGTGGAGTCCTTACTCATTATCCTACGGCAACTTTCGGTTTTTTGTTGCGCAGTTTCGTTACTTCGGAATCTGCGGCCAGAGGGCAACCCTCGCAATGGGCGGTTTTGCCGCAATGCACCTTGCCCACGGCCACCGTCAAGGCGTGAAACTCATTGAAAAGCCCCGTCTGAAGATCCGGAGCATCGCTGGCAAAAGCCAAACGTATAAGGTCGGCCATGGATTCATACCCCCCGCGACGATGGCGTGGCGCGGGCGTCAAAAGCCCGTGACGTTCGGCGATACGGCGCAAGTACTCGTCGGCCACTGGCACGGGGTGGCCAAGGGCATAAAGCAGTATGGCGTCTGCTGTTTCCGGACCCACGCCAGGCAGCGCCAGCAGCCGCGAGCGCAAAGACGCAGTGGGGTTGGCTGCGAGACGATCGAGCGAGCCGCCATATTCCTCATGCAGCATGGCCACAAATGCCTTCAGCGCAGGTGCCTTGCGACTTTGAAAGCCGGAAGGCTGGATGAGCAGCTTCAAGTCTTCGAGAGGCAGCAAAAGCAGGCCTTCCACGGTCAAGGCTCCGGCGTTGCGGAGATTCGAGAGCGATCGTTCGACTGCCTTCCAGGAGGTGTTTTGCGTGAGGTATGCACCGAGAATCACTTCAAAAGGAGTTTTCGCTGGCCACCAGTGCTGGGGACCGTAGGCCTCGAAGAGTTCGTCGTGCATCCTGCGCAGGCGCTGAGCGGGAGTGAGTTTGGGCGCGGTCACGGCTGGACTTAGGATAAAGGTAAGTGGCTAAGACAGTCGATTTGCCCTTCTCGGAGCAAATGAGTCTCTTGGTTTCCACTTTCTAAGTCAACTGAGAATCGGCGCGGGAGAGAGTGAAATGAAGAGTCATACGGAGTATCTGGTCTTTGAAACGAAAAAGCGGCGGGAGATGGTGCACATTACAGACCAGGTGGAACAAATTGTGAAACGCAGCGGCGTGAAGGATGGGCTGTGCTTCGTCTCGCCGATGCATATCACCGCTGCCGTTTACGTGAACGATCTGGAGAGCGGGCTGATTGAGGATATCGGCAAATGGCTGGAGGAACTGGCTCCGGCGCGGCCCGATTACAAGCACCACCAGACGGGCGAAGACAACGGCGACGCGCATTTGAAGTCGCTGCTGCTGCATCACGAGACCACGCTGCCGGTGACGAACGGCCGATTGGACCTGGGAACCTGGCAACGGGTCTTCTATGCCGAGTTCGATGGGCAGCGGCGGAAGCGGGTGATCGTCAAAGTGCTGGGAGTGGAGTAAGGGGCGAGAGCGGTGTTAGCGGTGTTAGCCGCGCTTCGCGCCTGTCGCGGAGTTGACGAGGTTGACCGGGCTGACTTCGCTAACCACACTAACTCCGCCAACTCCGCTATTGCTGATCCACCGCATCGCCATCGGTGATTCTGTGCCATTCGCCGTTGGACGGAGTAAGTCCGGTCGTAGCAAAATTGATCTTGGTGCGGGGCAGGACCACCAGATCGACCCGGCGGTTTTCAGATCGGCCCTCGGCCGTGTCATTGCCGACCACGGGATGGAACTCGGCGTAGCCTGCGGCCGAGATCCGCTCTGGAGGGATGGCCTGCATGTCGATGAGGAGACGGGCAATCCGGGTGGCGCGCGCCGAGGAGAGCTCCCAGTTGGAGTCGAACTGCGCTGTGTGGATGGGCATGTTGTCGGTGTGGCCCTCGATGCGCAGATCGTAGGGTGTCGGGGCAAGGGAAGCTGCGATCTGGCGCAGCGTGGGCAGCGTCTCGGGCTTCGGGATAGCCGAGCCGGAATCGAAGAATCCGGCCTCGCGCAGGCTGATTACCAGCCCGTCGCGACCCATTTGAATGGAGACGGTGTGCGTGGCGACCTGGTTCGAAAGTCTCTGCTCAAGATCGCGGCGAATGGTGCCCAGTTCATCTTTCACCCTGGCGGGAGAGAGCACATCCTCACCCATCACGATGTTCATGGGGATGACTGCTGGGTCTGTGCCGGCTGCTCCGCTTGCGCCTTTCGACGGTCTGCGCGAGGCGTCGGGGAAGATGCCCAGAGAGCGGAAAGCGGTGTTGATGGCTGTCGCGACCTGGGCCTGCTTCTTCTGATCCGCCTTGGCGAAAGCGAACAAAACGACGAAGAGACCGAAGAGCAGGGTGATGAAGTCGGCATAAGAGACCAGCCAGCGATCCCGGCTGATGTTGCTCTTGCGCCGTTCGCGCATCATGCCGCGCGCTCCTTCTTCTGCGGAAGCTCATTCAGAAAGCCCGCCAGCTTGACTTCGAGCATGCGCGGGTTCATGCCTTCGAGAATCGAGATCACTCCCTCCAGCATCATCTCGCGTCGCTGCTGGTCGTCGTGCTGCCGGATGCGCATCTTCCCGGCGAAGGGCAGGAAGAATAGATTTGCGGCGGCGACTCCATAAATAGTTGCGACGAAGGCGACGGCGATGCCGCGGCCTACCTCCTGGATGTTGTCCAGATGCTGCATCACTTGAATCAGGCCCAGCACCGCGCCCAGAATGCCGATGGTGGGCGAGAATCCTCCTGCCGACTCGAAGACCGCGGGGAGCCGCTCGTCGTTCTCCGCACTGGAGTCCAGGCTGACGCGCATGATCTTGCGCAACTCGTTGGGCTCGGTTCCGTCGACTGCCAGCATGAGGGCCTGCTTGAGAAAGGGATCTGTGATGGTTTTCAGATCGCTGTCCAGCGAGACGACGCCGTTGCGGCGGGCCTTGTTGGCGAAGGCAACCAGGAGGTGAAGGAACTGGTCGCTCTGCTTTCGAGGCGCGGAGAAGATATGCGCCAGGCTGCCAAAAGCGGCCAGCACCGTGGGCAGAGGGAACTGGAGCAGTACCGCGCCCATCGTGCCCCCAAATACGATCAGAGCCGCGGTCGGCTGCAGGATCTGGCCCAGATTGCCGCCTTCGATGAGCAATCCGGCCACAATGCCGGCGATGGCCAAAAGGACTCCACCAACGCTGCCTTTATCCATGGAAAGCTCCTCGAAAATTCAGATGCGGCGACCGGATAGCATCCCTCAACGGTCGCTTGGCGGGGCACCCTTGGGCGGCGCCGACACCAGAGTAGGCTGGCCGGAGATGTCCAGGCTGGTCAGCGAAACTGCTCGTTGCAATTCGCCAAAGGACGGCAGTCGCTTGGCGACAGAGGCCAGCAGGCGCGAGCGGTAGGCAAGCACGCGTTCCAGCACCTCGGCCGTGTCTTCGCGCACGATCAGCTTCTCTCCGGTGATTAAGGTCAGCATGGTGTCCGGAGATGCCTCGGCGGTCTTGATCAGGTCGCTGTTCAGCACCATGGGGCTGCCGTTCAGACGCGTCAATTCGATCATCGCCTCATAACTCCTTCGCAGGAGTCATCGGCTGTGGTTGGGAAAGCATAAGAGATTAGCAAAAATGAATACACAGTGTCCTGTACAGGCACATCAGTGCGGGTACATAAAGCCACTCAGTGCTGGGCCGAAGAAGGGGCAAGATGCGGCGGCAACCGAACCGGAAGCAGCGACCCAGGGTTTTCAAACAAATATGGGAGCGCATTTGGGGTGGCCCGCAATTCCACGCATCTTAAGGAGAACCCCATGTCCCTGGGTATCTTGAACAACCTATCTGCCGTCTACGCAGAGAACAACCTGACTAACAGCAACAACAGCCTGACGACAGTACTTCAACAGTTGTCATCCGGTTCGAAGATCAACTCAGGCGCAGACGATGCAGCCGGTCTCTCACTGGTCGATGGCCTGCAGGCCAACCAGTCGGCTCTGACGCAGTCGGTGACCAATGCGAAGGAAGGCGTGGGTCTTCTTCAAGTTGCCGATGGCGCACTCTCGCAAGTGACAAGCCTGCTCAACCGGGCCGTTACGCTGGCTACCGAAGCCTCGAACGGCACCCTCAACGCCAGCCAGGACACGGCGGCCAACCAGGAATTCCAGTCGATTCTGTCGGAAACATCGAACATCGGCACCACGACCACCTACAACGATTCGGCAGTATTTGGCACCAATACGAGCATCTACACGGGTGACTCTTCGACGACCGGCTCGTCCATCGATGATCTGAACATCCGTTCGCTGTCTTCGTCCAACGTGGGCGACTCGGGCGGCCAGATGGCTTACAGCACCGGCTCCTCCGGTAACAACGTCTTCATCGACCTGTCCAACTCGACTTCCTTATCTAATCCCGTCGCTGCTGGAATCAATGATCACCTAAACTCTGCCGGTACCACCAGCATCACCATCACAACTCTTTCCAACACGGGCACGGATGTAGCTAACGTCGTTACGGTCGGCGGCACCAGTGGCTATGACAACACTGCCCAGGGCATGATCAGCGCCATCAACAGCCAAAGCCAAAGCCAGGGCTGGGGCGTGACCGCCAGCTTTACCACGGCAGCCGTGGCCGGGGATACCGCCTCGGGCACCGCCGCGACCGATACCGGCATCATGATCACCGGCTCGGTGGGGTCGGGCACTAGTCCAAGCCAGAGCAGCTCCAGCGGCGTGGTGGCAGCGGCCGGCAACACCGTCACCGCTCTTACGGCGATGACAGGCGGTCTGACCGGTGTTGCCGCGGACGCTGTCAAGGCCGGCAGCGATATCATGAGCGGCTCCCTCACTCTCCAGGTCGGAAATAATGCGGCTTCGATAGTGACAGCGGCCCAAGTGGCTACGGCCAACGGTGAAGCTTCGGGCGCGGTTACCATGACACAGTTAGCCTCCTATATCACCGCCAACGGCAACTTGGGTGTGACGGCATCAGTCGACTCGACCACTGGAGCGTTAGACCTGTCGACGTCTGGCGGTTCTACCGCGGCATTGAAGGTCACCTCCAATCTGACCGACAATACCCTCAAAACCACCACCGCGGGTAATGAGACAACCAGCTACACCGCAACCAGCGCATACAGCGCAGGAATCTCCACCGCGTCTATAGCCAATGGCGGCATCACCGACTCGAACATTGGCAATGAGACGATTGGAACTCCGACAGCTATCGTCGTCGGGACGGAGACGCCCGCGGCGGGTACGGCGAATGCGGCTGGTAAAAATGTGGCATCCGTCGCCGCCGGCACGGCACTCGCGGGCACCCTGACCCTCACCGATGCCCTGGGCAACCACGAAACTCTACAATTGGGCGTAGCGTCAGCGGGAACAGACACACTCCAGCATTTGGCGGCCACCATCAACACTCTTGGCACCACGGGCGGCACCGGCGGCGCATCTCTCGGATACGCGGCTGCCATCGACAATGCTGGCAATTTGGACATCACCCAAACCACCTACGCGGGCGCGGCCAACAAGATTACCGCTTCTACCGCCGCGACGGCTTGGACCCCTAATGGAGGCGCACCAGCAGCGAATGTGGCCGGCTCAATCGGCTCCATCGCTAGCACAGACAGCCTGTTGGAAGGGTTGTCGGGCACGATATCCATCGTCGACGGCTTGGGTAAATCACATACTCTCCAACTAGGCTCAGCGTTAGCGGGAACCGACACGGTAGCGCATTTGGCCGCAACCCTTAACACTCTTGGCACCACGGGCGGAGTGGGCGGAACCTCACTCGGTTTCACGGCTCAAGATAACGCTGGCGCCATGGAGATCGATCAAGTCGTCTCAACAACAGGCACTCCTTTTACCGCAGTTACCGCTTCGACGACCGCGGCTGGAGCAGCGGCCCTCGCGCAGACTGGAACTACGGACGCCGTTACGACCGGCGGAGCCTCCACCTCAGGCGGAACGGCCACGATTAGCTACACGGACGAGGCTGGAATCTCCCTGAGCGGCACCGATCTGTCCAACCAGACAGATGCCCAGAACGCTCTGGGCGCACTGAACAAGGCGATCACCGCGGTGGCGGCGCAGGACGGCTACATCGGCGCGCAGATCAACACGCTGAATGCAGTCAGCCAGGTGATCAGCACGCAACAGGAAAACGTGCAATCGGCGCAAAACGCAGTACAGGCCACCGATTATGCGTCGGCAACCTCCAACATGTCGAAGTACGAGATCCTGAGTCAGACCGGCATCTCAGCCCTGGCGCAGGCCAACAGCGTCCAGCAGGAAGTGACCAAGCTGCTGCAATAACCACGGCATCCCGGCGATAGGTCTCAGTCGCTGGGGTGGCATCAACCGGCGCATCGCCAACCAAAAAAGGGCGTCCTCCCAGGGGCGTCCTTTTTTGCGTTCGGCGAGAAAGCGGAACGGCGCACAGATTCCCAAAGCGAATCGCTCATGCCATGGGAATTCAACGCCGATGAACTGTTTGGTCGATAGGAAAGTGTGCAGCAATCTCGCGATTGGATGCGAGATTCATGAGTTCTTTCCAATCTGGCCCGGTAACCGGCGGTTCTCCGGCTGCTTGATTCACAGTTCGAGGAAGCGATGGGCACAGTAGGGTTAAGTTTCGGATCGCCGACGAGCGGAGCCGGCTTCAATGTAAGCACTACGGTCGCGGAGATCGTGAGCAATTTGCAGAATGTGGAATCTCCGTGGAAGAGTCAGTTGACGGCCTTGCAAAGCCAGGACACGGCGATCTCCAGCCTGGGAACGCTGTTTTCAAGTCTTTCGAACGATCTGAGTTCACTGACCGACTTTCAGGGCGTGACGGCAATGAAAGAGGGTTCAAGTTCCAATCCCGATGTGCTGACGCTGACGGCGGCCGACAATACAGCGATTGCGGGAACGCATACTGTGACCGTGACGAACCTGGCGCAGACATCGAGCGGATACCTGACACCGATCGCCAACGCCAACGATGCGTTGAGCGGCTCGATCACTCTTCAGGGGCCCAGCGGGACGCAGTTGAACATTACATTGAACTCTTCGGACAACACGCTGACAGGGCTGGCTAAGACAATCAACTCCGCCGGACTGGGCATCAACGCCAGTGTGCTGACCGACTCCTCGGGTTCGAGGTTGAGTCTGGTTTCTTCCACCTCGGGGACGGCCGGCGATATTTCCGTCACCAACTCCGCAATCGTGGCCACCAACAGCACGGCGCTCAATTACACCAGCGCGTCGGGCAGCGCTACATACTCTACCGGCTCCCTCACCGCGCTGGCCAATACGAGCGATACACTCTCCGGCTCCATTTCGGTCGCGGTGGGCAGCGGTCAGGCGGAGACCATCGTGATTGGCGCGAAACCCGCGGGCGCCACGGCAGCCCATACCATCTATACCGGCAGCGGCAATAATACGCTCTCCGATTTGCAAACCACCATCCAATCAAATCCTTCGATTCTCGGCTTCACAGCTTCGATCGTTGAGAGTAGCAGCGGGGCGCAAAGTTTAGCTCTGACTTCAAGTACCGCGAACTCAAGCGGAACGCTGACTGTGGCCTCTAAGCTCAACGATGTCACCGGTACAACTTCACTGGCCTATTTCAACCCGATACAAGGGGCCGACGCCAATTTATCGGTAGACGGCGTAGCCCTGACCAGCGCCTCGAACACGGTGGCGAATCTAATTCCTGGAGTTACGTTTCAGCTATTGGCGCCCAGTGCGCAGGAGTCGGGCAATACCCTGCAACAGGTTCAGGTAGTGATCGCCAACAACAACGCCGGGGTTGAGAGCACGGTGAGCCAGACGGTGAGCGATTACAACGCTCTGATCAGTGCCATCAACAGCCAGGAAGGGCTCGATAGCACGGGCAAGGCTGAGCCGCTCTTCGGCTCTCCCACACTTTCGCTTCTGCAGCAGCAATTAATGAGTGGACTGAATTTGCAGAGTCCAACCGGCACTTTGACCGCAATTTCCACCACCACCAATACGACCCTCGCCGGATCGATGAGTATTACCGTGGGAAACGGTACACCGGTGCAGGTGATTGTCGGCGCAGGGACCAACACCGCGAACACTATCTACACGGGGAGCGGAGTCAATACGCTCTCCGGACTGGCGGCCGCGATCAACGCCGCTGGTACCGGCACTATATTGAAATCCACCGTCACGATGGACAGCGGCAGCGGAACTTCCAGCGCCACGTTGTCGCCGATCACCAGCGCAGGTGACCCACTCGCCGGCTCAATTTCCATTCAGGTCGGCAGCGGCACGGCTGAGAACATAGTGATCGGCGCGAAGCCAGCCTCGCCAGCGGCGAACACCATCTACACCGGGAGCGGGGTCAATACTCTGTCCGCGCTGGCCGGCGCTATCAGTTCGGCGGGCATTGGGGTCTCAGCAACCGTGCTGACAGCCTTGGATGGAGTGTCAACTCTGGAGATGACCTCAGGAACTGCGTGGAGCGCAGGCACATTGAAGGTGAATTCCAACGTCTTTGCCGCAGGATTTGGGGTTACGGCTGACGTAGTGACCTTAAACGGGCAGTCCACACTGACACTGGCGTCGCAAACCGCGAGCTCCTCCGGGGGAGCGCTGACTGTAACTTCAGGGATTGTGGCTACCAGCGATACACCGCTGAGCTTCGCGACAACGGCGGGAACCGAGGCAACGAAGTCGAGCGCCATTTCAAGCGAAGCCGCCGGCCAGAGCGATCGGCTCTCGGGATCGATCTCCATCCAGGTTGGTAGCGGCCCCACGATGACGGTCAACGTTCCGTCATCTCCGAATAATACCCTCAGCGGACTTGCCCAGATGATCGGCGAGATTCCCTTGGGAGTGACGGCCTCTGTAGTTGAAAACCAGGACGGATCCTATGGACTGTCGCTCTCTTCGCCAACCCTGGGAAGCGGTGGTGACCTGACCGTGACATCGAACATTCTTGATGCCACCAATACCAGCAGCGCGACTCTCGGCTATACCGCTTCGTCGGACATCAGCAGTTTGACT
>CAYTJN010000095.1:0-15914 GCA_964438125.1 uncultured Occallatibacter sp.
CGGCCGAGATCGAAGCCGCCGAGCGCGAACTGGAACTGATGCGCCAGGAGGGCGAGGCCGAGGAGATGGCAGCCGAATAACCACCTGCGCCACCTGCGCCACCTGCGGTGGGGCCATGGGCCTTCGGCAGGATGTGCCAACGTTAGCTAGCCTATTTCATAAGGCAACAACAAGCGAAAGGCCCGGCGGAAGCCGGGCCTTTTCTTTTGCACGATCCACACAAGGGCAAACGCTTTATTACCTCGGAGCGAGACTCTCCGCAGCTTGTCGCTTGCGGTTCTTGACCGTGTACATATGGGAATCCGCGGCGTTGAGCAAAGCCTGTTTTGTCATGCCGTCTTCGGGGTAAACGGCGGTGCCGATGCTGACCGAGCCGTTGATCACATGCCCCTCGATAACAAAGGGATCGTCGAAGCAGCCTTGCAGCCTGGCAACGATCTTGTTCAGGTCGGAGCGGCCGCGCTGGAGTGAGACCAGGGCAGCGAATTCGTCTCCGCCCAGGCGCGCCAGCATATCGCCGCCAAGCAACTGGTCGCTCATCCGCACGGCCACATCCTGGAGGTAGATGTCTCCCACGTGATGACCGAAGTTGTCATTGATCGCCTTGAATTTATCGAGGTCGAGATAGATCAATCCGAAGATGCCGCTCTGGCCCGCCTCCTGGATCAGGACATCGATGCGCTTGTGCAGGGAGAATCGGTTGTAAATATCGGTGAGCATGTCGAACTCGGAACGGCGGCGCAGATCGGAGTAAAGCCGGCGTGTTTCGATGGCCAGCGTGGCCAGGCGCGCTCCATTGGAGAGAGCGGTATTCTCGCGCGCTTCGGGCGGAGTATTGGGCGGGAGTGCGGTAAAGAGCGCGCCTAGCGCCGGGCCGGATCGGGAGTCGACATCCGCGCGAACGATGCGCAGAACATGCGGCTCGGGAGGGCATTTACCGACGATCGATCCATCGGCCACCTCGCACCAGCACGGAGCGCCATTGAGGTTGAATGACGTCAACTCCACAATCTTTTCGAGGATGCCGGCCAGCGGCTGCGATCCGTTGATGTCCTCCAGGATTCGGCTGCGCTTCTGTTCGAGCAGGGCTGAGTTTCGTTCCATCGCAGCCTCCTCCTCGATTTTGCTTGCCAAGGCTGCGGTCTTCTGGCGCACCTTGCGCTCCAGAGCCCAGCCCCAGGCTCCGGCAACGGCCACGACGACCAGCAGAAGACCGACCAGGATCACGAGGTTGCGGACGTTCAACGGGGAGGGGTTTTTGACGACAACGACGTCGTCGAAGGAGCGCAGCAGGATATTGAAAGGCACCTGGGCGATGAATGGGTTGGAGTTTTCAAGGATGCAGATGCCCACAACACGGACCCTGGAGCCGAGTGGAATCACTCTTCCGATCGGAACCGGTCCGGCCGGGTGGCGGTAGGTGGCGGAGAACAACTTGCCGTCGATGGCCAATACGAACTGATCCTGCGAGGGCTCGTAGACTTCAGTGACCACCTGGCCTTCGATTGAAACCAGGTCGTAGTGGTGGCCGGGCGATTCGAAGCCTTTGGGGGTGAGCGTCTCCCAGGTTGACTGCAGCGGCGTGATGGGAGCGGGAACAAGGGCGTCGCGGATTTCGCCATGCACGAGATTGATAAATCCATCGTGAGCGTCGGCGATTCCGATCGCGTCTGCCTCATCGCCAAGCCGCAAGGGCTTGTAGGTCAGAGTCGATATCCAGATACTCTTGGCCCCATCCTGCAACACCACCGCTGAACCAGGCTGGTAGTAAGTGATGGTTCCGTGAACCCGCACCTGCGGAGATAAATCCTGAATACGAGAGAAAGTCATCACCCGATCCATGGGTGTGATGGGGAGGGCCCACGGGCTGCGCTCAGCGCGCGCGATGATCCTTACGTCGGAGAGCGATTGCAGGTGCATCAGAACTCCGGTTACGTGCATCTTGCTGTCGAATTTTTCAGCAGAGACGCCGGTGAGTTCCACCTGGGCATCGAGCAGGCTCTCGAGAGCGCTCGAGTCTTCGCTATCGATGGTCGCGTCGAGGTAGCCGCCGTCCATGAGCAATTGGAGGTGGATGCTGCGCACCTGATTCAGCGCGTTCGACGCGTAATCCGCCGTACGAACCATGGCGGTCACTTTAACCAGTTTGCAATCTTTTTCAGTGCGGATCATCTGATCGAAGGTGGCCGGCTCCGCTTTTGGCAGATCGCCATGTCGAAGCAGCGTGATTCGATCGCTCATTACGACCGGGTTGAAGCTCTCCTTCGTGACTCCATTCACCAAAATGCGATCCCCTGGAACCAGTCCCAGACCTGCTGGTGCTCCAATGAAGAGTGCATCGTCGCCATCCTGCACAAACAGGGTGTTTTCATAGCCGCGATAGTATGTCACCGTCGCTTCGAAGAGGGCTGGAATCCGATGGCTTGCCTCTGCGTTGGTGAGGGCATGAATCTCGCGCAATGTGGTCAAAGGAGCGAGACCCGCGGCCCAGGCAGCCGAGGCCCAGCCGAAGACAATCGCAACCGCTAAAATCAGTCTCTTCAACGGACGATACCCCGCCAGACCGGCCCCGTCTCTTAACTCACCGTTACTATATCGGCGAGGCGGGGACGCATCTGTAGTCGCGAATGAAGAAAAAGGTCCTTGCAACGGAGATGTCCCTATGAACACACGGGAGTGGCGGCAGGCTCAGCGGTATTTATGGATCGGGCGGAGGCTGTTTTAGCCATGAATCTGGTCTTCGAAGGCAGTCTTTTCGACCTCGAAGACGTGATTTGCCGCTTGCTTTCGCGCGTTCTTGACGATGTACATCGCGGAGTCGGCGGCGCTGAGAAGGGAGTCTCCGGTGGCGCCGTCTTCCGGATAGAGGGCGATGCCAAAGCTGGCCGAGCATTGCAGGATGCGCCCTTCGAGGATGAGGGGTTCGCTGAGTGTGTGTTCCAGGCGCTGGACGATCTCTTCGACGCCAACGCGGCTGGGAACCTTGGGGAGCAGCACGGCGAATTCATCGCCACCGAGCCGCGCCAGCAGATCGTGAGAGCGCAGTTGCTGCTTCATTCGCCTCGAAACTTCCTTCAGGCAAAGATCTCCCATGTGGTGTCCATAGATATCGTTGACCTGTTTGAAACCATCGAGGTCGACATAGACCAATCCGAAGATGCCGGCATTGGCGCGCGCCTCTTCAATTTTTTCGTCCAGCCGCTTGCCCAGCGAGAAGCGGTTGTGCATGTCGGTGAGCTGGTCGAACTCCGAGCGGTGCAGAAGATCGGAGTAAAGCCGGCGGGTTTCAATCGCCAGCGCGGCAAGTTTCGCCCCGACAGAGAGAGCTTCATTTTCATTTGCGGACGCTTCGGGCGTGGGCGGCAATGCGGCGGCGTTGAGGGCGACAAAGAGAGCGCCCAGCGGCAGGCCGGAGCGGGCAGGAATCTCCGCGCGGACGATACGCAAATTTTCAGCCAGCGGCTGGAACCCTCCCAGGCGCGCTCCATGGGAGACCTCGCACCAGCAGGGAGCGTCGTTGAGCGCGAAGGAGACCATCTCCATGATCTGCTCAAGGATTTCGGCGAGCGGCCGTTGACCGTTGATGTCTTCGAGGATGCAGCTACGCCTGTGTTCGAGTTGCGCAACGCGCCGCGCGAAGGCCGCTTCAGCCTCGATGCGTTTCGCCATGGCGGCAGTCTGGCGGCGCACTTTCCTGTTGAGCGTTGCGCCCCATGCGCCGACCGCGAGCACCACCAGCAGCAATACGCTGACCGCACCAACGAGATTGCGCTTATTCAACAGAGAAGGCCGCGCGACGATCGCAATATCATCCATGGATCGCAAGAGAATATGGAACGGCAGTTCTTCGCTGCGGCTATGGATATCGGTTTCTTCATTCACGCAGATTCCGGTTACACGCACCTTCGATCCCAGAGGAACCTCAAGCATCGGCGGAAGCGGGATGTGGCTGGCTGGATCGGGATGATGGTAGATGGCGGAGAAGAGGCGGCCATCGGCAGCCAGTACATATTCGTCCTGCACAGCCTCGCGGACTTCTGTCACCACTTGCCCTTCAATCGATGCCAGGTCGAATAAATGCCCATCGGGCTTATAGCTGCTCCAGAAGGCGAGTTGCTGCCAGGTCGCCGGCAGAGGCTTGAGGGGCTGCTGAAGAGAACTATCCTCGATCTCGCCGTGACTCAAGGTCAGTATTCCGTCATGGGCTTCGGGAAAGCCGGTGGCGTCGGCGGCATCGCCAATCCGCAATGGGTTGCGGGAGAGAGTCGCGATCCACAAACTCCTGGCGCCATCTTGCAGCACGACGCTGGAGCCTGGCTGGTAGTAAGTGATGGTTCCATGGACTCGGACTCTTTGCGTTTGATCCTGTATACGAAAGCCGGTAAGAATGGCGTCGATGGGCGTGACCGGTATTGACTGGGGAGTGACAGCGGCGCGCTTGAGAATCTTCACATCCGCTAGACTGGCGACGTGGAGCAGCAAACCCGTCTGTTGCATCTTGCCATCGAATTTGCCACCGGCAACCCCGGTGACCTCAACCTCGGCGCCCAACAAACCGGTGAGCGGCCGGGGATCATCGCCGCCCACAGTGGCGTCGACGTAACCGCCATCGGTGGTCATCTGCAAGTAAGTGACCTGCGCCTTGTCGTCGATCATCAAGTCTGCGGACTGGATGACCGCATGAACGGTGACCAGTCTGCAGTCGCGTTCGCCGTGGATCAGGGCGTTGAAATCGGCGGATACAGCCGGGGGAGGCGTGCCGTGGCGAATCAGTGTAATCGTGTCGCTGACCACGATGGGCCGAAAGCTGGCCTCGGTATGGCCATTCAACTGAATGCGATCGCCAGGAAGCAATGGGGTATTCACGGGGTCGAGCACATAGAGGGCAGCGTCGCCATCCTGGACAAATAAAAGAGCGCCGCTGCTGCGGAAATAAGTTACGGTCGCTTCAAATGCAACCGGCAGCTTCTTGCCTGCTTGAGCGTTGGTGAGGGAGTGGATTGCCTGGAGCGTTGTCAGCGACGCGGGCGGGGCCGTCCATGCCGGGGAGGCAAGGCAGAGGAGGATTGCTACCGTCGAAATCAGCCGACTCTTATGGGCTACCTGGTAGTAGGTTCGTTCTCGCATTCGATCGCCGACAATCCTCACCGAAGGGATTGAATCCATCGGTCAGCTCAGCAGAAAAGCATCCGGGCATCCGCGCGAAAGGAGGTTCTGCCGGAATTGTTTGTACCTTGATCCTATACTCATCCACCAGAATCTGGTTTAATGGCTGTTTCGGGTCATTCGCAGCGCTTTCCGCAGACTTCCAACGTCCGCTCCATCGAGGCTTTTCAATGTCGAATCCCGCTGAACCGTCCAACGCCACCTTCTCTTCTTCGCTCCGTGGCACGCAAATGCAGCCGCCGCGACGCATCATTCGCGTGATCGGTGTTCCCCTCGACCTGGGCGCCAGCCGCAGGGGTGTGGACATGGGGCCGTCGGCGGTGCGCGTGGCGGGGCTGGCGGCGCGGCTGGAATCCCTGGGCCATCAGGTCACCGACGGAGGCAACATTCGCGTGGAGATCGCCGAGACGCAGGCCGCGGGCAGCGAGAATGCTCGATTCCTGAAGCAAATCGCGGAAACCTGCACGCGCACCGCCGAGGCCGTCGTGAAGACGCTGGAAGATGGGATGACGCCGCTCGTGCTTGGAGGCGATCACTCGGTGGCCGCCGGATCAGTGAGCGGTGTGGCGCATTTCTATCGCCGCCAGAGCCAGCGGATTGGCGTGCTTTGGATCGATGCGCACTCGGACATAAACACGCCCGATAGCTCGCCCTCAGGCAATGTGCATGGCATGCCGCTGGCCGCGCTGCTGGGGAGCAATCTCAAGGTAAAGGCCTGCGATGCTCACCAGCAGAAGCCGCGACATAGAAAATGTCTCTTCCGCCGGGGGCGCTTGCCTGGCGGACGTGTCAGCTTGCAGGTTGGACGTGTCAATTGTCACGATGAACTCTCCTTCGCTTAACACGCCCGAGATCTGCGTGAATCGCAGCGCAGCGATCTGCGTTGAATCTGTGTTGTCTTTGAATGCACATAACTATCATCCATTACACAACACTGTCAACGACGATTGCGGTGCATGAGATGGGACTTCGAGGGTATCAAGAATGATTTCTCAAACTACAATGGGAAGACATGGCAAAAAAACTGCGGGTTGGAGTTGTATTTGGCGGGCGGAGCGGGGAGCACGAGGTTTCGCTGCTCTCGGCGGCTTCGATCTTGAAGGCGATTGATCGGCGCAAGTTCGACGTGGTGCCGATTGGCATCAACAAGGCTGGCCACTGGCTGACCTCTGCTGCGGCTGAGGGGCTGCTGGAGGGCTCGGCGCCGGCGAAGCTAACTTCGGACGGGGCTGGCCAGGCAAAGCCCAGGGCAGAGGCAAGGAAGCTGCGGGCGGGCGATCCAGCGTCGACGCCGGGTGCGCGCGTGATCGCCGAGGGGCAGCCAACGCTGCTGGCGCCGGAGCCGAAAAAATCGGTGAGTTCGGCGCTGACTCACAGCGATGCGGCGGCTCTGGATAGCCATGCAGCGCTGGGCAGCCAATCGCTGGATGTGGTCTTTCCGGTGCTGCATGGCACCTTTGGCGAGGATGGAACGATTCAGGGACTCTTCGAGCTGGCGGGGATCGCGTATGTCGGCTCGGGCGTGCTTGGTTCAGCCGCGGGCATGGACAAGGACGTGATGAAGCGGCTGTTTGCGCAGGCCAAACTGCCCATGGTCAGGCACGTCACGCTGCTGCGCGCCGAGTGGGAGCGTTCGCCAAGAAAGGCTGTTGCGCAGATTGAAGCGGCGCTCAAGTACCCGGTGTTTGTGAAGCCGGCGAACCTGGGCTCGTCGGTCGGCATCTCGAAGGCGCACGATCGCAAGGAACTTGGACCCGCGCTCGATCTGGCCGCCAAGTACGACCGCAAACTGGTGGTCGAAGAGGGCGTCGGCGGCAAGAAATCCAAGGCTCGCGAACTAGAGGTTGCGGTGCTGGGAAACGATTCGCCCGAGGCGAGCGTTGTGGGCGAGATTATTCCCGGCAAAGAGTTTTACGATTACGAGGCCAAGTATCTCTCTGAAGGATCGACGGCGGTGATTCCGGCGAGGCTGAGCAAGGCCGAGACAAAGCTGATTCGCGAGTTGGCGGTTGCGGCCTTCCGGGCTTGCGATCTGTCGGGGCTGGCGCGGGTGGACTTTTTGATGGAACCGGAAGGCAAGCGGCGCATCTTTTTGAACGAAGTGAATACGCTGCCCGGCTTCACCAGCATCAGCATGTATCCGAAGCTGTGGTCGGCCACGGGGATTGGCTATAAGGATCTGATCACGCGGCTGATCGAGCTGGCTCTGGAACGGCAGGCGGAGAAGAGCCGGACGACTTACAGCAGGGAAGAGTAGCGACAGGGATCAGGGGTCAGGGGTCAGTTCTAGGCCTGCGGGAACAGGTAGACATCTATTGGTGTCTAACAAGAGTGTGTGGAGTGATAATGGATGTGGCCGCAGGCCGGATGTCTTTGACATGCTGACCGCTGATCACTGACCGCTGTCCACTGAAAGGCGCACCATGACCTTGCTCGACGCTCCTGCATTTGACGAAGTTCGTGATCGCCGCCGGCATACGATTTTTTTGAGCATCGCGGGAGCCTTGCTCGCGCTGCTGGTGGTCTGGTGGCTCGTGGCTGGGCGGCCGGTCGACTGGCCCTGGAACTGGAACAACCACCTGCGGGGAAGGATGGCGGTGAATGCCTTCTTCGAGGATCTGGAGAAGAACGATCTGCCCGCGGCCTACGGTGTCTGGATGCACGATCCGAGCTGGCAGCAGCATGCGGCGAAGTACGCCGTTTACCCCTTCGATCGCTTTGAAAAGGACTGGGGACCCAACAGTCCGGACAATGATTACGGCGTCATTCGCAGCCACAGGGTTGCCGCCACACGCATGATTGGAAATGTGCTGCAGACGGGGACGTTCGTGAACGGGCGCAAGAGCAAGGCGATCAATCTGGACTACGACCCGAAGGACCACACGCTGCATTTTTCGCCGGAGGATGTGCAGTTTCTTGAGGGGCCGGGGGGGATTTCGTAATCAGCCTTCGTGCGAGCTTGCGCTATGAAAAGCACGGCTTTGGCCGTGCCGAGAATACCGCTCAATCACAGCACTCGTTAGCCTTTGGGGACGGCCCTCTTGCCCAATGAGTCGGGAGATCACCGAGATGTTGTGGGATGAGTAAATGCCGAGATGGCGGTAATACCCCCAGAACTCTGCTTCGCGATGCGCAACTCGGAATCAGTTCGCACACAACTCGCTTCAGTTGGGCAGATTCAATATCTCGATGCCCTTATCCCCGAACCAAACATCGCCCGGGCCTAACATCACCAACAGACTGGAGTTCTCGCCCAGCATGTCATGCGGCAAGTCCTTTTTAATTCGTGACAGAAAGGCCGGGGTGAATATGCGATCCCACTGGTTGGAAAGATCTGTGGGCGTGCGGATCGTCCTGTGCATGTGGTGTGCATTTATCCGCAAAGGGAAATGCGTATGCTTGGCTGCTTCTTTGCGGTTGCCTGAGAGCACAGCTAAACGCCATTCGCGCACAATCGACTCAAATTCCTGGTCATCCAGATCGGTAGTGAGAGCATAACGACGGCCTTCTGAAGGCTGCCCTATTGTTAGGAACCCCAAGTTGACCGTCTCAGCTTTCCCTTTGATCTGGCGAGTCCCGACAAGGCCAACTGTGTTGTGGAAACTCAATCTTTCGCCATGTTCGCTGTCGTTGCTCTTGAATCGAAAGTCAAACTGTGAACCGTCCGCGCCGGAGATAACGATCTGCCCATCGTGCATAGCACCAGTGATCGGAATGTCCCGAAGATCCTTGGCAATGAAATAGTGCCCCCCCGTTATCATCTCCTGGTTCACCTCAATGGTCATCCCCGCCTGCGTTGTCCCTAACGTGCCCTCGCATTGCACTTCAAGTTGGCCCTCTGGCGTTTGTGCGCTCACGTGCAGTACAAAGCCCGATGCCACGGCCAAGCATAGGAACTTAAGGCGGAATGATTCTCGGCGATTCATGGTTGTTATTCTAAGTCGTTCAACTCATCCCCGTTCAGGGACTTGGGAGTCGGAGATTGCATCACCCGTGGCTTTCCGAGTGTGTAGTCGGCGACTCGGAACTTACTATGTAGCTACTCCGGATCGCTGGGCGGAATTCGGCGAAACCCGGTTCTTGTCTGGGAGATGGATCTCGTGCCCAGACACTTTGGCGCTTGCCTAAATAGTCGGTCCGGAAGGGACCATTTAGCGAATGCCACTCGGGGCGAGTCTCTCCGGCAGTTAGCTCTAAGCCCAGCTTGTTCCCGCCGTCCGGTTATCCCGCGGACTCCATAACCTTCAGCTCGGTCAGCGTCTTCTCCAGGCTGGCGGCGTCTTCCACGTTCATGGACTTCTGCTCGGGGTCGATCTGCTTGAGCAGGCCGCAGAGCACTTTGCCGGGGGCAACTTCGATGTAAGTTTGCGCGCCCTCGGCGATCAGCGTCTTGACGCAATCGACCCAGCGAACGGTGCCGGTGACCTGGCGGGTGAGGACATCACGAACCTCGTCAGCCGTGTGAACCATGGCGCCGGTAACATTGGAGGCGACAGGGATGCGGGGGTCAGACAACGTGAGTGAACTGAGCACGCGAGCTACCTCTTCCTGTGCCGGCTGCATGAGGGCGCAATGAAAAGGAGCACTGACGGGAAGCATGACGGCGCGGCGCGCGCCTTTGGATTTTGCAATTGCGGCAGCCTTTTCGACCGCTGCCAGATCGCCGGAGATGACTGTCTGGCCGGGGGAGTTGAAGTTGGCGGGGGAGACGGTGAGGCCGGTCTCTGTGGCGGCTTCCGTGCAGGCCTCGGCCACCTGTTCAGGAGTAAGAGAGAGGATGGCAGCCATGCCGCCCTGGCCGGCGGGAAACGCAAGCTGCATGGCCTTTCCGCGCGTCTTGACGAAGCGCACGGCATCGGCAAAGCTGTAGGTTCCGGCAGCCACGTGCGCCGACCACTCGCCCAGCGAATGACCTCCGGCGAGCGCGGGCTCGATGCCATGGAGGGCCAGCACGCGCAAGGCGGCCACGCTCACGGTGAGGATTGCCGGCTGCGTGTTTTCGGTCAGCTTGAGCTCTTCCTCCGGCCCCTCGAAGATCAGCTTGGAGAGCGCAAAACCAGCGGCTTCGTCGGCCTCGGCGAAGGTGTCGCGGGCAACGGGAAATCGCTCGGCCAATTCGCGGCCCATGCCGACTGCCTGCGAACCCTGCCCCGGAAAGAGAAATGCAAGTTTATTGGACATTCCAGAGAAGATTGTAATGCCTCGCACCTTGCCTCTCGCGAGATGGCGCACGAATTCGACGGGAAACTTTTCGGCTGCCGTCCGGGCCTCGGTGGCGGACAGCCGAGCGCTGGTGCGCTTTACAATCGATTGCGTGAGCCACTCTTTTGAAATCGGTCCCGTCCATGTGGGTGAGGGCCAGCTTTTTTTGATTGCCGGGCCTTGCGTCATCGAGTCCGAGGCCCACGTGCGCACGATGGCTGAGCAGATCCAGCGCATCGCTTCGGATCTCGGCGTGCCATACATTTTCAAGGCCAGCTACGACAAGGCCAATCGCACCAGCGTGAAGAGTTTTCGCGGTCCGGGCCTGGTCGAGGGCACGCGCATCCTGGGGCGGCTGGCAAAAGATACCGGCCTTCCCGTGCTGACCGACGTGCATGAGCCCGCGCATTGCGAGGTGGCCGCCGAGGCCGTAGATGTGCTGCAGATTCCGGCCTTCCTCTGCCGTCAAACGGATCTTTTAGTGGCGGCGGGCAAGACTGGCCGCGCCGTGAATATCAAGAAAGGGCAGTTCGTGTCTCCGTGGGACATGACGCACCCGGTCGAAAAGGTGCGCTCCACGGGCAACGAGCGCATCTTCCTCACCGAGCGCGGAGCCAGCTTTGGCTACAACACGCTGGTGGTGGACTATCGCAGCTTGCCTGTGATGCGGGGAATCGCGCCGGTGGTCTTTGACGGCACACACTCTGTGCAGCAACCGTCGGCGGCCGATGGCGTCAGCGGAGGGCAACCCGAATTCATTCCGCTGCTGGCGAGGGCGGCGGTGGCGGCTGGGATTGATGGGCTATTTCTTGAAGTTCACGACGACCCGACTAAGGCCAAGTCGGATGGCGCAAATGCTCTGGACCTAACACTGCTGCGGCCGCTGCTTGAAAGGCTTTTGGCTATTCATGCAGCGGCCACGGCGGACTGACCTCGGATTTGTTTCCTGTCTTTTGCCACGCATTGCCATGCGAGCTTGAGCACCCGTCAAGCACATGCGGGAGACGATACTTTCTTTCACTATGCCGCTATTCGCCCAAGCTTTCTGGGCACATCCCGGTTGACGATCAGCGCGGGCGGGACGACGGAGCCGGCGCATTCCCGCTGGTGTTCCTCCAGTTCGTATCTCGCACGCTCCATATCGACATTCTTCTGAGCGGCAAGCACGGTACTCACTCGGTAACGCACGGATGATCGTGCTTCGACGTATTCACTCAACACGCCTTCGTACGCTTTTTCCAATCGTTCACAGATTGAGCAACCCATTCACTACCTCCTCCGGCCTTCAACCAGGCCTGCGAAAACGGAGATGCGGTGCTTTGCCGCCCGAGGATCTCCCGCTCGGAGCGGCCTCAATCGCTGTTTCATTCCGGTCGTGTTGGTTTTCACGGCCTTCGTATCGGTTCAATGATTCACTCCGTGGTCGATAGACAGTTCGAGCGACACATGACTTGACTTGTTGATTTTGACTGGAGTGATCTGAAATCGATAACACTCGTCCGGTTCCATTTTCTTCTTTCCTGGAATCCGTCCTTTAACTACATTTTCAAGGCTGAGGAAAAAGAGCGAGTAACTTAAAATCGTCTGCCTTGGTTCAAAAGAAAACACCAGGAAAAGAGATCAAGTTTACTCGTTCTCAAGTTCTGCACGCCTGACGCAAGCCAGGCATTTCCTTCGACACATTTCTTGTCCGCAACGCTCCGATGGCGCTACGTCAAGAGGGAAATCCATAACATTGAGCAGACTTGACTTTTTCTCGGGGGGCGGCTGCGGAGCTTCCGGCCATCCCAACCATGGTGAGGATCAAGTTAGTGTGTGTATGTTCAAGCAAGAAATCTTCTGCGAAAGAAAGCGGATTCGACCCCGCTCCATCCACGGCTATTCCTGAAGTGTTGACTCTATCGGTATGGCTAGAGGGCCTGAATGAATGTTGACTCCGGCTCCTTCCGGCTGAAAGACGGTCTCTTGTGTCGCATTTTTTGGCGAGGCTCATGGCAGCTCCAATTGGTCGGTTGGTCGCGCTAACGAAGCTGACCCGCGACGAGGCTCAGAACCGCTCGAGGCGAGAAAGATAGCATGGCGAGGACTTTTTGCTGAACACGCCGGGAATGGCCCAAGTGCCGCCTGCGATCAACAGAAACATCTGAATGGCGGCT
Organism: uncultured Occallatibacter sp.; assembly: GCA_964438125.1. Classification (GTDB taxonomy): domain Bacteria; phylum Acidobacteriota; class Terriglobia; order Terriglobales; family Acidobacteriaceae; genus Telmatobacter. The sequence goes on from CAYTJN010000095.1 coordinate 12,525, forward strand.
ACATATCTTGCGACGTTAATTCGTTCTTCTTGCTCTGGGGGGGTGCTCAATGGGACCAAAAACCGGAAGTGGCGTACCTCAGCTAGTCTGCCCTATTTCAAAGCATCTGTTTGAGGGGAAGTTGCCCACTCGTTATCAACATATCTACGCTGAAGCCGGTTTCGTGTCAAGATCTTTTTCGCGTCAAGAATCCTTTCGGTGAGTTTTGTAGCATTATTTAACATATGTTCACCATTGCTCACCTTGATCGACAGGTTGATTCTGAGACGCCCGAAAGGGAGCGATTCGGGACTCGCCGATTTATGTCCGACCTATGTCCGATCGCTGATTGACCCTGCGTCAGAGCTTGGATCTTGAGGGGGTTGAAGTGCTGAAATGACCGAATGGCGCGGCTCCGGCTTCCCTTCCCCCGATACCTTTCCCTGATAGCATTTGCCTATGATTCGGCAGCCGATCGGCACTGCTCTTTGCAGCGGACAGAAGGCAGTAACTCCCCTGATCCTTTGCGCGCTATTTTGCCTCACAACGTTGTTGGCACAAAACGGTGCATCGGCTCCATCGCAACCGGACGCTTCCGCTGGCAGCGCACACATTCAGAAGGTGCTGAGCGGACTGAGCCCCGGTAGATCGATCGTGCAGGTCGCAATCTCTCCCGATGGCAAGCGACTGGCGTGGATCCAGCAGTCGGAGGAAGGCAACGAGATTCGCGTAGCCAAACTTAACGAAGGAATGGAAGGCGCGCAAGGAAAAAGCAAGCGCGTGACGGCGGCAGCAAAGGCGGACGAGCGCTGCCAGGAGGGCCAGATCGCGTGGACGCCAGACTCTGCTGCGCTGGCTTTTTTCTCCGATTGCGCTCAACCGGGACAGCCCGACATCTATGTAACTCGGCTTGACGGCAATGCTGCGCGGCGGATCACAAAGCTTAAAGGCTACGTGGATGCGCCTGCCTTTTCGCCGGATGGAAAGAGCGTGGCCTTTCTCTATGTAGAAGGCGCGACGCGGGCGGCCGGAGCGCTGGCGGCGATCAAGCCTCCCTCAGGAGTGATCGGCGAAGAGGGCGTCGAGATCGAGCGCGTTGCTATCGCAGCAGTGGATGAGGCAACGCCGGCCGCTCCGGTGATGGCGACTCCAGCCAACCTGCATGTCTACGAGTTTGACTGGCGACCGGATTCGAAGGGACTGGCGTACATCGCCGCCGATCCGCCGGGCGAGAACAACTGGTGGGTGGCGAAGCTCTATACGCAGCAGTTGAACGCCGCGCCCGACGCGATTCTGGCTCCGGCCGATGTTACCGGCGCGCTGCATGGGTTGCAGATTGCCGTGCCGCGCTGGTCGCCGGATGGCAAAGCGATCGCGTTCATCGGTGGCCTGATGAGCGATCAGGGCTCAACGGGCGGCGATGTGTGGATCGTTGCGGCCGCCGACGGTCAACCCAAACCCATTAACCTGACACCGACGCGCCCGGCTACTGCCTGTTGGCTGGAGTGGAGCGGCCAGGATGGGCTTATCGTCAGCAGCTTGAACAGAGGCCATGCACAACTGGCCCGGCTCAGGTTGCAAGGCTTCGCGCTGGAAGGCGTCGGGTTGCGCGGCGTTGGGGCGGCAACCTTCGATGGCCCGTTCTATGACCAGCCGGCAACAATCTTCGATGGCCGCTTTGACATGGGCGTCTCAGCGACCAGAGATCACACGGAGTTTGCTTTCGTGGCCAGCAGCTTCGACCATCCGCATGAAATCTATCTTGCACGCGAAAATCGTAAGACCGACACCGTCATGGATCTCACACAACTAACGCAGATCAACAGCGGCATCGAGCCGGCGTGGGGCAGAGCCGTATCGCTCGAGTGGAAGAGCGGCAGGTTCAATGTGCAGGGCTGGCTGATGCTGCCCATCGACTACGATCCGGCGAAGAGGTATCCGCTGATCGTCGAGGTGCATGGCGGGCCGGCATCGGCGGCAACCTCTCACTGGCGAGTGGGCTTTCTGGGCGCGGCAGCCTTTTCAGCGCTGGGCTACTTTGTGCTGGAGCCAAATCCCAGGGGCAGCTTCGGGCAGGGCGAGGAGTTTACAGAGGCCAACCGCAAGGACTTCGGCTACGGCGACCTGAGCGACATACTGGCCGGCGTCGATAAAGTGCTGGCCGAGTACCCGGTCGACCCCAATCGCCTGGGCCTGACCGGGGCAAGCTACGGCGGATTCATGACCATGTTTGCCGTGACCCAGACGCACCGCTTCAAGGCGGCGGTGGCGGGCGCGGGCATCTCCAACTGGCAGAGCTACTACGGTGAAAACTCCATCGACCAATGGATGATCCCCTACTTCGGCGCGTCGGTCTACGACGACCCAGCGGTGTACGCGAAAAGCTCGGCCATCAACTTTATTCAGGCCGCAAGCACGCCCACGCTGGTGGTGGTGGGCGACCGCGACGGCGAGTGTCCTGCGCCGCAATCTTACGAGTTCTGGCACGCGCTGAGAGAGCGCCATGTTCCCACCCAATTGGTGGTTTATCCCAACGAGGGACACGGCTTCGCCGACCCGGCTCATCGGCGAGACGTGATGGAACGCGCCGCCGAGTGGTTTTGGCGTTACATGCCGCCGCCCTCGCGGTAGCCGCCGGCCTGCTCGCGATCGAGGGCCGGCGGAGTCTAACAAGGGTCGCGAAGGATCAATCGATTTGCTTGGCTGGATGCCGGTTGGCACCCCGTCCTGATACACTTTTTATTGGAGTTTTGTTCGCGCGTTTCGTCAACCGGACGCCTGGCAAGAGCGTGGGCCGGGGCCGGTCAATTGAGCGGAATTCACCGTCGGCAGGCCAGCCATGACCTGTTGACCAACCGCTTCAAAGAGCGTCTTTCCAATATCCGCAGCCTTTTTTTGGGGCACCGTGCAAGAAGGCTTTTGCTTCCGGCCAAGCGACGAAAAGATGTCGCAAGGACAGCGGAAGATAGAGTCTTTCAGGAGCGGCAAACGCGAGCGGCGGCAATGGAAAGCTCACTTGGTTTTACAGGTTTTCCGACAGCTTCGGGAAAGACCGTTCCGCAGTTCGACACGACGGGGCGGGGAGGATTCATGCGGCGGTTTTTGACGCTTGTTTGCTTGTTGTGCCTGGCCATTCCTGCCGGCGTTTCCATCTCTGGCTGCACCCGCAACCCGGGCGCCAACTACTGCAATGGGCTAGGGTACGGGACGAAGATTACCGATGTGGCTTCGATCACCCTGTCACCCGCAACCACGGGAGTCTCGATAGCGTACGGACAAACCCGCGTCATGGGCTCGCCGAGCCTCACAACCTGCAAGGGCGTTGCCGCGAGCGGCACCGGCGGGGTCACCTGGGGCACCACCAACCGCCAGTTGGTGACCTCCCTGTCCGGGCTGACCAATTACATCGCC
>CAYTJN010000096.1:0-15909 GCA_964438125.1 uncultured Occallatibacter sp.
CTACGTCCTCATGCCCATGCGCATCTGAGGCCACACTCTTAAACAAATCCAATCCTTGCAGGTGGATCATCAGGATCTCACTTCTTCGGCCGATGATTAACCCATATCCCATATTCCGAGTACTTGACATGCCCCGTTAAGGTACAACTAAATACCACTTCCCATATTCTTATATGGAAAATCAAATAACCTCCTTAAAATTGGATGGGGAAATCTCTCTCAATGATCTAATAAGCCTTTAAAATCCTTGCAAAAAACGACTCACACCAAGAATGAGCTTCTACTAATCTTTGGCTGCGGAATTGCAACGGATGGCATATGGAGCGTTCCTTTTTTCCACTCTCGACGCTTGTCTCCCATATGTTAATCGGGTAAGTTGCCCTACTTGATTGAGCTCATACCTCAAAGATTCGATCCGGCCGACAGCGCTGTGCGTTCAGAATAGGAGTAGTAAAATGAACAAGATGAAATGGAATCTGATTGCCGCCTTGCTGCTTATCTTTAGCAGCTTTTGCGTAGGTTCTTACGCGCAAAATGTGTACGCCGCTCTTCACGGGACGGTCACTGACTCGTCAAGCGCCGTAGTTCCCGGAGCGGCCGTCACCACCCTTAATACGAGTACGGGCATCAAGACCACGGCACAGGCGGACAAGAGCGGCTATTACATCTTCCCGCAGCTCCAGGTCGGCGGACCCTACACCGTCACGGTTACGGCTCCCGGCTTCCAGACATTCACCTCGACCGGCTTGACGCTGAACGTAAACGACAACCGCGAAGTGGATGCCAAGCTTACAGTGGGCGCCGAATCGCAAACCGTCGAAGTTTCAGCAACGGCATTACAGGTGGATACTTCCGACACTCAACTCAAGCAGATTGCCACCGCGGATCAGCTAGAGGGGATTCCGCTGGAGGGTCGAGACCCGGACGGATTGCAAAAACTTCAACCGGGCGTTGTCGAGTCCTCCGACCGCACCGGAGCCTATTCGAGCAACGGCAGTCAAACGGCTCAAAACTCCTACGTTCTGAACGGCACTGACATCAATGACGGTCCGCTGCAGGACGTTGGGATTTTGATCAACCCCGACGCTCTCCAGGAAGTGAACATCGTCACGAGCACCATGAACCCGGAATTTGCCAGAAACTCCGGCTCTGTCGTCAACCAGATCTTGAAGGCGGGAACCAACCAGATCCACGGCAGCGGCTTCGAGTTTTATCGCGACACCTTCATGAACAACGGCAACTATTTCTCGACGACTCACCCTGTCTTCCATCAGAACCTCTACGGCGGAACGCTCGGTGGACCGATCTTGAAGAACAAACTTTTCTTGTTTGTGGCCTACCAGGGGTTGCGGAACCGGACCGGGACGACGACAACCAACCCAACGTTTACGGGCACCAAGAGCGGCACGACTCCAACAGGCCAGTTTGCGGGTGCATTCTCAAGCGATCCAAACTACGGCAACGGCAATTCCCCCAACAATACGCCGTTTGACAACACGGTTATTCAAAAGAACGGCAAGGTCCCCTGCCCGAATATCCCCGCAAAGGTCTACAGTGATAGCTTGTCCTGCAATCTAATGCCCTTCGCTGTCAATGGCGTTGGCGGTCCACGCACCACATGGATACAAGCCTACGATAACGGCAGCGGTGCCACCACCCCCGCGACCATCAACATTCCAACCACCGCGTGGGACCCTATAGCCTTGAATCTGGTCAACAACTACATACCGCAGGCAAATGCCGGAAGTGCGAGCTATAACTTCAACTCACCCAACACCCATGCGCAAGATCAGGGGATTCTTCGCCTCGACTATGCGCTGAGTACGAAAGACAGCGTCTGGGCCTCGAGCGTCTTTCAATCCAGTCCCAGCTTCAACACTCTCTCGTTTGGCGGAGCCACTTTGCCTGGGTTCGCACAGAACAACGCGGAGCACTACAAGATATTCAACGCTTCCTGGACGCATACGTTCAACCCCAACCTGCTGAACGAAGTCCATGGGGGCTACTTTCGTTTCAACTATCCGGATGTTATTCCTGCCACCCCCAGCCAGCCCGGCGCACTCGGGTTTGCAATTACTCCGCAGTCCCCTTTATCGGGCGTGCCTTTCATGGAGATTGGGACGAGCTACATCGACTTGGGAAACAGTCCTGAGGGTCCGCAGCCGCGCATCGATACAAATGCCACCTACGGCGACAGCGTCATCTGGGTCAGGGGCAACCACAGCTTCAAGTTTGGCGGTTCATTTGAACAGTTCCGCGTCCGCAATACCTACGGCGCCCAAAATAACGGCGAGTACAAATACGAAGGTGGCGGAACTTACAGCTCGAATATCGACTTCACCCTCGGCATTCCCGACACCTATGTGCAGACCAGTGATGGCTTCATCGACGCAGTAGCCATGGAACTCTACGGATATGCCCAGGACAACTGGAAGATGACCCCGGACCTGACCATCAACCTTGGAATTGGCTGGGACGCTGAGGGCCCGAACCAGAATCGTCAGGACGCCAGTCTGGGAATTATCTGCTGGCAGAACAGCAGTTCCAGCTCCAAAGTCTTTCCCGGCGGGCCTCCGGGGTTGAGCTGGCCTGGGGACCCTGGCTGCAACGCGGCCGGTGGACCAACAACGCATTACGACCGCTTCGGGCCAAGAGTCGGTGTTGCGTGGTCGCCTTCTTCCGGTCCCGCCATGCTCTTCGGTGACCCAGGTTCGCATAAACTCTCCATTCGCGCTGGTTTCGGTCTCTACTACAACCGCGATATGGAAGAACAATCTCTGCAGAACCTCGCCGATCCGCCTTTCTTCTTCACGTCCAATGGCGCCGCGAGCGCGGGGGGCAGTCCTGGCTTCAAGAACCCGTTCCAGGACGTAACGGGCGACCCAACAGTCTCGGAGCCCAATCCCTTCCCTTATCTCATTCCGAAGGTCGGCGACGTGATCAACTGGAACGCGCAGAACGAGTTAGACCTTGCTGCTTTCAGTCCTTCCTACTCCATTCCCTACACATATAACTTCAACCTGAACATCCAGCGCTCACTAGGTTTCAATCTCATCGCTCAGGTGGGCTACGTAGGTTCTGTTAGCCACCGGCTCTCTTCCTGGTATGAAGGGGATCCCGTTACCTCCGCTGGGCATGCGGCATGCGCCGCCGCTTCATGCAACCCAGCCTCCATCCATCTGGCCAACCCACAAGATACAGCCCAACCCGCAATCTTGACAGGTTCTGTCAGCACCAGTGCACCGAATGGAATCCCCTGGTATCTTTCGGTCGCCGATCAAACAACCGAGGGTTCCTCGAACTACAACTCATTGCAGGCTAGTCTCATCAAGGCCTCCTCGCACGGATTGCAGTTCACCGTTGCCTACACCTATTCCCACGCCCTGGACGATTTCTCCGGTTACGAAAGCTCGTTCGGGGGCGAACAATCAGGATACGGCAGCTTCGGCCGAGAGCTAAACTATGTGCCGGGCTTCCAATATCTCAACTACGGCAGTTCGGATTTCGACGCCCGCCATCACCTTTCAACCTCCTATGTCTACAGCGTCCCGGTCGCTGGATTTCTAAAGAGCAACCGGATCCTAGCTGAAACTTTGGGCGGCTGGGGCATCAGTGGCGTAACGGCGGTGCAAAGCGGTAATCCGATTGGGATCAGCTATGGGGAGCCGGCCTCCGGCTGGTGTGATGAGTTCAGTTACTTCGGCTGCCCCGATGTGCCTGAGACATCGAGCTTCAAGATCGCCACTTACAACCCCAGATCCAAGCCTACTGGCACCGGGACCAACCAGTACTTTGACACAACACCTTTCTCGCCCCAACCGGCATACACCTTCGGCAACACGACCCGCAATTTCTTTCATGGTCCTGGGCTCAACTACACCAATCTCAGCGTGACGAAGAACATTCACTTCAGCAACGACGAGAAGCGCTATGTTCAACTGCGGCTGGAGGGCTTCAACGCTTTCAACCATGCCAACTTTCAGCCGCCCTCCGGCATATTCCTAAGTTCCACTTTCGGCCAGGTCAGTAGTGTGGTCCAGTCCGAAGAAGGCAATGCCGACCCGTCTCCGGGCCGCGCCGTCCAACTCGCCGGAAAGATCTACTTTTAACCTCCACTCACCCCAACAAGGGCTCTGAATCGAAACAGCAAAAGGGCGCTCAATCGAGCGCCCCTTTTGCTGTTAACGTAGATGAGTACCGCGCTTGAACCTCAGGTCCCTTCCGTCAAGCAACCGCAGGAGCCTTCAAGAATTCCAGCGCCCTCGAAAGATATGCTTTCAGCTCCCGCCGGTGCACCACCGCATCCAGAAAGCCCTTTTCGAGCAGAAACTCCGCGCGCTGAAACCCCTCAGGCAGCTTCTGCCGGATCGTCTGCTCGATAACCCGTGGCCCCGCAAAGCCAATCAACGCCCCCGGTTCGGCGATATTCAGGTCGCCCAGCATGGCGAAGCTGGCCGTCACCCCACCCGTTGTCGGATCGGTGAGCACGCAGATGTAGGGCACCTTCGCGTCATCTAATTGAGCCAAGGCGGACGAGATCTTGGCCATCTGCATCAAGCTCACCACGCCTTCCATCATCCGCGCTCCACCTGAAGCGGCAACCACAATCAGCGGCATGCGGCCGACTCTCGCCCGGTCCACCGCACGAGCGATCGTCTCCCCCACAACGGCCCCCATCGAGCCGCCGATAAAGCTGTACTCCATAGCACTCACCACCACCGAATGCGGCCCAAGCCGGCCTACCGCATTCAGAATGGCGTCATCCAGCCCGGTTTGCGCCTGGGCCGCCCGTAACCTTTGCTTGTAGGGCTTTATGTCGGCGAAGTTCAAAGGGTCGGTCGAGCGCAACCCGCCGTCCACGAGCTCATAGCCGGGTTCGAGCAGCAGATCGATCCGCTGCCGCGCGCCGATTTTGAAGTGATGCTGACATTTGGGGCACACGTTCAGGTTGGCCTCAAGTTCCGCCTTCCAGACGACGGCCCGGCAGCCCACACACTTGATCCACAGACCTTCAGTCCGTACCCGCGACTCGGCCGACTCCGCCACGCCCTTGGGGCCGGGACCGTACTTGTCACCTTCTCGTTTAAACCAGGACATTTGACCCCTTAATGCAACTAAAAGCGACCAGCCTTCAGTTCATGTTGAACAGTTTGTAGCTATACCAAAAGATACCTGACAGCGGCGAGCTGCCAGTCGCCAGCTAGAATTCAATGCCCCGTTGTGCCAGAATCCCTTTGGAATACGCGTGCTTTATCTCGCGCATCTCGGTCACCGTATCGGCCAGCTCCACCAATGCCGGGTGGGCATTACGTCCAGTCAGAATCACATGCACCATCTCCGGCCGCCCGCGCAGCGCCTCGGCCACAACAGCCGCGTCGAGCATCCCATAGCCGATGGCGTAGTTGATTTCGTCCAGCACCACCATATCCCAGTTGCCGCTGTAAATCGCCTCACGCGCCTCGTCCCACGCGGCCTCCACCAGCCGAATGTCCTCAGGATCAGTTTCCGCGCCGCCGACCTTCACAAACCCGCGACCCATCTGTCTCATCACGAAGTTCTCGCCAAAAGCCTGCACGGCGTCCAACTCGCCGTAGTGCCATGATCCTTTAAGAAACTGGAGCATCAACACCCGCATTCCATTGCCCACAGCGCGCAAGGCCGTCCCCATAGCGGCAGTGGTCTTGCCCTTGCCGGGGCCGGTGTTGATCAGAATCAGTCCTCGACGCGAATCGGTCATCACAGCTTTCAGCTTACAGCCGGCACTCCACCCAGCCTCTACCGGCTCACCTTGTGCATCCGGTACCGGAGGGCCGGCAGCTCTGAACCGCTAGTTGTCTGCCGCGGCTCAGTGCCCGGAGTGATATGGGTGGCCAGTCAAAATTGTAAATGCCCGGTAGAGCTGTTCCGCCACCACCAGCCTCGCCAGCGCATGAGCCAGTGTCATCGGACCCAGTGAAAGCAGCAGGTCGGCCCGTCTGCGAGCTAGTTCAGACCATCCGCTGGCCGGTCCGATCGCAAAGACAATCTGCTGCGTGCCCTCATCGCGCCGCGCACCCAGCCATGCGGCAAAGGCCTCTGAACTCATCTGGCGTCCACGGCCATCCAGCAAAACTGCCACGACTGGCGTACGTCCCTCCAGCCGCTTGAGCCACCCAAGTAGCGCTTCCTCGGTGCGAAATGCCTCCGCCTTGCAGTGCGCAAAGGCAGCGCAGCGCCCCATATAGATCGCGGACAACGCGTCGATCTCGTCCTTCGAGCCAGGCCGAGCGCCGATATGAGCCAGAGTAAGATTCATGGATGAGGGGCAGGCTGTGAATCCAATCTAGCACTCAGAGCAGTGCTTTCAATGCGGCTCCCCATCGCAGGGCTCATCTGCGGAGATCGGGAACCCCTCATTACTGCCGCGAACGCAATAACAACACGGGAGAACGCATTAAATGTGGCAGCTTGCTTGGCCGCGCTTCTGCAGGTAGCGCTGATGATATTCTTCGGCGCGCCAGAAGGTCTGTGCCGGCTCGACTTTGGTCACAATGCGCTTGGGCTGGAAGCGGCCCTCAGCCGTCAACTGCTCAATCTTGGCTCGGGCCTGGGTCTCCTGCTGCGGAGAATGGAAGAAGATCGCCGAGCGGTACTGCGCACCCCAGTCCGGCCCCTGGCGGTTGAGGGTGGTCGGATCGTGGAGAGCAAAGAAGGCGTCCAGGAGTTGTTCATAACTCACCACAGCGGGGTCAAACTCCAGCTCCACCACCTCTGCGTGGCCGGTCCGGTCCGTGCAGACATCTTTGTAGCTCGGCCGCTCCAACGAGCCGCCCTCATAGCCCACAGCGGTCGCCGTTACGCCGGGAATCGCCGCAAACGCCGCCTCGACTCCCCAGAAACAGCCGGCGCCGAATGTTGCCTTCTCTTGACTCATGGCTCATCAGATGCGCGGCGGAAGCCTTCGGTGGCAGATTTTGCACCTGCGTGAAGCAGGTCCTCTCCACACCCCCGCCACGTCTGATCCCGTCTCTTATTCGTATCGAAGCGCCTCGATCGGGTCCATCGAAGCGGCCTTCCATGCCGGATAAATGCCAAACAGCAGGCCGATGGCGCATGAAACGCCAAAGCCGATCATCACCCACATCGTCGAGAGCGTGGCGGGCAGGCCGATCGGCAAAAAGTAAACAATCCACGTAATCACCGCCCCTGCCAACACGCCGATCACCCCGCCGATCGCGCATAGCGTCACGGCCTCGGTTGTGAACTGGGTCAGAATGGTCTGCTTGGTGGCTCCGAGAGCCTTGCGAATGCCGATCTCGCGCGTTCGCTCGGTCACTGAAACCAACATGATGTTCATCACCCCGACGCCACCCACCATCAGTCCTACACTGGAGACGGCGATCATGAACGCCACCAGGCCGTTGGTCAGCTGTCCCCAGAGCTTCGTCAGCGAGTCAGGTCCGAAAATCTCGAAGTTGTCGTCGGCCTCGACCTTCACCTTGCGACGCACGCGCAGCAGTTCTCGAATCTCTTCCTGGACGAGAGCCTTGTTCTTCGGCTCGTCGTATTTCACGCTCACCCACATATCCTTATCTTCGGAATGCATGCTATGAAAGGTGCCCAAAGGAAGATAAACCTGGTTGTCGGCAGGGTTCTTGCCGCCGCCGAAGAGCTGCTTCTGTTTATCCAGCACACCGATCACCGTGTAAAGCCCGGTCTCGATATTCACTTCTTTGCCCACCGCGGGTTCGTTGCCGAAAAGGTCTTCCCAGGTATCGTGGCCCAGAACAACGACGTGTTCGTGGCGCTGGTCCTCCGCATCGTTATAGATGCGGCCCTCGAGAACCTTCAGGTCGTAGACGTCGCCCACCTCCGCCGTTGCGCCCTGCAGGATGGTTCCGGCCACCTTCTTGCCGTTATACTTCACGGCGACATCTCCCACGCGGAACTGTGATTTGACATGTTGGATTCCGCCGTCGGCAGCCACCACATGCGGCAGCGTTCGAAGCGCAAGTACGTCTTCCAGAGTGAGCTTTTTGCGGGTAAGTTGCTCCGTGGTCGGTCGCACGCCGATCACCGGCATATGAAAGACCCAGATAATATTCGATCCCATCGAAGTGACAAAGTCCGAGATGCGGTTATTCACCCCGTTGATCACCGACGAGATTGCGATCACCGTCGTGACTCCGATGACGATTCCCAGAACGGTCAATCCAGAACGCAGCTTGTTCGTTCTCAGCGTATCCAGAGCCATCTTGACCGATTCGCGTGTTTGTCCTTGCGCCATGGTGCTCCTAGCCGTCAGCTGTCAGTCTTGCGTAATCTGGTCATTCACCGATGCCAAAAGTGCATACATCATTTTTCCAACTTCGTGCGATAAGCTCTCGGCTTCACTGACCAACTCAGGTTTTCCAATTTGAAGCGCTCTAGCGATTTCGAGCTGTGTTTGTAACTCAAAATTAGAGCCTCGAGCTATACCCAGGAATTGTCGAAACTCACCGCCATTCAACCGTCCATGGCCTTCTGCGATATTGCTAGGTATTGAAACAGCTGCGCGCCTTATTTGGCTCGTCAAGCCGTAAACTTCTTCGCGAGGGAAACCCTGAGTGAGACGATAGACCGCAACAGTCAACTGCATTGCTCTCTGCCAAACCACTAACTCCCGGAAAGATTGCGCCATAATTTGTCCAGCTTCCCACTGCTGATAATTGCCAGCTATTCGCTGACGGCTGACGGCTGACGGCTGACGGCTGAAAGCTGAAAGCTGAAAGCTGCCCCTACATCTCTGCTCTCAGCGCCACCACCGGATCGAGCTTCGCAGCCTTACTGGCGGGATAAACACCAAAGAAAATACCAACCACGCCAGCCAGAAACAGTCCCAGGAAGATCACCCACAGCGGCGCATTGGTGGGAAAGCCTACAACCAAGGTGATCAGCTTGCCTACTCCGATGCCGAGCAGCACTCCGATGGCTCCGCCCACCAACGCCATGGTTCCGCTTTCAATCAGAAATTGCAGCAACACATCACGCTGTCGCGCGCCCAGAGCCTTGCGCACGCCGATCTCGCGCGTACGCTCCGTCACGCTCACCAGCATGATGTTCATAATGACGATGCCCCCCACCACGAGCGAAATCGAAGCCAGCCCCAGCACGACCATGGCAAAGATGCTGCTGATCTGCTTCCAGATATCCAGAAATGTGTCGTTGGTTTCGATCTCGAAGTCGTCAGGCTGGCCGGGGGCGTCATGGCGGCGGGTGCGCATCAGCACGCGCACCTCATCCTTGGCTCTCTCCATCGCCGCGGCATTGCCGTTGGCTCGCGCATAGATCGACACCGTGTCGTTGTAACCATAAGTCTGCTGGTAAGTCGTGATAGGTACCGCGACCCAGTTGTCCTGCGACTGGCCAAGCGTTTCGCCCTGGCGGTCACCGACACCGACAACCGTGTAGGGGATGCCGTCCACCCTGATCTCCTTGCCGATCGGATTGCCGTCGCCCAGCAGGTTATCCACTATGTCGTATCCGACAATCGCGTCATGTGTGCCATGATCTTCGTCGGCCTGGGTAAAGCCCCGGCCCAGCGCAATTTCAATGTTATTCAGTCCCAGCATCGTCCAGGTGTAGCCACGCACGGCAGAATTGTTGCTGGAGTGGCCGTTGTAGACCACGTTGGTAGAGCGGGTCAGCGTCGCGCCCACCTCACCGCATTCTGCGCAGTTGTCGCGAATTGCTTGATAGTCTTCGATGCGCACGATCTTCCGCTTCTGAAATCGGAAATAATCGTCCGCATCCAAGATCACGCTGGAGGCACGGTTGACTGTGAACACGTCTGCTCCATAGCCGGAAAGCTTGGTGCTGACATATCTGTTCGCGCCATTGACGAGGGTGACGACCATGATGATCGAGGCCACCGCCATCACCACGCCGACGAGCGTGAGCACAGTGCGCATTTTATTGGCCCACAAGGATTGCAGCGCGAGTTTGAAGGCCTCACCGAGTAGCATGGTCCCACTTTCCACTGAAGGGCTTCATCCAGCCCAGCCTCGTCAATGTGCGAAATTCTTCGCTCTTCTTAAGGACGTGGCGTATGCCCACAGAGCCGCGTCAACGTCCAAAAACGTTCGGAAAAGAACGCGACTTCCCTCTGCCTGATACGCAGCGCAGTATACGGAGGTTCCGGTAATCAAAAAACATGGCCACAAATCAATCAAAACACAGATTTTCCTGAAACATTTCTCTGGAGTACGTCGTAGCATGAATCTGACGCACAGTCACGCCCCTTCTCGAAGATTGCGCAACCCACACCCCCCAGGAGGACCCATGATTCGCGCTCGCTTCCACCACGCTTTTGTTCTGCTCGCATTCGCCATGCTTCCGCCGGTCTTTGCCGCCGCACAGACACCCTCTGCAACTGGCTCCTCCCAGCCGCTTCTGCTTCGCAACCCATCGCTCAATCAAGACCATATCGCCTTCCTCTACGCCGACGATATCTGGATCGTCAGTCGCCAGGGCGGCGAAGCCGAGCGCCTCACTTCGGACGGAAAGGTGAAAGACGGTCCGTACTATTCACCGGATGGCGCCTGGATCGCCTACTCCGCCCATCTGAACGGCAACACAGACGTCTACATCATTCCCGCGACAGGCGGCGTGCCCCGTCGCATTACCTGGCACCCCGGCGGCAGTGGCGTTGCCGGATGGAGCCCCGACGGCAAAGATGTCCTGGTCGTCAGCATGGCAAACAGTTTCCGCCACTACCTCAAGCTCTTTCGTGTTCATGCGGACGGTTCGGGCATCCCTGAGCCTTTGCCTCTGCCCTCTGGCTTCGAGGGCTCTTTCTCGCCCGATGGACAATCAATCGCCTACCAGCCCTTCACCAAGTGGGAGCCTGCCTGGAAGCGTTATGCCGGCGGACAGACCACCCCCATCTGGATCGTCAATCTTAAAACCCTCGACCTCCAAAAGGTGCCTCGCGAAAACTCCAATGATTCAAACCCGGTCTGGGTTGGCGACTCGATTTATTTCCTCTCTGACCGCACCGGCCCGGTCACGCTCTTCCGCTACGAGCCCTTCTCAAAGGAAGTGAGGCAGGTCGTTCCCAACACCGGCTCCCGCCCGACTTTCGATCTGAAGTCTTTTCAGGCCGGCCCCGGCGCGATCGTCTATGAACAGTTCGGATCTATCCATTTGCTGGACACCACGAATAAGGACCTGGCAGCTAACTCCGAAAAAACCGTCTCCATTCAGGTTCACGGTGAACTGGGCAGCCTCGCGCCCCATCGCGTCAACCTCACCCCGGATGAGATTCAGAACGCCGCCCTTTCGCCGACCGGGGCACGCGCCGTCTTAGAGGCGCATGGCGAAATCTTCACCGTTCCCGGCGAAAAAGGCGATACCCACAACCTCACCCAGACCCCCGGAGTGGCGGAACGCGACCCTTCGTGGAGCCCCGACGGCAAGACCATCGCCTACTTCTCCGACGCCTCCGGCGAGTATCAGCTTTATTTGCATGACCAGACCGGCTTCAAGCCGCCCACGGTCATCGATCTCGGCCCCGACCCCAGCTTCTTCTATAGCCCCACCTGGTCGCCCGACTCCAAGCACATTGCCTACTTCGATAAGCACCTTCGGCTGTGGACCGTTGATCTGCCGGCAGGCAAGCCGGTGATGGTGGACAAGGGAATCTATGGAAGCTGGGGCCCCGATTTCAGCCCGGCCTGGTCGCCGGATTCGAAGTGGCTCGCCTACCACCGCGACCTCGAAAATCAGAATCGCGCCATCTTCGTTTATTCCCTTGAAACCCGCAAGTTCACTCAGATCACCGACGGCATGAGCGACGCCTTCAACCCCGCCTTCGACCCGAATGGCAAGTTCCTTTACTTCCTGGCCTCCACCGACGATGGACCTTCCAAGGCCGGCATCGACCTCTCGTCACTCGACCGCGCACAAACCACAGCCGCCTACGTCGTCGTTCTAGCCAAGGACGGAGCATCCCCGGTTCCGCCCGAGAGCGACGACGAAAAGATAAAGGACGAGACAAAAAAGGACGACAACAAGGACGCCGACAACAAAGACTCCGACAAGAAGGACTCCGACAAAAAAGCTAAGAAAGACGACGAAAAAGACAAAGATAAGGACAAGGATAAAGATAAGGATAAGGACAAAAAGGATACCGACAAGCCTGTCGAGGTCAAGATCGACCTCGAGAAGATCGGCGACCGCATCCTGGCCTTGCCCATTCCCCCGCGTAACTACAGCTCAATCTCAGTCGGCAAGACTGGCGTGCTTTACCTCGGCGAAATCGCTCCATTTGGCCGGCCGAGCAACGGCGGCCCAGGAATTCGAGCCATCTGGAAATTCACGCTCGAAAAGCGTCAGCCCGAGACTGTACTGAGCGATCTCGATAACTTCACTGTTTCGTTCGACGGATCAAAAGTCCTCTACTCGCGCAAGGGCGCATGGACCATTGCCCCGGCCGACGACCTCAAGCCAGGCGACGGCTCGCCCGGTAAGCCGCTCAATCTGGGAGACCTTGAGACTGTCGTCGATCCCCGCGCCGAGTGGCGGCAGATCTACCACGAGACCTGGCGCATCGAGCGCGATTTTCTCTACGACCCCCATACCCACGGCCTCAGCATTCCCAAGATCGAGGCCCGGTACAAGCCTTATCTCGATGCCCTCGCCTCTCGCTCGGAGTTCACCTATCTTTCGACTGAAATGCTGGGCGAGATCACCATCGGCCACATGTTCGTCGGCGGTCCACACCACCCTGACAACGAAGCGAAGACTGGCCTGCTGGGCGCCGACTACAAAATCCAGAATGACCGCTATCGCATCATCAAGATCCTCGGAGGGCAAAATTGGACTCCCGGCCTGGCCTCACCCCTCACGCTGCCTGGGGTCTACGTCCACGAGGGCGCTTACCTGTTGGCGGTGAACGGACGCGAACTGCACGCCAGCGACAATCTCTACGAGTTTTTCGATGGCACTGCCGGCAAGCAGACCGTGCTTCGTATTGCCTACAACGAGGACAGCAAGGACGCCAAGGATGTAACTGTGGTGCCCATTGCCGACGAAGATGGCCTGCGCAATCTGGACTGGATCGAGGCCAACCGCCGCAAGGTCGACGAACTCTCCGGCGGAAAAGTGGCGTATGTCTACATGCCCAACACCGGCGGCTCAGGCTATACCAACTTCAACCGGTATTTCTATTCGCAGCTAGACAAGCAGGGCCTGGTCCTCGATGAGCGCTACAATGAGGGCGGCTTCATCGCCGACTACGTTGTGGACGTTCTCAAGCGAGTCCCGCTCTCAGGAGCCATCGAGCGCGACGGCAAGCCGATTCACGATCCGGTCGGCGCTATCTTCGGACCCAAGGTCATGCTCATCAATCAGAACTCCGGTTCCGGCGGCGACGCCATGCCGTGGTACTTCCGCAAGGCCGGAATCGGCAAGCTGGTGGGCACGCGAACCTGGGGTGGACTAGTCGGCATCGGCGGCTATCCATCGCTGCTTGACGGCGGCTACGTGATGGCCCCGCGTTTCGCCATTTACGGCCTCAACGGTGATTGGGAGGTCGAAAACCGCGGTATCGCGCCTGATCTTCCCGTTGAAGATCTCCCCGCTGACGAAGCAGCCGGGCACGATCTTCAACTCGAAACCGGTGTCCAAACGGTCCTCGACGAGCTCAAGGCCCATCCCCTGTCCCAGCCTCAGATCCCGCCCTATCCGAACTACCACAAGAACGACGGCCTGGGGAACAACAACTAGCCGGTCCGCCAGATCAATTGGGTTCCCTAGGTCCCGCTTTTGGGACCTGGGAATTCAGGAACCCGCTCCAGGTATAGGTTCTAGGCAACGCAAGTCTTCTTCTATTCCTGATAGATATATTTCTAATAGCAATATGATAGTCACCGCCCAGAACTTCCAAATCCCTTCCCGGCGCGCGCCGAGTCTTCCAGAATCTCAACCTCAGTCACATCTCCGGTCAGCACCGGAACAGGAATCATCTGTGCGATCTTCTCGCCGGCTTTCAACTCGACCGCAGTCTCACCCAGGTTGGTCATCAGCACAAGAATCTCTCCCCGGTAGCCTGCATCGATCACTCCGGCGGTGGTCGCAATACCACGCGCCGCCATCGACGAGCGATCCCGTAACAGCAATCCCAGCGGCTCGCCAGTTCCGGGGTGTCGCGCCTCAACGGCGATGCCCGTCCTCACTCGTACAGTCACTCGCGGCGCCAGTACGGCCCCTTCGAGCGCGAACAAGTCATAGCCCAGATCCTCACCGGGATGGGCCACAATGGGAGCGCGCGCCCCCACCTCTAACAGTCTTACTCGCAGCATATCTTCACATCCTAGAACACTTCCGGGGTCATCTGCTTCTCCACTCGGCCAGGTTTCTTCGCCTCCATCTTCGTCTGTTTATCCGTCACCTACAATCCTGCAAAAACTGTGTTAGTGTTTCTTGCGGGGAAATCGTGCGCATTTGGAAAATGCCGGAGCGCCGCTTCCGCACTTACGAAAGGGACGTTCCATGGCACGAATGAGCACGACAGTAAAGTACTATCCATCCAAAACCATCAGGTCATTGATCTTGCTGATGTTCCTTATTGCGGCTGCGGGAGCAGCCCGCGCAACCGAAAATGGCGGCAGCGTTTGGCCGGTGGGTGCCGAGTCTTATGCCACGGCTGCCGGCGTGCCCCATGCGGGCGAGACCATGCTCTATGAGTACAGCTGCTTCTATGAGGCCAACGAACTGGACGACGGAAAGGGCCACAGCAACCCCGGAACGCCTCTCTTCAAGCTGCGCGTCGGGGCTGTTGCCGGCAAGCTCTCGCATAACTGGGGCCTCAAGATCCTGGGAGGCGAACTCGGCAGCTACTTCGCGATTCCTGACGTCTATGAGCAAGTCAGCATCGGAGGAACAAAGTTCACCAAAGACGATCTGACCAACATCAATCTTGTTCCCGTCACCATCTTCAATCACAAGGGGATCATGCACTGGTACTACGAGCTTCAGGTTCAATCCATGGGAACGGGGTATCAAGCGGGCGCGCCGTTGAATATCGGGGAACATAACGTGGCCTTCACGCCTGCCGCGGCCTTTACACTTACTCCGCACAAAGGTGCGCAAGACATCATGTCGCGCTTCGACTACGTGATCAACGATGCCGACCACGCAACGCACTACCACAGCGGCAATGAGTTCTTTTGGCAATTTGACGCTCAGCAGGAGATTCCGCACCACAAGGCAAGCGTCGGCGCCTCCGGCTATTTCTACAAACAGATTACCGACGATTCAATGGGCGGAAAGCCGTTTAGTCCCCCGAATGCGGACGGCACGCCGGACATCGGCTACAAGGGCCGCGCATTCGACATCGGTCCCCAAGTGACGTTGCCATGGGGCAAGCACGGCGCGTTGGTCTTCAAGTGGGATCACGACTTTCTGGTCCAGAACAAGCCGCGCGGAAACGCCTTATGGTTCCAGTTTGGCATTCCCTTCGACTACCTGCACCATCAAGCCGGTCGCTGAGGATAGTCGGCCGGCTCGTCAATAGGCCCAGCGGGGTCAACTCCGCTCGGCCACAAAAAATGGTCAGCCCCGGCTGGAAATATCTCCCAGCCGGGGCTGTCGTTTGTGCAAAGCATTCGGCAGGAGGAATCCTGTAAGCCGAATTCTGTCGTGTGCGGTCATTCCTCTAGGCGCCGCGTTGCCGCGGACACTCATCAGCGACCTACCCGGAGGTTTCGGCAATTGCTCAAGCCGCCTTGCCGCATCGGGCCGATGCGCAGCACCGCCAGGCTCTTTCGCGATGCTTCCCTCCCTATTTGGTCTTGCTCCGTGTGGGGTTTACCCTGCCCCGGCCTTTACAGGACGGGCGGTGCGCTCTTACCGCACCATTTCACCCTTACCTCGGCGCTGGAGTTTCCG
>CAYTJN010000097.1:0-15783 GCA_964438125.1 uncultured Occallatibacter sp.
GTTCAATCTCTCCGCTAAAAACCAGAGCCCGCAGCGTATTTTGCAAGTGGCTCAGTCGCTGAGGGATATTCTCTCCAAGCAAGGTTTCACAGGGACATTGCAGGGCAAGGTAACACTCAGTCGTCTTGGAACTATGAAATGCGATTCTGCAACCCTCCAAGTCTACTACTACACATGGGAAGAAACAAATCCGCCGGGGCGCGCTATCCATTTTAGTCAGTGCCTCATCTTTATGGAGAATCGAGACTACTTGGGACACTATGTGATCTCGGACCGTCCCGTACTAAGCAAGCCGGACACTGTGTTATTTCCGGTCTCCCAGGAGGATGGAAATACGCTTAAGTGCAATCAGGATGACTTGCCAAAGTCCGTCTACCTGGATGGCGGGGATAGAGTTCTCGCTCGATGAGTTAGTTCACCGGGCGGGTGGCCCAGGTCTCGATTCTGAGACCTGGGATGGATGTACGATGAGGGGGCAGGTGGTTATGACGCAATCCGCCGTTTGTTCATCCCTCATGCGTTTTGCGCCATCCAGTTTTACCGGCAAAGAACGAGATGCCGAATCAGGGAACGACTACTTCGGGGCCAGGTACTATGCAAGTTCAATGGGCCGGTTCTTATCGCCTGATTGGTCAGCGAAGATTGCACCCGTACCCTATGCGAAGCTGGGCGACCCGCAGACGCTGAATCTGTACGCTTACGTGGGAAATAATCCGCTCGTTAGGATTGACCCAGATGGACATTACGAATGCACCGGAACAAAGACGCAGTGCAGTGATTTTCAAATAGCTCTGAACGTTGCAAAGAACAATGGAACTGGGAATGCGGTCGCCGCTGCTTGGGCATATGGGGATGCAAATAAGGCAAACGGAATCACCGTGAGCTTTGGCACGCCTGACAACAAGACAGAAGGCGCGAACGTATCCTTTGATAAAGGATCGGACGGCAAGGCAACTGGAGGCCTGACCGTTACGTTCTCGGCTAAACAGATGGATCAAATTCAAGCTGCAAGGAACAACAATCAAGGTGCTGCTGCTACTAATTTCTTCGCCTCACAAATTGTCCATGAAGGGAGCCATGTGCTGGATGAAAAGGCGCTCATTAGTAGTGGATACAATGCCAGTTTCAATATTTCACACAGGGAGTCGGAGCAGAGGGCATATGGATTGCAATCCCAATTCTTAGAGAAGCTCTACCCAGGAAATTCTTTGTCGCGCCAATGGAACTCGCCTGATGCAATCAATGGTTGGATCGCTTCGCATCACGACGATTACCGATACCCTGACTCGCCTTTGCTTTCGGCAGGGAGCATCCCCCAATGACCAACATAGGAGATCGGAAATCTATTCTGCTTGCGTTCGTGTACCTATTTACATGGTGTTGCGCCGTACAATCGAGTTTTGCGCAACCAGCTAAGGCTTTATGCGACCAGTGGTGTTCTGCAAACCCCGGAAGGTGCCATTTGGTGCGCGCGGACGCATTTCTTGGCCACGCCGGATCAATGGACGAACTGTGTTGGGATGCGTTCAAAGCCGATGCGAAATGCCTTCCTTACAGGGAAAAGCTAGCGAGAGGGATTGCGGAGCTCAAGGAAGCTGTAGCAGACCCCGCCGTTTCCCAGACCGATCTACGGGAGTACCGCGTTGAGATCGCCGAATCAACGATGAATCTTGGTCATGAGTTGATACGTAACAATGAACTCGCAGAAGGAGGACGCCTGCTGGATAATGCAGCGGAAGAATTTAGAGAGGAGCTCGCAATTAAAGGTCATTCTGATCTGGAAAAATATCAGATTCACCGCATTGTCGTTGGTCTGCTGCGATGTGGCCATCCACTGGATGCTCTTTCTGCTACGTCATTCATGGACTCTGCGGATCAAGATCGGGTGTATCTGAAAGCCGTTGCCATGATGCAACTGGGAGAAAGGAAGCCCGCTGCAAAAGTATATGAGCAGTGGATTCAAGCAGGTTGCAAATCGGCTTTTGATCTTGTCCTTAGTGACGACAAAGAGTTGCTTTGGGAGAACCTTGGTGGACATGTTGGAAGCCCACCGTGCGCATCCCTGCCTTTCGAAGTTCGCTCCACACTCGAAGTTCTCAAGGGTGAGTTCGGGCATCCGAATAATTTGCCAGCGCATAACAGCACTCCAATATTGGTGCCGCTTTTTGGAAGGGATACAACCCTTGAAAATGAGGAATGGAGTGACCCTTCGTGCCGTTTACCGGAGACTGCGCCTGGCGTAAATAGGCCGCTCGGAGACACACTGCTCCACGAGTCGGGTCATGGCGATCCACCGAAGCCGCAGTGAGGCGGTGTTGTGCAGCCAACCGCAAGCCGTCCTCCGGGGCGGCTTGCTTGCGTCTGGGGCTTCGGTTGGCAGCATGGGCGGGGCGGGCGAAAGGCGCGGTGCTTTGCACCGGGAGGATAGGGACACGTCGCCCCCAGCGGGTTGCTGCAAAGATACCGCGCGGTAACCGTGCGTTAACGTGAGCCGCGCCAATGTTTACCAAAAGGGGTTAAAACCACCCCTTTTGGCAACCAGAATCCGACGGAAATACCTCGCTTTATCAGCGGGTTACGAGTTGCTGTCAAAACTGCAAAACCTTTATGCGCCGGTTCGATCCCGGCCCGCGCCTCCAACTTTTCCCTTAAATCCAGCGTTTTCTGCCCACTAGGCCTTTTCAGGCCAGTGTGTCTTATTCGTCCTCAGGGGAGGACAAAAAGCGGACAGAGTCTGACTGGGGGGGCGAACAAAGAATCGGGTGAGGGCGGACAGAAAACAGAAAACTGGGAACACATGTATATGATGCTCTGCCCGCAGTCGGAGAAAGGACACCGCCGGAGCGTGCCGCGGACGGCGATTCCGGCAGTCGTCGTTGCACCCTTACAAGCCCGGTAGGATCATCGACGATTGCCGCCAGACCCAACTCAGTTTGGCAAAGGCGATTCGGAAGGCGGTCCACAAGCATATCGGGCGCTCCTCAAGCCAACAGGAGTCCAGAGTAGGAAATTGCACACCTGTACACGATCCACATCGCGGGGTTCGCAGTTGGTGCAACTCCGATGGAATTTGAAGTTGAAAAGTGGTGACGCTCATTTCGCAAATGGTTTTGGCAGAAATCATCCAGAATGGCGCGGTTTTAAGTTTTTCAGTATCAAGAGGATCGGGCTAACTGATTCTGCTCCGGGGAGAAGAGCGATAATGAAGAATGCCGTTCGCATTCGGCCGGAGCTCTCAATTTGGTTGCTCGTTTAGAAAACGCTGCCATGTGGTCGCAGTCCACCAGCGGATTTCATGCGTGCATCCGGAGCAACTCGACGGAGAGTAGTCTTTGTCTCAGAAAGTTACCGCCAGCATCGTTCTACATAATCACGGCGTAGAGGACGTTGCCCCGCTGTTTGAGGCTTTGGCCATGGATGCGGGATTGTCGGCGTGGGTGGTTGTGAACAATGGCGATTCCGAAGAAGCGTGTGTGCTTGGCGAATCGCTGGGGGCTCGCTGTCTTCGGCCAGGTCGCAATCTTGGCTTTGGTGCTGCGCATAATCTTGCCTTGCGCTCGCTTGCCGCTGTGCCCGGGCCTTACCATTTGATTCTGAATCCGGACATTGAGTTGGAGACTGGAGCCCTCGCTGAACTCGCAGAAGTGATGGATGCCATGCCGGATGTTGGCCTTCTGATGCCACGCGTTCTCTATACCGATGGTTCCACACAATACCTTTGCAAGTTGTTGCCCACACCGCTGGATCTTGTCCTGAGGCGGTTCGCAGGCGGGCCTCTGCGGTGGCTTTTTGTGGGTCGCATGACCCGGTACGACATGAAGCATTTTGATTATTCCCGTCCCGCGTATGTACCGGTTTTGTCGGGGTGCTTCATGTTGACTCGTCGGTTAGTTCTGGAGTCCATCGGAGGATTTGACGAGCGCTTTTTCCTCTATATGGAAGATGTCGATCTTTGCCGGCGCATCGGCGACATCTCCAGGCTCTTGTTTTGGCCACGGACTACCGTTATTCACGGGCATGCCCAGGGATCATACAGGAGCCTTCATCTCCTGCGTCTTCACATAAGATCCGCCATTGGGTATTTCAATAAATGGGGCTGGTTCCATGACCCCATTCGCAAGGCCAGAAACCGTACCGGCCTCACCGAGGCTCGTATCGACGCTGCACTAGCCCAGCGAGTCATTCGCGAAGATTGAGAAATCTTTGAGCGCTATGTGAAGTACATGTGCTATCAAGGCGGGCGTGCCACCTGAAACCGATTCCACTGGTCGGGGAGCCAGTTCGGCAGTTCGCTTTTGATCCCTCACCGGATTGGAACCGAAATGCGCCGCCTTCTCAGAATAACTCTGCGCGCATACAACAAAACCAGACTCTTCAAAAGGCCCCACCGCCAGTGGAGCATCTGTATCAGAGGCGCGTGCTTCCCTGGGGACTCGTTTCTACCGTGACGGCGGTAGTACATTAGGGGCTCGGCGATGAATTCCGCCTTGCCGACGAACTGATTCACGATGCCGAGCCACATGTCATGCATCGGTATGTCCGGCGGAAACGGCAGACAGTACTGCAGGATCGAGCGGCGAAAGGCCATCGCTGATCCCTGATATAGGTTGCGCACGAAGTTGCGAAAGATGCCTGCGTAAAACGTTTTCGACCCGAACCGGAACTCCGTGACGATGTTGCCATCGGCATCAATGACTGAACAATCGCTTTGCACCAAAGTAAGATCGAGGCGTGCTGAAAACATGCCTTTGATCTTCGCCACCTTGTCTGACCGCCAAACGTCGTCCTGATCGGCCAGAAAGATGATTTCACCCTTGGCCTCCTCCAGCGCGCGACCAAATGTTTTCAGTACCCCGCAATTGAACGGCTGTCGAATGATCCGTATTCGCTTGTCGCAAAAACTCTCGACGATGGCTACCGTTCCGTCGCGGGAAGCGTCGTCAACAACGACGATCTCGTCGTCTGTGTCCAACTGAGCCAAGATCGAAGCGAGTTGCTCATGAATAAACCTTTCACCATTGTAGGTGGCCATACAGACGGATACACTCATGCCGATAACACCACGTTACCCCGGCTGCATCCTGTTGGCCTCCGGGTCATAACGAACCGCCCTCAAGAGAACGCATTGGGTGCATTACAATTCTAGCAATCGTTGCCATCGTAACCATTGCCATTGCTGGTTGCCGCCGAATCACGAACCTGGCCGACCTTACCAGCAGGCGAACCAGATAAAACGGCAATTGCGACTTGACCTTGTGAGTTGTCATAAATCCCGCCTCCCCAGCAAGAATGCTGCGGTAACGGGTGATACTGATGTTTTGCCGATAGTTCAGGACGGATAGCTGGTGCTCGATCTCGCATTTCGACACTGCGACCTCCTTGCCAGCGGCATAAATCTGCCGAAATAGCCAATGGTCCAGGTAATCTAGCCAGTATGAGCGATTGAACCCTCCGATCGAACGAACGAAATCGCATCGCAACACCGTACCCGAATTAATTGCCGTAATCTCGGTGTGGAGAACTCCAGACTGGGTTTTGCCCAATGTTCCAAGTCCGAAGAACTTTACGCTCTTTGGCGACACCAGTACACCGCTGCTTCGGACTTTCGGGACCAACGCCACGACACTCTCATAAGCTTCGAATTCTTTTATCTGCGTTCTGACTGATTCGAGGAAATAGGGTGGTAATGCCGTATCCTGATCCAAAAGAAGCAGCCAAGGGCGTTTTTGCAGTTCCGCAATTTCCAACGCCCGGTTGTATGCGGCGGCGAGGCCCATGTTCCTTCCAGCAGCCTCATACCGCATTCCCTCCGGCAAAGAACCAGTCTCCGGCTCTCCAGGAGTATTGTCGTAAAAAAGAATTTCCAGATCCAGAGGTCCGAGCAGCGGATAATGGGTTGCTTCTTGCAGGCTTCGAATTGCCGCAGAATCATCGCGTGTCATTTGATAAAGCACCACGACAGCAAAGAGCCGAACCGTGGAAGATCGGGACGGCATGCTCATAGAGCCGTCCCTTCGAGACCGGGGGTCATCACCGATCTTTGCGGGGTCTCGCGAACGAGCAAACCCAGAATTAGGAGTGAAACAAGAAGCATGCCTACTCCAATCGGCACATTCACAGAAGGAGTTGGTGACGGATTGAAATCTCGCGAAAGCGGCTGAGAATGAGTGCGCATATGCAAGCTTCTGTTTTCCACCCCACATTGCCCTCCTAAGCTTTGTTCCATGGACTGTACTAAAGAACAGCCATTAATGAAGACCGTAACAACTCCGGCCGCTATTCGCCTTCTTAGCACCGGTTCCACTCCGCAGTGCGGACGATGGTCTCTTCCAGCGAAACTGTCTCACGCAGTCCAAGCGTTTGCTCAGCGCGACCTACGCAAGGAACATAACGGGCTGGTATCGCGCCCTGCGTCGCCTTTTGTGCGATGCGAATCTCAGTTTGAGCATTGAGTGTTGCAGCTACCGCCTGCGCAAGTTCTAAGATGCTGACATCGTATGCTGAGCCTACATTGATTGGGACAAGCGCCGGAGCTCGAAACAGAATCGTCCACAACCATACCGCCAGATCGGCAGCGTACAGGTACGACCGCCTGGGAGTACCGTCCCCCTTGATCTGAATTGATCTGCCCGCCAGAACGTCTCCGATAAAGTTGCCGATAGCAAAGTGTTCATTGAGCGGAAGGTGGGGCCCGCAGAAAGCCCAGCATCGAGCGATCTTGCACTCAACCCCGGATCTCTCTTGGAAGATTGCGCAAAGAAGCTCGGACAATCGTTTCCCTTCCGCATAAACGCTTCGAGGATCCAGTGGCCCCGCCGTAAGTCTCCGGTACGTGCGTCAACTCCCCTGGCTGCGCGCCATACACGGCTCCCGAACTGGTGAGCAGGAGCTTCCTGGTTCCATGCGTCGAGGCAAACTCCAGTGTGCGCTCAGTGCCCGCTACGATTGTGGAAAGCATCTCAAGGGGCGCAACCGCTGCCTGCCTGGCGCGCGCTTCGGTTGCCGCATGAATGACATACGCAAACTCACCCGCCGGAAAGGTAAAATTGCGAACATCTCCGGCATGAAGGGACACCGCGCTATCTGCAGCTAGATGTGGGCATTTCGCGGCGAATGCAATCGGATTGCGAGTGAGTATCGTAATTTCCGCGTCAAGCCCGAGAAGACGATTCACATGGCAGAAACTCTCCACCAGCCAACAGCCGAAGAAACCCGTGCCACCGGTCAGAAAGAGACGTTTCCCTCGTAACTCATCCCATAGATCCGATGTGCGGGACGCGACCAATTCGAGATCCCGTGCAAGTTTGTTCATGGATTAGGCTCCGGTGCCGCACAGAAATCCAACTGGATAACCACGGTCTTGCCTGAGGCACATTTGGCCTCCTCTACTTTGCGTCTTTACCTTCCACATCAATGCCGCGGCTATAGATCGTCTGGCGCAGTGATGGAATCTGCGAGTAGGGACTTTCGATGTCGTCAATCTTGATCGGCTTGTCCTTTTCCACTGCCCTCATAAGAACTTCCCCTCTCATCAATTCCCGGCACGAAAGCTGTCCCTTCTGCAACGGAATCGCGAGATACACGTCCTCGTCGGTCAAGGAGTGGCCTTCCGGAAGATCCTCCTTGGCATAGACTCCACGTACAAGCGCGTCCAGATAATTAACCTCCGCCTTGGGAGGAACTCTCTTCTGTATTCCGGGAGATCCACACATCTCTTTGGCTTTGTGAAAAGCCTTGAACCACTGATCGATTTGGTGCGGAAGACTGCAGTATGGCGATACTTTTACTCCGTCCGAGTCGATATCGATATGCCTCTCAAACGTTCTCGCTCCCTTTGCGTAGGCGATAAGGATCGAGTTCGCCCAGTCAGTGGATTCATGAGTGGATAGTCCAACCGTGTTCTGCGGATACCGATTACGCAGGAAGTCGATCTGATTCAGCTCGAGTTGTGAGTCTTCGCATGGATAAAGTGATACGCAATGATTGATGGCAAGAGGAATGCACCGATTAGCAAAGAACGTGACCACATCGTCTATGTCTTTAAGCGATGACCCGCCGGTTGAAAGCATTACCGGTTTCTTGGTCTTGGCGATCTTTTCCAGGAGCAGCCAGTCGTTCATATCTGAGCTTGCGATCTTGATCATGGTAAGTCCAAGTTCGCAACAGAGATCCACCGACCGCTCGTCGAATGGTGTTGCTGTAGGCATGCAGCCCGCCTGACGAATCGCTTTTACGAGCGTCGCATAGTCCTGATCCGACATACGTGTTTTCAGGGTCTTTTGAATATAACGGTCGTCCAGATTAACATAGTCATGATGGACGAATCTCTCCACATCCCGGAACTGAAGCTTGATCGAGGCGCGAACGTTATTGAACCTGACCACCTGGGCAAACTCGCCGATGATTTTCTGCCCGCGTTCAACGGTCCCAAGGTGGTTATTCGCCATTTCAAGTACAAAAAGATCTTCGAAGATATCCTTGTCAATCATGAACTAGCTCCTTTGCCACTAGCCGCAAGAACTGCTCGAAACCGTCAAGTCTGAAGTCGACGGAAACCGGCGAGTTTTCCGGAATCTCTCCGTAACCGTGAGTCATATATGCAAAGCCAATTCCGACCATTGCGGCAGCCTTTGCGTCTTCAATTGTATCTCCCGCCAAGAGGGCGTTCTCGGGTACCACAAGGCACTGATCCATTAGAGTCCTTATCATTTCCACTTTTCCAGAGTACTCAGGCTTGCGGGAATCACGTGTAATGATGGATTCGAAGAAGTCGACTACGCCCTCGGCTTCTAGAATCCGCAACGAGATGTGCCGCGGCTTATTGGAGACCACGAAGAGTCGAAATCCCCGTTCGCGCAAAACATTCAAGACGCGGTTTGCGTCTGGGTAGCAAACTGTCCTTCGCCATCCTTTGCTGTCGTAACTGGCTCGAAACGCCACTTCCAAAGCATCAAGAGTCTTGTCGTCGGACCCACCGCCCACCATGGAAAGTATGGTGCGGACCGGCGGACCAATGATGCCGCGCAGACTAACTTTCGGTATCGAAAGATGGCACGAGACAAATGCCGCCCGAACTGAATACTCGATCCCCGGTAGTGAATCCAGAAGCGTCCCATCCAGATCGAAGAGAATGCAACTGGGCAGGCAGGATCTCATTTCTTGTCCCCGGCAATCATGTTGGAAGACAACTCTTCCTGAGAAAGGAACGGGAACATATCTTCCAGATTTGGAGTGAGAATCTGCCCGTTGGCGAGAATCCGCGAGCGAAGTCGCGGTTCAAATCCCTGCGTCTGGTCAAGAAAAACATCGAACAATGCGGGCCCATCGCTCTTGAGTTCGCGCTCTACGATTTCGAGGTCTGTGATCGAATCGATGGTGAATGAGGGTATCCCATAGGCCGAAGCGATTCTCGCCATTCTGGGAAATGTGACGCCACTCTCTGGACCCTCCCCGATCTTCCTGCCCTCGAAAAAACCTGTCTGTGTCTGACGGATTGACAGGTATCCGCCATTATTCAGCACAAAGATCTTGACGGGGAAATTGTAGCCGACAATCGTCTGTAATTCCTGAACGTTCATCTGAAGAGAGCCGTCCCCTGCAAGGCAAATCGTTCGCGCATTTCTGGCTACCGCCACCCCGATTGCGGCAGGGAGATCGTACCCCATGGAAGCGGAGCCTGAATTGGAAATCAGACGCTGCCCTTTTTTGAGTTTGCCGGCCTGGTAGGGGACTATGCACGCGGTCGCATTGCCGCAAACCACCGCATCGTCGTCCGCCAACAGCGCAAAGAGCCGGTCGATAAAGTCATAGGGGTTCAACGGCGCCCCCGGCACTCGCTGCTGGGACTGAACGACAGGATACTCAGTCTTCCACTTACGCGCCCTTTGCAACCAGACCTCATGCTTCGGACTGGAATTCCATCCCCGCTGAAGCTGTCGGGCCATTTCAGCCAGAAAAACCTTCACGTCGCAATGAATAGGGACATCGGGTTGAAGCAGCGGCTTGTTCAGTTCGGCTGCATCTACGTCGACCTGGATCTTGGTTGCGAAGCGTGCGAAGGAATGCCAGTTGTAGCTGATCTGACGAATATTGAGCCGCGAACCGAGGACAAGCAGCACATCGGAGTTCTGTACTGTGAAATTGCCTGCGCGGTCGCCAATGGTGCCTGGCCGTCCGCAAAACAGTTCATCGTCACTCCCAATCAAATCGTGCGTCCAAGCGGTAACCACGGGGACGCGCAACGAATGAATCACCCGCTCGAACTCCTGAAGTGCGCCTCCAAGTCGGACTCCGCTGCCGGCCATGATGACCGGCCGTTCACAGTCGCGAATCCGCTCAAGGACATCAGCCACCTGTTCAGTCACTGCAGCTTGCTCGAAGACCAAGGCATCTTCCGAAGGATCGTAATGACGAAGGCTGCCAGGATCGACCTGCGCTGACTGCACGTCTACAGGCACATCCAGCCAGCAAGGCCCCGGGCGGCCGTTTTGCGCCAAATACCAGGCGCGTTCCAGGTGGTAAGCGATGGATTCGGGCTCGTTGACCAGGACGGAGTATTTGGTGATACCCCGCACCATCCGGACAATATCGACTTCCTGATCTCCCAGTTGACGCAGATTGGTCAGACCGTAGGTGGACATGCAGGTCTCGCGCTTAACCTGTCCGGAGACGATCAACATGGGAATGGAGTCAGTCCAGGCGCCAAAGACTCCATTCAATGCGTTGATACTCCCGGGGCCAGTCGTGACGTTCAGCACGCCGGGGGTGCCGCTGATGCGAGCGTACCCCTCAGCCGCCATCGCGGCCGCTTGTTCATGATGCGTGCAGATGAAACTCAGCCCGCTGGTTCCGATCGAATCGTTCAAGTGCATCGCGCCGCCGCCGGTGACGAGAAACACATGCTTTGCGCCCCACACACGCAATTGGCCGAAGATGTAATCGGAAAGCTTCATATGTGCAAACCCAGCCTTGAATTAGGAGAGTGTCGGCAGCGGTTTGGCGCCGGCGGCGAATTCTAAGATGCTTTCCGCAATGAAATCCAGCATTTTCGTTGTGAGTCCCGGGTAAACGCCAATCCAGAACACGTTGTTCATCACGAAATCTGTGTTCGGCAAGTCGCCGATCACTCGGTATTTGCAGCCTTCGTAGGCCGGCTGCCGGAGGAGGTTCCCTCCGAACAAGAGCCGAGTTCCTATCTTCCTCGCGTCTAGAGCATGAATGAGTTCTGCCCGCGTGAACGGTGCATGCTTGCGCACTCCGATAGGAAATCCAAACCATGATGGCTCCGATCCCGGTGTTGGCTCCGGTAGGACCAGATGCTCTTCCAACGGTTTTAGGACAGCATGCAGATAATTGAAGTTCTCCTTGCGACGCTCAATGAACATGGGCAGTTTTTCAATCTGCGAGGAACCAAGAGCGGCCTGCATATCGGTTGCTTTCAAGTTATAGCCAATATGGGAGTAGGTGTATTTGTGGTCGTATCCGCAGGGCAAACTGCCGAGTTGCCATTCATAGCGCTTGCCACAGGTATTGTCCTTGCCGGGATCGCACCAGCAATCGCGGCCCCAGTCGCGGAACGAATCGATGAGAACCTGAAGGTTTGGCTTGTCGGTAAGCACCGCTCCACCCTCGCCCATTGTGATGTGATGTGCGGGGTAAAAGCTGAATGTCGCGATGTCTCCGAACGTGCCCACGCGCCGCCCCTTCCATGTTGAACCAAGAGCGTCGCAGCAGTCCTCAATCAGCCACAGATTGTACTTCCGGACAAACGCCATGACCGCATCGAGGTCAAAAACATTTCCCAGTGTGTGAGCCAGGATGACGGCCTTGGTTTTCTCGCTGCGGGCCGCTTCAAGCTGGGAAACATCAATCTCGTAGCTCGGCATCGTGACATCCACGAACACAGGAACCAGACCGTTTTGAATGATTGGATTGACCGTGGTCGGAAAACCAGCCGCTACAGTGATGACTTCGTCGCCAGGTTTCAGGCGGCGATCTCCGAGTTTCGGCGAAGTAAGTGCGGTGACAGCAAGAAGGTTGGCGGATGAGCCGGAGTTGACCAGCGACGCGCAACGGACGCCGACAAAGCGTGCAAGCTTGCGTTCGAATGCCTCGGCAAACCGGCCGGTAGTAAACCATGCGTCAAGTGCCGAATCCACAACAGCACACACATCACGGTCATCGATCAGCTTGCCGGATACCGGAACTGCGGATTGGCCAGGTTTGAACTCCGAAGGGGACAATATCTCTGCCGCATATTGAGCCGATAGGTCGAGAATTTGCCGCCGAAGTTGTGCCGCTTTATCTGTCATAGGTTCTAGAATTCAGGATACATGAAGGGACCATCGGGGCACAGTGTATCTTAAGATCAAGGGGTTCGACACTCCGAGTCGCGATCGAGTTTACGTGCCGTAAGAATCTGGAAGTTCTTGATCTAAGAGGCTGAAATGAAAGCGGTTATTCTGGCTGGTGGGCTGGGCACACGCCTGAGTGAAGAGACGGGCATGCGCCCCAAGCCGATGGTGGAGATTGGTGGGCGGCCGATCCTATGGCACATACTGAAAATCTACTCGCAACACGGAATCAACGACTTCGTTATTTGTTGCGGCTACAAGGGTTATTTGATCAAGGAATATTTCGCCAATTACTTCATGCACATGTCTGACGTCACTTTCGATCTGCGCGAGAATCGGATGCGTGTGAACCAGAGTGTTGCAGAACCATGGCAAGTTACACTCGTGGATACTGGTGATAACTCGGGCACGGGCGGACGGATGAAGAGAATCGCGCCCTATTTGGCAGGAGAAGACACCTTCTGCATGACATACGGCGATGGCGTGAGCGACGTGGATATCTCGGCAACGATCGATTTCCACAAAAGACATGGCAAAGCAGTCACCGTGACAGCAGTGCAACCTCCAGCCCGATTTGGCGGTCTGGTGATTGACGGAACCTCCATTCGCGAATTCCAGGAAAAGCCCAAAGGTGAGGGGGGATGGATCAATGGTGGCTTCTTTGTTCTTTCCCCCTCCGTCCTCAACGAGATCCACGATGAAGCCTCGATGTTTGAAAAGGAGCCGATGCAGAACCTGACCGCCAAGGGGCAGGTAGAGGCGTTCTTTCATCACGGTTTCTGGCAGCCCATGGACACTCTTCGAGATAAGGTCAGACTGGAAGATCTCTGGGCCAGCGGGAGTGCGCAGTGGAAAACCTGGTGAGTTCCTGGAAGGGGCGTCGCGTTTTCCTGACCGGACACACCGGTTTCAAAGGGGGTTGGCTTGCGCTTTGGCTTGCCAGCCGTGGCGCGCACGTCCGGGGCTATGCGCTGGACCCCGCGACCGAGCCCAACTTGTTTACGGCGGCATCCGTGGCTGAGATCGCTGAAGATATCCGTGGCGACATCCGGGATGAATGCAGGCTCAAGGCATCACTGACCGACTTCGCTCCAGAGGTCGTCTTTCATCTTGCGGCACAGCCCTTGGTGCGTCGCTCTTATGCGGACCCGCTGGGAACCTATGCGACCAATGTCATGGGTACGGCGCACTTGCTTGAGGCTGTTCGTTGCGCTCCGACTGTGCGAGCCGTTGTGTGCGTGACCACCGACAAGTGTTACGAAAACAAGGAATGGGTTTGGCCCTATCGCGAGACCGACGCGCTGGGCGGACACGATCCATACTCTTCCAGCAAAGCCTGCGCCGAAATTGTGAGCGCGGCGTATCGCAGGTCGTTTTTTCCCGTGGAACGCCTGCATGAGCATCAGGTTGCTCTGGCTACTGCGCGAGCTGGTAACGTGATCGGGGGAGGCGACTGGTCTGAGGACAGGCTTGTTCCGGACCTGATTCGCGGATTCCAGACGAAGCAGCCTGTGCTCATCCGACGGCCGAAAGCCCTGCGTCCCTGGCAGCATGTGCTGGAACCGCTGCGCGGCTACATGATGCTGGCCGAGCGGTTATTGGCTCAACAGGGACAGTTCGCTTCGGCATACAATTTTGGCCCCGCCGGCGATGAGATTTGGACCGTGGAGAGAATCGCCAATCACATGGCGACGAGCTGGGGAGAAGGTGCAACATGGGTCTGTGACCCCGAACCAGGAGTCCACGAAGCGGGTGTCCTGCGTCTGGATGTGAGCAAAGCACAGGCAGAGCTTGGTTGGCACCCTCGTTTAAGAGTCGAGACAGCTTTGGACTGGACCGTCGTCTGGTATAAGGCATGGGAGAAAGGCGCCGCAATCCAGCGGGAAACACTGGACCAGATTTCCGCATATGAACAATTAGACCTAAACCCCTAGCCCGGCCTGTGCATGAGGGGATTTCAGATGGAAATGGAGATCGTAGATGACATGTCGGATATGTGGAAGCGTCGATACGAGCACATTGCCCAATGGGAGGTACGAGGAGTTTTTTCGCCTGCGCGTCGATACCAGCAAGGATAATTACCTGCTTTTTTCAAGAGCCATTTCGATTCGCATAGATCCGGCGCCGCGACCTATACGGGCATTGCGAAGAATCGGGCGAATCCTCAGGCAGCCAAAGCTCAAGCCGCCCTTGCAATTCAGGACCTATATGCAAGCTTGCGCAATTTGTCATGGCATAACTCCATGCCATGAGTATTCGTTCGAGGATTTACTGGGCCTTTACCATGATTATCGTTCGGAAACCTACAATCGAGATCGAATCTCGGTTGAACCGTCCTACGCACGAATAGCGAAGGATGTTGGCAGCAATCTCCACGAAGTCAAAAGACGGAACGACGCCGTCGATAGCTTCCTCAGCAAGAACCGGAGCTTTTTCCGGGGCGGCACAATGATTGATTACGGCGGAAGCGACGGTCGGTTTATTCCCCGTTTCGCCTATGAGCAATTTGAAAGCATTAAGATTTACGACGCGTCGAAAGCGCCACTACACGAATCGGTGGACTCCCGCAAGGTTGAAAAGCTCGCATTTCCAGAGCGTGAAGCATATTCGTTTCTCACCTGTATGCACTTGCTCGAACATGTAGGAAATCCTAGGGCTCTTACTATCGAAGCTTCGCAATTGCTACTGCCAGGCGGCTTGATGTACATCTAGGTCCCACTTGAGTTGACTCACTCCATGCGCGAAGACTTCGCGCAAAAGATCGTAGACACTCCAATTGGCATTCATGAGCATATAAACAAGTTTGATCGTACTAGCATCAAAGCACTTGTTAACTCCATTGCCGGGTTGGAAATCATCGACGATGCAGAAGATGCCGAAGACCTTGGATGGATTAAGACCCTCACGGGGAGATTCCTCGCGAGGAAGGTCGCATAGTTTAACCATTGCCGCTCGGCAATGCGCTCCGCGGCCCGCTTGGTGATCAGAGACCGCTTGCGTACAACCGTCTCGGCATCTATAATCAATCTTAGATGCAGGCAACTTCAAAGCGAGATCCTACTATGATGCAGAGGCGTCCCTAATGCCCGAAGTTTCCGATAGGGCAGGGGTAGACCCCTTGTTTCCGCGGCATCAACGGGGCGCGAGGAACTGGCTGCGCCACACACTGGGAGTTGATAGGGCGGTCGGATTCACTATCCTCGCGAGAGGCTGGGCAAGCGTCGCCGGACTCGTTACCGTAGCTCTCATTGCGCGCTTTTTGTCGCCGGCGGAACAGGGATACTATTACACCTTTGGCAGCCTAATCGCGCTGCAAATTGTTTTCGAGTTGGGATTCTCCTTGGTAATTCTCCAGATGGCGAGCCACGAGCGCGCCCACCTGACATTCTCTTCGGACGGCCAGATTTCAGGAGACGCCATCGCTCACCGC
>CAYTJN010000098.1:0-15726 GCA_964438125.1 uncultured Occallatibacter sp.
CACTGCAGCAAGGACGAAGCGCCGAGCCAGCGTGAGATCTTCCAATGTCGGGATGAAACGGAGGTGATCCACTCCCAATTGAATTGAAGTCGTTCCAACCATATGAATGCCGGCAATAGCCCGAGGAGCGAGGTTCCTGCCATGGCCCAAAGCGCCGTGGCGCTGTTCAGGTTTCCTGCATGATGAAGAAAGAGCAGGATGGGCAGTTGTGTGAGGTAACTGAGAGCATCGTCGGCAAGCGCGCGCCGGCTCTGCCGTGTGGCGAAAAAGTAGCGCCGTAAAAAGTCTTGCAGTTGATAGGCAAGCGCCGAGACCGCGAGGGGGAGTGCGAGTTGCCGTATCTCAGAAAACCGGACGACGTTGCCGGAGATCTTCAATACCGATAAGACGAGAACAAAACAGAATGCAACGAGGACGAGTTCCTGAAAGACGACAGCTCCGAAGTAGCAAGGCCGGTCTTTTTCTTCCTGCTTGGGACCGATGCTCATCATCGGGGCGACAATGAGCGCGTTCTGAAGACTGTTCACAAACAGCACGGACATCCATGCCAGCGCGAATACTCCAAATTCACGCAGGCCCATGAAGCGGGCGAGCATGACATTGGTCAAGAAATTCGTCGCGCTGACAACAGCCTGATCGGTTAGGGCCCAGGCTTCGCGGCCGGTGAAATGCCGAAAAAATAGTTCCCGGATTCGCTGTAGAGATATCGCCCTCGCGCTCATCCTACCCTCAAGGCGCCGATTGCGAGACGAGTGCACCAATGATCAGCGGTCTGCTGCGAGTGGTCGCGCCGGGGAATCACTTTCACGCTCCTTGAGCATTGGGTCCGTTCGTCACAGAACAGCGCGTTGAACCTAATGATTGACGATGGTCGCAGTGGCTGCCGCTTGAATAATCCCCATGGTGGAGGATAGAGCAGCCTTGACCTTGCTCATGGGCACGTAGACGATGTCCTGGGCCTGCAACTGAAGAGGCGTTTGGGTTCCTTTTGCGATGCCGTTGTAGGAGAGCGGAAAGTCCAACACGGTTCCATCTGGATTGCGGCGAATGACGCGTAGACCGCCGGTGTTGGCCTGCTGCACCGTTCCTCCGGCGAGCGCCAGGGCTTCGGCGACATTCAGCTTTCCGTCTTCCTGCATGATGTAGCCGCCAGGCTTGTTGACCGCGCCTAACACATAGACGATTCCCGCGCGCGGCACGATGACCGAATCGCCTGGACGCACCAGAATTGCGGCTGTGGCTTGAGTACCCTGGCTGCGCGCGTAAGGAACGTCTTCTTCTGGAGCAGCATCATCGGCGCCGTAACGGATTTTGATGTGGGTTCCGGCCAAGGGGGTGACGCCGCCGGCTTCGGCTAGCACTTCACCAAGCTTTGTCGGGGCGATCAGCGGCACTCGTCCAGGGCTATTCACCTCGCCGATCACAGTTACATATTGGCCGGCATATTGCATCACGTCAATGTTGACCTGCGGCTGGTTGAGAATCTGGCCATCCTTGAGAGCTACCTCAAGACGCTTCGCGGCATCGGGAAGATTGAGCCCTTGAACGTTCACCTTTCCGCAGAGAGGAATCGTCAAGTCTCCCGCTGCGTCAACTCGGTATGAACTGCTCAGCTCGGGAGCATCGTAAACATTGACGCTGAGTAAGTCTCCAGCCTCGATGCGCAGTTCGGAAAAATCTTTGGGAATGACGGTCGGACCCTGACCTTGAGACAATGCTCCTGACTTTCCGGATGAGGAAGCCGCAGCCGATCCGGAAAGCGACGGAGAGCTAGAAGCCTGGGCATGCCCCTGGACGCTAACTATCTCCAGTTGTAATGGAACGAGCAGCAGCAGCGAAAGTTCGCAGAAGGCGGTTTTAATTCTTCCCATAATAACTCTGGACGTTATACCCATAGACACTCCTATATTCAGTTGCAGACATGTCCACTGCCTCGAACACGATGCCGAGAATATGGATGTGGTTCCGAGCAAATGTTTGTGAAAAACGGCGCAGTGCCTTTTTGGAAGTTCGACCCGCGCGCAACACACCAATGGTTGCATCGCAGTGAGTTCCAACGATAATTGCATCGGCGACCGGTAAGACCGGCGAGTTATCGACAAGCGTCAAGTCAAAGCGCGCACGAGCTGTTTCAAAAACCTTCTCGATCTCGCCAGATGCCAGAAGCTCGGAAGCGAGCGGGGTTCGGCGGCCGGCGGCCAATAGAGTCAGATTCGGCTCCACGGGATGTGGCACGAGAACGGATTCTAAAGATTTCTGGCCGGCGAGAACGTCCGTCAAACCGTCTTCTCCAGTCGCACGGAACAGGGCGTGTTGCCGGGGACGGCGAAGGTCGGCATCGATGATGAGCACTCTAAGTCCTGCTGCGGCAAACGCCAGTCCCAGGTTATATGCGGTGTAAGATTTGCCCTCTCCGGGCAAAGCACTGGTGATGGAAATAATCTTCAGCTTTCGACCAATGCCGGATAGAGTCAGCCCCGATCGCAAACTCCGAAACGACTCGGCCGTTGAACTCTCCGGAGCGGTCAGGAAGGCACCTGATTCCGTGGCCAGCGCACCCTCTCGAGGTTTGGAATCCATTCGGTGAAAAGGAATCAAGCCCAGTACCGGGAGATTCGACACCGATTCCACCTGGAAGCTGTCTGTGACCGTGTCATCCTGGCTCTCCAACAGGTAAGCCAAGCAAATGCCCAGGAAAAGACCTCCCCAAAAACCGACAGTAACAATCAGTGACGACTGAGGCATGTAAGGGCTGCCTGGCGGGCGTGCGGGATCTGCAACGGTTACATTCGTCGCGCTATTACCGGCATCCATATTAGCCTCTTGCAACCTGGCATAAAGAATGTCGTATAGTTCGCGGCTGGAACGCGCCTGCGCCATAAGAATTCCCAGCTGGACGACGTCGTCGTTCATCTTGCTGGTCACGAGTTTTTGCGCATCGAAGGCAGAACGCAACGCCTGTTCGTTCTGCTGCGCCAGCACCAGATCGTTCTTGGCACGTTGCTTGATTTTTACGATCTCACTTTGAATCTGCTCGTGAAGCGACTTTAATTGGTTGGCGATCTCAGTAAGATGAGGATTCTTGGAGCCGTATTTTGTTTCCGCGGTGGCATAAGCCACTTGCGCCGCCGCCTCTTGCTCTCGGAGGGAATTGAGGATTTCGAGACCCCCACCCTGAGACATGACTGTTGAACTGGAGATGCCGGGAAGAGAACTGGAGCCGAGCGATGAGATCAGGTCCGGATTTTCCGTTGCTGTCAAACGGTAGATCGCTTCCTGACCAACGCGCGCAGCTTCAGCCTGGGTTACCTCTTCGTTCAACGCTGTGAGACGCTCCAATTCCGGTATCTGCACGCCGCCGCCGCCCGATCCAGATCCAGAAGAAGAGCCGCCTGAAAGCGTAGCCAGACCCAGCATCGCGGAGGAGAGATTGTGGGTGCGCTCGAAGTCTGCTACAGCCACCTGGGACTTGGCCACCTCGTCAGAAAGGCCGCCAAGCTGAGAGGAAAGCCACTGCGAAACTTCCTTCGATGAATTGAAGTTTGAGTTGAGCAGGTAAGACTTGTACTCGGCCACAACCTGGTTTGCAATTCTAGCGGCTTCGATTGGATCTCTGCTGGAGTAGGTAATGGCAACGAGGCGCGAGTTCTCCACCTCTTTAACCATGAGATGTCCTTCGAAATTTCCAATAAGCGCTTCCCGCTTGCGGGGAGGCAGAGCTTCCTCGGTTGCGGGGGGCCCTGGTTCCTTACTAAAACGGTCAGGATTATCAAGACGGAGCATCCCCAACTTACTCATCACTGCTAAAGCAATGGAGTCATCTTTTATGACGGCTATTTCGGTCTGAACCCTTGTTCTCAGCTCATCTTCATCGCCGGATTCGAGCGACGACATGTTAGAGAGCATGTCGGCTCCGCTGGTTTTGGCCGCATTGAGCTCGATCATGGCCGTGGCTTTATATTTTGGGTGCATCAAATAGCAAATGAGGATCGCCACAAGCACTGAGAGCGCAGTGCAAGTGATAACAACAATTTTCCGCTTCCACGGAACCAGCGCGATCTCTCTGAGCGACACCTGGTCTTCGGGATCGAAGAAGCGGCTGCTTTCGGCAAATCGGCCTCCGGGGCGGCCGGCCTGCGTCTCATTCAGTTCACTCAAATGCTTCCTCTTATCCGGCCCTCGACGAGCGCTCCCAAGGAATCGTGCTTCATACCGCGGCGCGAAGTCGGTGGATGCAACGGAACCGAAGACAACTCTGCAACAGCTCTATCGTGCTCAGGTTTCAGGCGAAGCTTCGCTATCCTCACTTGGGTGAGGTAGTTTTAAAGAGACCGTTCCACGGCGGAAAACGACTTACCGCCAGACTATTCACAGGAAGAACAATCGGCATCTATCCCGCACACTGTAACCCGGCTCATCCGCAGGCATACGTTACCTTTGTGTAGACTAGCAACGGCTAGTGTATCAGTCAAATTGCCGAACACCGGCTTCTCAAGCGGTCCAAACGGGGCGGGATTCGCGACTGAATCGGACGGACAAGTTCGCCAACACGTTGAGTATCTGTTGTCCTTTAATGGCTTATGGTGACTGATCCAACAGAGGCGATGGTGAGGTGAGAGGCGCCGCCTTGGGTCTGGAGCCCCCGCTTCCATTACACTTGCTTGCAGCATGCCGCATGCTTTGGCACAATCCGTGGAAGCGCTGACCACGGTGTTGACCGTAGCTGGGATTGGCTACTTTGTGGCAGCCATGATTGCGGCAAGGCTCTTCCTGGCGGTACGGCGGCGCCCCTTGCAGGCTTTTGCACCCAGCGTCAGCGTACTCAAGTCCCTCAAAGGGCTTGACCCCGGCATGATGGATGCCTTTCGGAGCCACTGCCGCCAGTTATACGCCGGCGAAGTTGAACTGCTCTTCGGGGTCTCTTCGCTTGCCGACCCAGCCGCGTCAGCCGTCGAGCAACTACAAGCCGAGTTTCCAGAGCGCACGATTCGCTTGATCGAGTGCCCTCTGCATCTAGGAACGAACGGCAAGGTGAGTACACTGGCGCAGCTTGTGCCGCAGGCCCGATACCCCTTCCTGCTTATCAACGATTCGGACATCACGGTTTCGCAGAATTATCTGAAGCGGGTGATGGCCTGCTTTGCCCGTGTGCAGGAGAGGGCAGGCAAGTGCGAGAGTGAGGTTGGACTGGTGACGGCGCTCTATCGCGGCAGGCCTCACGGCACGCTACCTTCAAGGCTTGAAGCGCTGGGCATTGCGACCGACTTCCAGTCGGGCGTGCTGTTGTCAAAGTGGATCGAAGGAGGTCTGCACTACGGTCTCGGTTCCACGCTCGCGATCAGCCGCAAGGCGCTCGATGGGATCGGTGGACTCGAAGCCGTGGTGAACCATCTGGCCGACGACTACGAGTTAGGCGTGCGGGTGGCCCGAGCCGGCTACGGAGTGGAGCTGAGCCCCGAAGTGGTAGAGACCGCCATCCCGGCCTACGGCTGGGGCGGATTCATCGACCACCAACTGCGCTGGGCTCGCACGGTTCGCGACGCACGCCCCGGAGGCTATGCGGGTCTCATCTTTACGCATGGCCTGGGTTGGGCGATGCTGAATGTTCTGGCCAGCGGAGTGAGCCCGGCGAGCC
This sequence comes from uncultured Occallatibacter sp., assembly GCA_964438125.1. Classification (GTDB taxonomy): domain Bacteria; phylum Acidobacteriota; class Terriglobia; order Terriglobales; family Acidobacteriaceae; genus Telmatobacter. Next base: position 5,636 of record CAYTJN010000098.1, read on the forward strand.
TGTGGTTCCTTGGTTTGAGTTTCTTTTTGCGCCTCGCGCTGGCGATGACGGTAGGCACTGAGGTGCTCAGCGATCGCCAGATCCTCTCCAGCTTATGGATTTTGCCGCTGCGGGACCTCGTCGCCATGGGAGTGTGGGCGGCTGGCTTTGCAGGCAACACAATAGCGTGGCGCGGCGAGCGATTCACGCTCAAAGACGGAAAGCTGGAGAAGTCGGGCTGCTAAAGGTTGCGGTTGGATGGCGCGGAAACCGTTACTTCGCGTCCCCGCCCGGAGCGTAATAACCTTCGCGCGTGATCACACTCAGATCGTCTTTGTTGGCTTTAAGTGCGACCTTGTGGAACCCTCCTTCATTGTCCACTACGTCTGGCGTGTACGTCAGCAAGTATTGGCCGCGCAGTTCCTCGGCGATCTGGGCGTAGATCTCGTCCAGGTTATCCTTTTTTTTGGCCTCGAAGTAGCGGGCCCCGGTGCGCGTGGCAATCTTTTCCATGATCTTCCGGCCGTCGATTGCCGGCTCGCTCTGTCCACCGCCGCGCCGGCCGCCCCCACCCGGATAACCACCGCCACCACCGGGATAACCGCCTCCGCCACCGCCGGGCCAGCCGCCCCCGTGGTGTCCGCCACCGGGAAAGCCACCCTCGTCGCGTTCCTGTTCGCCTTTGAAATAGATTGTGTAAACGGCCACGCCAGCTCGATCCGCAGCGTCCACGGCGTCGTTCAAGGTCTCTTTGCTGCCCCGATCCGCTCCATCGGAGAAAACAACGAGCGCCTTTCGTCCGTCTTTTGGCTTCATCAACTCATCGGAGGCCAGAAAGATCGCGTCGTAGAGCTGAGTGCCGCTGCGACCGCCGCGACCTTGCCCTTGAGTTCTTTCGCCGCTGTCGTCCCCGGTGGTCTCGGGTCCCTGACTTGAATTTTGCGTAGCTCGCGACGGCCCCATATTTTCCAGCTCGCGGTGCAGTTTGTCGCGCGAGGCCGTGAAGTCCTCGAGTAACTCAACCTCGTGGTCGAAGTGGATCAGGAAGGCTTGGTCGGGGGTGGGATTTGGTTTCTCCGGCAACATCGCGTCGACGAATTTGCCCGCCGACTTACGCTCCTGTTCCATGGCCCCGGAGACGCTTCGGCTCGTATCAACCAGCAGGCCAAGTCGGAACGGGAGATTGGTCTCGCGGGTGAAGCTTTTAATTGTTTGCGGACGACCGTCTTCGGTCAGCGAGAAATCGCCGACTTTGAGGGTGGAAACCAGTGCACCCTTCTTGTCGCGCACCGTGACGGGCAGCACGACCTCTCGGACCTGGACCTTTAATGTGGCGGCGGGCTGGGTCGGGGCAGGTTTCTGGTCAAGCCTCGCTCCAGACAGGCAGATCAAGGCAAGGATTGCAGCGGAAATGTATGAAGCGGATCGGATTGGCATATCGATCAAAGTGTCCACACCTTCATCCCATTAGACGAGAGTCGGCGAATAGCGTTGACTTTTTTTCAGACTCATGGAAGAAACAAAAGTCAACTATTTAGACTTCATGCATTGCATGCAGGGGCCGGGCAAGGTAAGGTGCTGTTCATGACACGGCGACGGCGTATTGGCTCGCAAAGAATTGGCAGTTTTGTTTGGTGGCTCACGGCTTTGCTGGCTCTGGCGGGGATTCCCGAACGCGGCTTGGGCGATGCGCCATCCGCGGCAGTCGCAACGTTCAACACCTACATAAGTGGAGTCGAGACAAGGCTGGCCCGGCAGCACCGTTCGCCGGATGGATTTCTGGCTCCGGCGATGGGAGCGGATGTCCAGAGGCGGCTTGGACAAGGAGAATTGATCGTCGAAAAGCTCACCCCCTCGACGGGCGCGGGCTTATCGGGAGCGATGTTGTATCACTGGCGCGGGACCGCCTTTGCGCCTGGAGCGACGGCTGCGGATTTTGAGCGCCTGATGAGGGATTTCAACAACTATCCAAAGCGCTTTTCGCCGCAAGTCGTCCAGGCGCGGATCCTGACACAGCAGGGCGATCGTTTTCAGGCTTTGCTACGGGTGCGACAGCGGCACGTCATCACGGTGGTGCTGGATACGACTTATGACATCACTTTTGGCCGGCTGGATGCGAGGCACGGCTACAGCATCTCGCGCAGCACAAAGATTTCAGAGATTGATGCGCCGGGCACAAACCATGAGCGCGCGGTAAGTTCAAATGAAGAGCATGGATTTCTTTGGCGGTTGACGACTTATTGGAGTTATGAAGAGCGCGACGGCGGAGTCTATATGCAGATTGAGTCAATTTCGTTGACGCGTTCGATTCCGACGGGTCTGGGATGGGCCATTGGCCCTTATGTTGAGAGCGTTCCGCGAGAGTCGTTGGAGTTTACTTTGCGTTCTGTTTGCAATGCGCTACGGAGATAGATTTTGAAGTATGAGACCATGCGTGCCGGTCCGGGCTGCAAATGACATCTCTATTCTGTGCTGCCCGGTCATTAATTTCTATCGGGATAACTTGGGCTTTGCGAAAAACAGGTCCTTGATCCTACGCGCGAGGAGGCTGCGCCCTGGTCGGGGCTGCTGCATCAATGAGATGAGGCGCCAATGGTCTATTTCCCAGGGCCTTGAGCGGGGCTCTGACTGATGATTTCGAGAGTAGGGTCTTCCCACAAAGGCGATTGAATGGCACAATGGATTATTGACCCTTTTTAATCTATTTGCCGTAAGGAGTCCTGTCCATGGTAAGTCTTTCTGGAGCGGAGTCGCTGAAGGCGCTGGCGGCTAGTCCGTTGGTGCAAACCAATCTATGTGCCGTGCAACTTGTTGAGACCGCGTTGCTGCGCGGTGAAGCAAGACTAGCGGCCAACGGAGCGCTGGTGGCCGTGACCGGCGCGCGAACCGGGCGCAGTCCTAAAGACAAGTTCACCGTAGACGACGCGGTGACGCACGAACTCGTGGACTGGGGCAAGGTCAACAAGCCGTTTTCACCGCAGAAATTCGACGCGCTGCTCGATCGGGTGACCGAGCACCTGAGCGATCGCGACCTTTTTGCGCAAGACCTCTATTGCGGAGCGGACCCGGAGTACCGTATGCCGATCCGCGTCATTAGCGAGTACGCCTGGCATTCGCTGTTTGTGCGCCAACTGTTTGTGCGGCCCGATGCGGCGGCACTGGCGACGCACGAGCCGGAGTTCACAGTGATAGCGGCACCGGAGTTCGAGGCCGTGCCGGAGCGCGACGGTACGGCTACAAGCGCCTTCATCCTGGCGAATTTTACGAGAAAGATTGTCTTGATCGGCGGCACAAAGTACGCCGGCGAGATGAAGAAGTCGATCTTCGGCGCGATGAATTTCATTGTTCCGAACCGCGACGTGCTGCCCATGCACTGCTCGGCAAATGTGGGCGCGGACGGCGTGACGGCGCTCTTTTTTGGCTTGAGCGGCACAGGCAAGACGACGCTCTCGGCCGACCCGGCGCGGCGGCTGATCGGCGATGACGAGCATGGCTGGAGCCCGACGGGGATTTTCAACTTTGAGGGCGGCTGCTACGCCAAGTGTGTGAACCTGACCGAAGAGCACGAGCCGCAGATTTTCCGGGCCATCCGCTTCGGGTCGGTGCTCGAAAACGTGATTCTGAATGACGAGCGGGAACCGGACTACTTCAACATCAGCCTGACGGAGAATACCCGCGCGGCTTATCCGGTGGACTTCATCGACAACGCGGTGATCCCCGGAATCGGCGGGCATCCGAAGAACGTGATGTTCCTGGCCGCCGATGCGTTTGGCGTGCTGCCGCCGATCTCGCGACTGACCCCTGAGCAGGCGATGTACCACTTCCTCTCGGGTTATACGGCCAAGCTGGCCGGAACAGAAACGGGCGTGAAGGATCCAACGCCGGAGTTTTCGGCTTGCTTTGGAGCGCCGTTCCTTCCTCTGGCTCCGCGCTTTTATGCGGAGATGCTGGGCAAGCGGCTGCGGCAACATAAGTCGGCCTGCTGGCTGGTCAACACCGGCTGGTCGGGCGGCAAGTTTGGCGTGGGCAAGCGCATGAGTCTCAAGATCACTCGCGCGCTGGTCAATGCGGCGCTCGATGGGCGACTCGACAAAGTGGAGTTCGCCACTGAGCCGGCCTTTGGGTTGAGCATTCCGTTGAGCTGCCCGGATGTGCCTGCGGAGATTCTGAATCCGCGTAACGCCTGGGCCGACAAGGACGCTTACGACCGCACGGCCGCCGATCTGGCTTCAAGGTTTGAGGCCAACTTCGAGAAGTTCGACGCTTCGGAAGCGATTCGCGCGGCTGGACCGAAGGCTAAGTAAGAGCTATAAGCAGAGAGGGCTTCGATCAGGCTGTTGGCTGATCGGGGCCTTTTTTGCGTTTGCGGGATTGAAGCTGACAAAATTGTGGGAGTGGGAGAGTGCTATCACAGGCCCAAAATGCCAACTCTTGACGATGGCTGACCGGGCTATACTATCGATTGACTCTGCTTGACGTCCAGGTGCGCAAAGGCCGCTGTTCATCGGCCTTTGAATCGTCCGCGCAATGAGGCCGGTTTCTATTTGAATAACGAAGAACTCATTTTTGTGACCGGCGCGACGGGCTTTCTGGGCAAGCGCCTGGTGAGCGAACTACTTGAGCGCTACCCGCAGGCTCGACTGGCTCTGCTGATCCGCGTGAAACCCGGCGAGTCAGGACAGCAGCGCGCCGATTCGATTGTGCCCGCCAGCGAACAGAAGCGCGTTGAGGTCTATTCAGGAGATGTGGGCGAACCCAACTGCGGCCTCGATACTGCAGCTTACCAGCGCCTCTCAGCTGAGACGACCCGCGTCATTCACTCGGCAGCCACGGTGCGCTTCGACCATACACTCGACGAGGCCCGGCGCATCAACGTTGAGGGCACGCGCCGGGTGCTTGACTTGGCTGCTAATATGCGGCAACTGCGCAGCGTTGCTTATGTCGGCACGGCCTACGTGGCCGGCGAGCGCTCCGACCTGGTGCGCGAAAGCGAATTGGCTATCGGCCAAAGCTACCGCAACAGCTACGAACAGAGCAAAGCTGAGGCCGAGGCGCTGGTGCGTTCGCGGCTTGACTCGATTCCCGGCGTGATTCTGCGGCCCAGCATCATTGTTGGCGATTCGCGAACCGGAGCGACTTCGAGTTTCAAGATGATGTATTGGCCGCTGAAGATCTATGCGCGCGGATTGTGGCGCACTGTGCCGGGCTATCCTGACGCAGTGCTGGACATTGTGCCGGTGGATTTCGTGGCCGCTTCGGTAGCGCGGCTTGCATTCGACGAGGCCGCACTGGGCAGCACGGTCCATCTCTGCGCCGGGCCGCGCGGCAGCGCCACCATTGAGCAAATTGCGCGACGGGCGATGGAATATTTCCACGCACCGCAGCCACGCTACGTCGATCCAAAATTCTTTTTTGCCGTAGTGCGGCCACTGCTGTTTATGAGTCTGTGGGGAAAGAAGCGCCGCGTGCTGCGCGACGGGCGCGCATACCGCGATTACTTCACGATGAAGATGCAATTTGACACGACAAATGCTGAACGGTTGCTGGAGCCTGCGGGCTTGGCTCCGCCGGCGGTGATGGATTATCTCGACCGCCTCTTTAATTATTGTGTGGCCAGCGATTGGGGCCGCAAGCCGGTTTCGGTGCAATGAACCTTCTTCGACGCTTTCAGCTTTCGCGCGACCGCAGTGTCACAGTGGCAAATCTTGTAGACGAATTGTTGCGCCGCAATGGGGACAGCGAAGTCTCGGTCGAACAGGGCAGGCCATTTCATCTCGCCGAACTGCACCGAGAGATCTGCTCGATCGATGCTTTTTTTCGCAGCGTCATCCATCTGCGGCCGGGCCAACTGGTGGCCATTTATCGCACCAATGACGTGTTGTGCTTCCGCTGGTTTCTGGCGATCATTCGCGCAGGCGGCATTGCGGTTCCGTTGAATCCGATGCTCTCGCTGCCTGAGGTGCGACGAATCTTGGCCGATAGCGGGACCGAGATTCTGGTTACCGACAAGGCGACCTTCAAACGCAACATCAAGGAGTGCGCAGCGCTGGATGTGAACACCTGGATCCAGGCGGACGATGAGGCTGAGACGCTGGATGGATTTCTGCGTGCGCCTGTCGGGAGACAGGATGCTGTGTTCCCGCCGGCCCTGATCAATCCGGCGGCGACAGTGGCGGTCTTCCATACTTCCGGCACCAGCGGATTTCCAAAAGGAGCCGCTCTTTCGAGCAGGGCGCTGCTCGGTGCGCGCGCGTCCACGGTGCTGGTTGGGCTGTTTCTGGGTCCGAAGGATCTGGCGCTGATCGCGCTGCCGTGGTCGCACATCATGGGCGTGAGCATTGCACTCTATGGACTGATGGCGGGCATTCGCGGCTGCTTTCTCGATCACTTCGATGTGGAGCGCGCACTGGATCAGGTCGAGCGACTGGGCGTCACCGCGGTGGTAGGAGTACCCGCGATGTTTGCTCGGCTGGTCAACAGCAATCCTGAGGCTAGACGTCTCAGAAGTGTGCGTCTTTGGCTCTCAGCCAGCGATCGACTGCCCTCTGAGGTGCGGCAACGGCTGCGAAAGTATGGCGCCTTGTTGCGACTGCCAGGCGGGCGGCGCATTCCGCCTGTCCTGGTGAACGGCTACGGCATGGTGGAACTGGGCGGACTGGCGATGATGGGCATCGATCTCTCATTTCTGCCGGGCAGCGGGGATCTCGGCTTTCCCGTTCCGCCATTTCACATTCGCGTGGTAGGCGACGACGGGCAACCTGTGCGAGCGGGAGTAACAGGCGAGTGCCAGATACGCCGTCGAGGACTGGAACCGCACTATTGGAATGATAAGAGTGACAGCGAGGGCTTGATGACCGCCGACGGATGGCTGCGCACCGGCGATCTTGCCACGCGGAATCGGCTGGGTCTGATTCGCCTTGTTGGCCGGATGAAGGACGTGATCAAGTCGGGCGGCTACTCGGTCTACGTGCGCGAACTCGAAGAGGCAATAGCGTCTCATCCCGCGGTGGCGCGCGCAGGCGCTTTCGGAGTGCCGCATAAGGAAAAGGGCGAAATTCCAGTTGCGGCGGTCGAACTCCGCGAAGGTTACGCAACCAACGAAAGCGAATTGTTGGAATGGTGCCGGCAGAATCTCGCAGCTTACAAAGCGCCTCGCCGCATCTGGATTCTCGAGCCTGGCGGCCTGCCACAGAATCAAACGGGAAAACTATTGCGGCGAGTTCTGCAAGAGCGGTTTTCAACCGAGATCGAGTGAGGGCGGACCCCGCTTGCGCACTTTTTCATTCAATGGGAAAACGCTGCTTGACGAGTTTGAGCGCTTCTTCAGTCGTCGCAATCAGACCCTCGAGTTGCGCATCCTCGACGGCGCGCAGCATCACTTTAAAAGCTGGCCCAGGCTTGTATCCCGCGGCAATCAGTTCGCGGCCTGAGATCAGTGCTTGCGGGCGCACGGCCTCCGCAGGCATGGTTTCATAGCGATCGCGGACGAAGTTCCAGTGATCTAGGTTGCCGCTGGCGGCCATGCAATCCATGCGGTGCAGGGCCAGGTGCTCGGAGAAGTTCTCCAGGCGGAAGAAGCGCTTTAGTGTCGATGTTTTCATTCGCTGCGCATCGGCAAAGCGCATGTGGTTTTCGACCAGCGCCAAAATCTGTCGCGTCTCGTCGTTGGAAAAGCGGAAGCGGCGGCAGATCTCCGCGGCCATGGCCACTCCCACGTCCACATGGCCATCGAAGCGGATGCGGTCGGGCGCGCGGCGGAAGGTCGGCGGCTTGCCCACATCATGTAAAAGGGCACCCCATGCCAACGTGAACGAGCAGTCGGCTGGTAGTTGTTCCAGCAACATCAGCGTATGGACCCACACGTCGCCTTCGGGGTGAAACTGCGGGGGCTGCTCGACACCCTTCATCTTTGCGACCCCAGGGAGCACTTCGGTCAGTAGTCCGGTTTCATCGAGTAACTCGAAGGCGCGGCGCGCATGCCCTTCGGTGAGCATCTTTGTCAGCTCGTCGCGGACTCGCTCGCGGCTTATGGCTTTGGTTTTTTCGGCCAGACCGCGAATGGAACAGGCCGTTGCGGGGTCGAGTTCAAAGCCGAAGCGGGCTGCGAATCGGACGGCCCGGAGCATGCGGAGGTGATCCTCTTCAAAGCGTTCAGCGGGAACGCCGATGGCGCGAACGATGCCGGCATCGAGGTCGGAGAGGCCGTGGACGTGGTCGATTACCGCGGAGCGAAGATTTTCTAAGTCGTGCGCGGGGTCAAGCAAAAGGCCATTGATGGTGAAGTCGCGGCGGCGTACGTCCTCTGCGGCGCTGGTTGTGTAGCGTACCGCGTCTGGGTGGCGGCCGTCGGAGTACGAGCCATCGGAGCGAAAGGTCGCGACTTCGGTGACCACCTGCGGTGGGACCAACCCTGTTGCAGCCGCGCCAGCATCATCCGCCGCACCGCAAGTGCTCACGAGTACCACGCCAAAGTGCGCTCCCACGGCGAAGGTGCGGGGGAACATCTCCAACACCACGTCTGGCGTTGCGCTGGTGGCGACGTCGTAATCCTTCGGCTCGCGGCCCAGCAGCAGGTCGCGCACGCAGCCGCCGGCTAGATAAGCCTCAAAGCCGGCGCTGCGCAGAGTGTCGATGATTTTTAGAGCCGCATTGAATTGGGGCGAAGTGGGCAACATGACTGTCTTTGAGAGTAATCCGTCACCCGCCCAACCTTCGAGCCCGTTAGACTATAGACGTGAGCACGCGCGGCCTGATCCTCGGCATTGAATCCTCCTGCGACGAAACGGCTGCCGCTGTTGTTGAGCGCGGAGCCCGCACACTTTCTTCCGTTGTTGCTTCGCAAATCGCCACGCATGCACGGTACGGCGGCGTCGTCCCAGAGCTTGCCAGCCGCGAGCACTTAAGGGCCATTGTGCCGGTGGTGCGCGGAGCGCTTGCGCAGGCCGGCATCACGCTTGCCGACCTGGATGCCATAGCCGTTACAGCCGGGCCGGGATTAGCCGGGGCGCTGCTGGTGGGCGTCACCTACGCCAAAGCTCTGGCCTTCGCACAGGGACTGCCGCTGATTGCCGTCAACCACCTTGAAGGGCACATTCATGCGGTGCTGCTCAACGAGCGCGAGGCCGAAAGGCAATCCGACGAGGATACAACCGCAGGTCCGACGACTCCCAACCCCAGCGACGAAGCGGTGCTTGCGCTGGTCGTCTCGGGCGGGCACACGCACCTTTATCTCGTTCACCCGGCGCGCGGAGCCCAGGAACCTAACTGGAGCTATTCGTTGGTGGGACGCACGGTGGACGATGCAGCCGGCGAGGCCTTTGACAAGGTGGCAAAACTGCTTGGCTTCGGCTATCCCGGAGGGCCGTGGATCGATGCGCTAGCCCGCTTTGGCGACCCGAATTCCGTGCCGTTCTCGTTTTCGCAGATCAAGACAAAAGTTCATTTGCGCGGCAAGACTCCGAGGACCAAGGCGGCCAAGACGGCCCCGATTGCGGAACTCAATCCGCGATTGATGTTTTCATTTTCGGGGATCAAGACGGCTGTGTTGCGCTATCTCGAACTGAACAACTTGCGGCCCGAAGCACAGGCACGGGCCGCACGGCTCTTTGCGCCTGGCGCAGAGGCAAAGCCGCCGCTGACGAAAGAGGAGGCGCTGGCGCTCTGTCCGCAGCAGGTAGTCGATCTGGTGGCCAGCTTCCAACATGCGGTGGTCGGCGATTTAATGAAGAAGAGCTTTGCGGCTGCCGAATCGCTGGGCGCGCAGCAGATTCTCGTCACCGGCGGAGTTGCCGCCAACCGCGAACTTCGCGCGCGCTTCACTGCCGAAGCCTTGTGTCGAGGGCTGCGCGTGGCGTTTCCAACGCTGTCTCTTTCGACGGACAATGCCGCAATGATTGCCGCTGCCGCGTGGCCAAGGTTTTTGAACGGTGAATTTGCGGACCAGTCTCTTTCCGGCGATCCATCACTGGTGCTTGGAAGGTGACGCGAATGTCGGAATGGAGGCCGTCTTCGGCAGACTCAGACGTGTTGTCTGTGAAGAATAGCGGTGTTATCGAAATAATTACCTGCACGGTGAGCCACTTGCAAAATACCCTGCGCACCTGGGGCGAAAT
>CAYTJN010000099.1:0-15616 GCA_964438125.1 uncultured Occallatibacter sp.
CAACTATCGGGAATTATGGTTGTCGTTGACCGGAAAGAGTAGTTGACGCCAGACAGGACCTGCTGCAAACCAAGATGATGTTCATTTCCGCGCTATCTTAATGAGGCGAAATGCTTGTCAAACTCCGAATCCTCGCGCCGCCTTCCCTCCGGGATCCTATCCTAGTTGATGATGCAGGGCTGCCCAGGTACTGGGCTGCGGTATGGGCATCGTTCTGGCCCGCTGATCTTGCGCCCGGGACTGTCGCCAAGAAGCTCAACCAACTCGAAAGCTTTTACCAGCACGCGGATTCACTGCTTGGCCCGGGCACGCTGGACAACGCTCTAGCTGATTTCGATGTGGATGTCCTGGCGCAGCCCTGGAGGGATATTTCTTTAGCATTCGGAATTCATCCTCGATTACATCCGCAAGCGAGGAGCGTTGGCAACTTGCGATCCGGTTCGTTACCGAGATCTCACAACGGCGTAACAGAAATTCTCCTTGCCTAGGGCCGTTGGACAAGCTTCAAGGAAGGCTGACAGAGCTCGAACTGGTTCATTCAACCCTGCACATCGGAAGACGCCGGCGCCCGGAGCGAATTCGATCGCTTCCTTCTGAAGTCGTTGAATTCTTGTATGAACTGCTGGATCCGGAGTCCTCGCATAGCCCATTTCGGAATGTTAAGACGCGGTGGCGCGTTTACGTTTCCTTCATTCTTATGCTCCATCAGGGGCTGCGGCGGGACGAACTTCTAACGTTACCCACAGATGCGGTTAAGAGCGGATTCGATCGCGGTCTCCGCAAAGAACGCTTTTGGATCACCGTCAAATACAACGAATACGAGGATGATCCGCGTTATTCCACACCTGGTATCAAGGACGCGCCTTCCTTTCGCCAGTTGCCAGTGAGCGAAACCATTTCTTCAATAGTGCAGACGTATGTTTCGAATTACCGCGGCCGGACAGGTCATTCCTTTCTCGTCAAATCGCCAGAAGGAGTGACCTATATGTTCAATCAGATTACTGATTCCCTGCCCCAGAGTCTGCGAAAAGACCTCCAGGACCAGACTGGCGAAGATTCCATCAGTGCGCACGATCTCAGGCACACCTGTGCAGTAGTGCGGCTCAACTAGCTTTTGTCAGAAGGTGTTCCAATGGACGATGCTCTTCAGCGGATGCGAGCCTTCTTTGGTTGGTCTCGATAATCGGAAATGCCTCTGCGCTACGCACGCGCCGTATTCGAAGATCGACTGGCGTCCGTATGGAATAGCAAATTCGACGCGCGTGTGGACATCCTGAGAAACATCCCAAGGAGTTCAGTTTGAGTAGCCAACCAAGGCCGAGATTAAATGACGAACTTTTCGCAAACCTACCGCGCTTGCCAGCGGTCATCCGGTACTATGATGATTTTGCTGATGCCTATGTCGAGCTTAGAGATCCAGAGCGATTTGATCAATGGATAATTACCTTCGACGGACACAGTGCCACTCTCGACTTCGCCGATTTCGACACGCGGATTCGCGGATTCGTCAAGGCATGGTGTGCCCTTGTACTTGGCAATTTGTCACCTACGACGGCCTACAAATACCTGGCTGGATTGAGGTCAGTACCTATTGATAGAACGATAGGTTTAATGACCTGCAGCGCCACAAACGTTCGATCTCAGTGGAAGCTGCTCCATGCATCGGACCTCGCATATCCAGCATTTGTATCCCTATCGAGCCTTCTTGCCTTTCTATGCAGAGTATCGGTCGCTAACTGGGGAGCGGAATGGCTTGACCTGATATCGCAGTTGCCGCTTCCTAAGAAAGACAAGTATGCAAGTGTCCGCGTTGGCGATGTTTTTCTCTCTGCAGAGGAGGAAGCCGCGATCGTTCGGCATATTGATAAAACGTGCGCTCAGCTTCAACTACAGCGTTCGTCAATCCCAGATGAAATGCTCGAAGCAACTGCCATCTTGGCCTGCTCTTTCCAGTTTACGTTTCGCGCCAAGCAGATTGCCATGCTGGGCATGCGGAATATCCGGATATGGGAAGATGGAATTGAAGCGTGGCCGGCGGTTCACCTTACGTTCACGATGATTAAGCAGCGCTCTGCGAAGCGTGTATTTCCGATGGTTCGCAGAGTCAAACGCGAATGGTCTTCACTCTTTGTCGAAGTCGTCGAACGCGCGAAACAAAAAGGGCTGGCCGGCGCAGGCCACGTATTCCAACGCATACCGCTTCAGATCGGACAAGTGATTGCCGATTTGACGGAGTCCTTGGGATGTCGGAGAACAGTCACGGAACTTCGCCATTCAGCCGCGCAGCGGATGGTTGATGCGGGCGCAACTGAAGAAGAGCTTGCGGCCTTTATGGGGCATACGGATCTCAACACGGGCCTTGTCTATTTCAATTCGTCGCGGTCTCAGGCCGAGAGAATCAATCAAGCGCTTGGGATCTCCAGCACATATCAGAATGTTATGAAGGTTGCCCACAGTCAGTTCATCTCAGATGATGAACTGGCCGGGTTGAAGGGCGACCAGCAGATCGCTGGGGTGCCTCATGGCATCCCGATCGCCGGAATTGGCGGTTGTGAGCTTGGGCAGCCGGATCTGCTCGAGGTCATGAAGCTCTTCTATGTGTCGTCACACGCGGAGCGTGGATCGCCAGCGCTTCAGCTTGAGAGCACCATTGATAAAGTCCAGGCTGTAATCGATGAACTCGGGGGCCAGTTGAATGAACTTGAATCTTGAAGCATTCATCAGGGATGCGAAGGCAATAGCGGAAGAGCGTGGAATCCGATGGAACATAGAGCTTGGGTCGGATGGCGTAGCGCCGAAGGGGCAAGGATGGAATCTTACCCAGATTGTGCACGCGTCGCCGCCTCCAACAGACTGGCTCAACGACTTCGGTACGGACCGCGTAACCGTGGGGGTTCTGAATGCGAACCCCGTTCCTGGCCCTGTTCGCACCTACTCAAAGAAGCCTTTGCCTGAGCCCTGGCAGGATCTGATGAAAGCATGCGCCATGGACCAGTTACTCGTCCGGCGCAACACCTGCTCTCACGTCGTTGGAAACGTCTGTCGTCCATTGCGCGTTTTGGCTACGTGCACGGCAAGCAATGATCCATCAGCTCTCACCGTTGATGATGTCAACTTCGCTGTCGAGACGGCGAGGATTATCCAGGCTTCCGGAAAACTGGCCGATCTCATCTTTGGAGTGGTCAGAAGCATTCTTGACCCAAACCATCTGATTGACAACGGTCCTCTATTCCCTTCCCTGGAACGCGACAAGCGGATTCATGAAAGAACAGCCAAGTTCACGAAGGCGGAAAAGAGCGTCAGAACTGACCTTGAGGAAAGAAAGAATGCAGAGAAGCTCCCGGAGTGCCGGGCATTCTGGGAGCTAGTTCGCATTGTCTTCACTGAAAGGCCGCGGAGCTTCCTCGACCTGTTGCGGTTCGCGCAGGCAAAAAACCTCATTCTTACGGGGCTCCGAGACGGCGAGTGCACGCTGCTCCCAGCACACTGGAAGAGGTTCCACGAGTATCTCGATAAGGAGGGCCATCCTGCTGGTCAATCCGGTGGCATATCACGCTCATTGAAGTTGCGCCACTTCGCTGAAAAGCAGCGAGTCGTCAACGAGGACAGCATAGCACTGTTTGAAACCGTTCAGCATGTGCCCGCGGTCCTTTGAGGAGGTTCTCACCGACACCCTCGATCAAGTTGTGAACGCGACGGAACCGCTGCGCAAAACGCTTCAGCGTCAGATTGAAACCGGACGGATTCTGCCGCAGTTTGAAAAGGGTGAGTATGTCCGCGCCGCTGAAATATACACATATTTCACCGGGAATCCCTTTGTGGTTCGCTACCCAGAGGAGGTTCGTCGTGAGTACGTGGACCGTTACCAGAGAGATTTCGACCCCTCCGTGTTCGAGGAGCTTCGCGACAGACAATTGAAAGACATCAATGCTGGACGTCTCCTGGAGGTGGCTGTCTATCAGTATTTTCGTAGGCTGAACGGCCTACCGCTTCGCAAGGCCAATGGCGATTTGTGGAGCGGCAATTCCGGTGGAAATATGGTATGGTCCGAAGTCTATCTCCGCATCGACGAGGTTGAAAAGTATCTCACTACGCAGGTCGCCACAAAGCACTCGGACTCAACGCCGATCAAACTGGCAGCCGGAGAGCTGTCTGCTTGGGAACTCATGTTCTTGATGCCTAAGCGAGCGTTGGGCGACTCGAAAGACGCCGGGTTATGCGACATCACAAAGTACTGCGCCATCGGACGTATGGATCGGCAGATGTTGACTCAGAGCCTTGGTGCGGTTGTGCATCAGACACTATTCGATGTGTACGGGCAAACTGACGAGGACCGCGCATTGACGATTAAGCCCCACAACCTTAGCCATCTGCAGAACACGGAGTTGTTCCGACTGGGAATCGCCGACACGATCATCACCAAGCGGTTCAACCGGCGGCAGCTTGCCCAGAGCTATGTATACGACCACCGGAGCCTTTCAGAGGATCTGGATCAGGTCGAGTTGAAGCCCGAGGTGGAAGATCGCCTAGGAGAGAAGTCGGCAACAATTCTAAGGCTGATGAAGTCAGGAAAGGCGCGTGGCCCCATCGTTGACGCATTCAAGCAGATACAACTGACGGACGGCGAGGATGCCGCCATCGAGTACCTGGCCGTTGAAGCGGACGGTTTCCATTCCACTCCCTACGGGCACTGCATCAACAGCTTTATGGTTGACCCTTGCCAGAAGCATCTGGAGTGCTTCACTGGCTGCAAGCATCTGTCCGCAACCGATCTGGCACAGACGCGGCACAACTTGGTTCAGTTGGAGACGAGGTTCGCTTTCGCGATAAAGGTGATCGAAGAACGCAAGTCTCAGAACCTCGGTAATGGCAACCCCAAGCAGCTTGAAGCTGAACCTGCATCGTCAAAGGGACTGCAGAGATCGATGCAGGTTTCAGAAAAGACGATTCAACGGCGCATCTCTGGCAGCGTCGGACTCGACAACCAGCTTGCTCATGCCAAGGTAAGGTTGGAAGGAGTGCGGAAGCTCCTGGAGACGGCTCCGGGACAGTTAGTGTTTCCTGATGGGGCTGACCTGTCCCATGATGCTGCCAGGCCGAAAGGAAGAGTGCTTGATGGCCAATATTGAAGAACAGGTAAAGGGCAGCAGCGATGCCGACCCGCACATGGAGCACATCCTTGAGGAGATGCTAGCGGCGGACGAGACCATCACGGCGCGTTCGGTTGCAAAGAAGCATCCGGCGATCAAGCATGCGTCTTCAATCACGCGCATTCCTGGCCGCTCGGATCTGCTGGCGCAGTACCAGGAACGACAGAAGCAGTTCCGGGAATGGCAACACCGGACGCCAAAGCGCTCCCATGATCAGATCGCAGCTCAGCTCGCGCAGAAGGATTCGCGGATAGCCGAGCTTGAACGTCAAGTAGAGATCCTGCGAGTCTCCCATCTGGCCATGATTAGAACTGTTGGCGAGTTGGGCGGAGTCAGCAAATTACTGAAGCTGTACGAGGGATACCGCGAGGTTCGAAGCGAATTGGATCGCATGGGCCTGTTACCAACATGTGAGGTAAGAACGATGAAGGTGGAGTATGAATATCAGGAAAGTGATTCCACCGTATGATGGTATCGAGATCCTATTGTCTAGACTCAATGTGGCTAGTGAAGCACGCTAGCCCAACCGCCGTGTTATTATTTCCGCCAAAGTCACAGAGGAAGGTTATGCGCACGTTTGGTGTCTTAATTCTGCTCGCTTCCCCGCTACCGCTTCATCAAATGTGAAGAAGAACCGTAAAAGGGAGCCAGTAGAGGATTGCCTCAGAGTATTTCGGGGGAGGAGGGGGGCCGGAGCGTAGCGGAGGCGGCCCTCCTCCCCCGAGGCGCATTTGGCCGGGGGGCGGCGGCGCGGTTTGGAGAAATTCTCTTCGCGTTCTGAAAAACCAGCCATTTACGGTGCATCCGAAACGTCCGTCAGGATGCGCGCGGTGGAGCCGAAGCGGTGATAGTTGCGGAAGGTGACATCGGTGAGCAGGGTCTCGAAGAGGCCGTAAAATTGATAGCGTTCACCCCACTCGGAAATCGTATGCAGCGTTCGGCCGGGCATGATGGTGATGCTTTTCACCGGACAGATATATGTGCCATCGCCAATCTTCACCGGGGCGTATTCAATCACAACATCCCCTCGTGTGGTTGGCAGCTTCTCGCTCAGTTCCGGCTGCACGGTGAGGCGCAGGATGGCTCCGGTTGCCGGATCAAAGGCCATGCTCCCGTGGTATGCGGGCTGGCGACGGAAGAGTCCTCCGCCCAGATCCTCTGGATAACAGCAGGTGGAGACATGGAAGTGTGCCAGGTTCTCCGGAACCGAATAACGGAAGACCGCCAAGGGACCGGATTCGCCCGACTCCCAGCCGCCCCAGGTGATCTTGCCGTTGGTTGCATCGAAGAGAACTAAAGAGAGAATTCCTCCGAAGGTTCCTTTTGTCTCCAGGTATATTGAGCTTTTCTTTGACTTTTTATCTTTCCCTGAGCCGGACTCGATAAAATCTTCGCCGTTCATGTAGCGGATTGTGACGGTGTCGCTGGTCTCCAGATGCAGGGAACGGTCGATGCGCGCTGTCTTCCAAGTTTGGCCGTCGAGCAGTTTCGGCTCTTCATAGCGGTCCGTGGTCCGCGTGGCCACCAAGCTGGGCAGTTTGGGCGTCAAATCGCTCAGATAGCGGACAATGCGCATGAGCTGTTCCTGCTGTTCGGCCAGCGTGGGTTTGGGAAGGGCGGGAATCTCCGCGGCGGGGAGATTCAGGAAAGCCGACGAGTCGGCCAGCGCCACCAGCGCCTGCCAAACTTTCTTGTTGTGCAAGCGGCTCTTCCAGGCATTCAGCTTGGCGCTGCTCATGCGCTCAGTCAGCTCGCTGTTGGAAAGTTCAAGCTCAAATTGAAACTCCGATCCGTGGCCGCTCTGCGCCAGCTTCTGCTCCAACTGCGCCACGGATAACTGCTGGGGTGGAATCGCGCGGGGCTGTTCGAAGTTGACTGGCTCATTGTAATAGCCCGTGCGGGTGTGGGCCACCAGCCCCGGCTTGCCGATTTCCACCCTCAGGCGGTGATACTCATCAATGACCTGCGTGCGCGGCGGATCAAAAGACAAGCTGTAGGAGCAGCTGTTCTCCGCAAGGATGCGAGCCAACGAATCCAGAACGATGGGGGCATCCGTATCCCGACGAGCGCTGCCATTCGCCGCCAGCATCACTCCGTAAACGGCGCCGCCGCTCTGCGTTGCCAGGACTTCCAGGCTGTAGTTAGCAGGATACGCATCCTGCTTGTTTTGCACGCCAACAAGGTATTTCTGGTAGTCGTAGGGGTGCTCTGGATCGTTCACTTTGGGATCAAACCACGCACTCACTCTGTAGAGGGTAATGCGCGCCTCGCGGAGGCGGGTGGATAGCTCAGTGATCTCATCAAATTCGGAATCCATCTTGGCTCCCCCTAAAGGCCAGCCATAGCCGATCCAAACCACCAGCTTGCGGCCCGGCTCTTTCCTCGCTTCGATCGCGATGGAGCCTAACGCGGAAGCGTGAAGGGGAACTCGATAGTTTTCGGAAGTATAGAATGCAGTTTCGTTCCAGGCAATTGGGCGCATTCCCGTCTTGCTGGAAATCTCGGCGGCCAGCGCGTTTCCGTCAGTGGACGGATGCGAGGTGACGCTCAGCCCATCGATTGTGAGCCGGTAAATGGTGGTGGTGTGAGCAAGATGGCCTCCATTTTGACGCAGGAATTGAAGAAGAATCCTTTCCGCTTGGGTCGCATTCGTGTAATTCAGATACAACTGGTCAAGAACCAGAATCAGTTCGGTGGGCGCGTCGGGCTTCGGCGCGGCTGGATCGCTGGCGTGAAAGGTCAGAATCTTGGTTGGCTTGTCGTTGTCGAACAAAGTAAAGTCATCGCGATTCAGGCCAGTCACCGGCTTTCCCGCCGCGTCCGTCATCGTGACATCGAGTTGCAAAACTCCCTCCGCAGGGTCCGTAAAGCGCTGATAGAGCGCCGGAATGCCGGACGGATCCTGGGGTGGGCGCTGATCATTCGTCGTGTCAGGCGGCGGAGGAATAGAGGGCGGGTTAAAATCGCCCATCCCCATCGGCGCTTGGGCGCTTGCCCCGGCGCAGAATAGAAGAAGTGTGGCGCAAAAGAGGACCTTCATGCGTTTCGTTTCTCCGGCAACTGCCAGAACTGCGGCGTGATAGTTTTTATTTCTACAAACCATTTTGACAGGGTTTCAGCGCGCGCGGTTAGGAAAGATTGTCTGCGACTGGCGGCAAGGGCTTTCCTTGCTCGAAGAACTCCCGGAGTTTCACAAACGCCCTTCCCTTCGCGGTTTTGTTGGTAAATAGTATGATTTTGTTGCTTTTTGGGGTCGCCGATAGCGCAACAAAACGGCCGCAAATCCAATCGCAACATGGATTTGCGGGAAATGTGGTCGGGAATCACTGAAATCGGGTAGATCACTCACGCAACAGCCGCCAAAAGTACCTAGAATCGGGCATGATAACTTCGCCTTGAATGCTGCACATGAACCCCGAAATCTGCTATTCAAGCAGCGTGCCGTAAAGCAACCCCCCATTTTCGGTGTAAAAGTACTGAATTCCCGCGAAGACCTGGGCCTACCCGGGACTTAAATCAACTTTTTATATTGAGCTTTTGGCTGCCCACCAGGGATTCGAACCCCAATATGCTGCTCCAGAGGCAGCTGTCCTACCATTGAACGAGTGGGCAACACTTCTCGCTGCTCGATTTGCAGCGCGCCGGAATTGTGGTCCATCGACAAAGAACAGTCAAGACCAACTCATTCATCATAAGAGGATTCTCCACCCAAGGTCAACAAAGTGATCCCATCGTGGTTTCTACTCTTCACGCAATACCTCAAGCGGGCGAAGCCCGAGGATGCGGTAGCTTGCGATCCATCCCGTCGCGGTCGCTAGCACTGCCGTCCCAACCAGCGCAATCAGCGTTGCCCGCCATTCGATGTGGAAGCCGACCTCAAGCTTGTGTAGCAGCACTCGCGTCAGCAGATTTGCAAACACCACTCCCACAGACCCGGCCAGCAGACCGAGTACGCTGAACTCGACGCTGAAGGTACGCACGATTCGCATTCGTGTCGCTCCCAGTGTCTTCAGCACCACGGCCTCCCGCATCCGGCGGAAACGGGTACTGGCAATACTCGAAGCCAGAATCATCAAGCCCGCAAAGATTGAGAAGCCCGCCAGAAAACGGACAACAAATGTAATCTGATCGACCACGCCTTCGATTCGTTCGAGCACATCGGCGATGTTGATCACCGTGACGGTGGGAAAGGCCGCAAAGAGCGCGCGCTCCATTGAAGCAACCCGCTTGGGATCGATATGCGCCCCGCCGTACCAGGTGGCCGGCTCATCTTTGAGCTGGCCTGACGGCAACACAAACTGGACACGCGCACCAGGGTGTTGCCCGTCGGCGCGAAAGATCGAGACCACCTTTAACGTCCGCACTCTTTCACCCACGTCGAGTTCCACAGACGAGCCGAGACCCAGGTGCAGCCGTTGGGCCACGCCCTCGCTCATCGCCAGCTCCGCCGCGCCGGCATCGCTCCACCACTTGCCCTGCGTGACTTTGTCGCCCGCTGGAGGCGCATCGGCCCAACTCAACTCAGCATTCTCCAAGAGGCGCCTCGGGTAATGTTGACCCTTCAGTTCTTCCACCGTTTTGCCGTTGAGCGAGACTATGCGGCCGCTCACCACCGGCAGCAGATCCAACGCCTGACCGCTCGTCTGGCTCATACCCGCTTGATGTGCGAAGAATTCCTTGATGCCCGCAACCTCGTCATTGGTGATGTCAATCAGAAAGATATTGGGCAACTTCGGAGAGGCCGTTTCGCGCAGATCGCGCAGCAGAGCTGCCTGCATCAGGTAGACCGCGAGAATCAGCATGACGCCGGTGCCGAGAGCAGCCAGCACCGCCGTGGATTGGTTGCCAGGACGGTAAAGATTGGTCAGCCCGTGACGAAGAAAGGAAGGCAGCCGCAGACGAACTCGATTCAGGATAAAGCGCAGCGTCCAGAGTGCCACGGCGGCCAGTACCAGCAGGACGATGAGTGCGCTGGTGAACAGGACGGCGAACCATGTACCCACCTTGGCTGAGTCCGACAGTGCCCAGGCGATTCCGCCCAGCGCGAGCACGACGACCGCCGAGAGCCCGAGTTGAAGGCGGCGCGCCCACCAGCGCAAAACCCAGCCTCTGAAGCCATCCGGCCCTTGCTCAACCAGCCTGCGCAAAACCAGCACAGGCCGGACTGCTCGAACATCCAACAGAGGCGGCAGGCAAAAAAGCAGCGTGGTCAAGAGTCCCGTGCCGAGCCCCGCGGCGACCGACGCCCAGGGAAAGTCAAGATGCGCATGCACCGGCAGCAGACTGCCGAAGACCGCCGGAAGCGTAGCCATCACGCCCACCCCGGCGGCCACGCCTACCAGGCCTCCGGCGAGTCCAAGAGCGAGAGTTTGCAAGAGGAAGATCCTCAGCAAATCGCCCGAGCCTGCACCGACGGCCTTTAAGATCGCCAGCATATCCATGCGCTGTTCAAGATGCGCGTGCATGGCCATGGCCACGCCGATCGCTCCCAGGACCATCGCAACCAGGCAGATGAGGCTTAAAATCGCGGTCGCGTTATCCAGCCCTTGTGTCAACCCTGGATTGCCTTCGCGGAAGTCCATCACCTGCGCGTCGGGCAAGGCCGACTCGACTTGCTTCCGCAGCGCGATCAGATCGGCCAAGTGTTTGGTTTGTCGTTCCGGCAGCATCATCAGCAGGCGTTGGCTGGCCCGGCTGCCTGGCGCAAGCAGACCAGTGCGCGCGAGCGCAGCTTGCGAAATCATCACTCGCGGGCCCAAACCTGCTCCGGCAGAGATGCGGTCCGGTTCCTGCTTCAAGATCGCGGCGATTCTGAATTCCCTGCCCCCCAGGCGCAGCGATTGCCCGACATGCGCGTTGAGCCGGATGAGAAATTCGTCGGCGACCACAGCCGAATCGCCATCGAGAGCCTGCTTAAGGCTCATTGCAGGTTCGAGCAGCGCGCTTCCGTAGTAGGGATACTCGGCCGGATCCACGGCCTTGAGCGAGATCAGCAGCGGCACCGGGTCCGGAGGCACCGAAGCCATGGACACGGTCTCGGTGACCCACGTGGTCCGAAGGCCGTCCTGTTTGGCCAGAGCTGCAATCTGGGTTGTCTCTTCCGTCGTCGGCTGATGAAAAAGACGGGCGCTCAGATCTCCCGCCATTAGTGAACGAGCTTCGCTCGAGAGGGTTCGCCGGAAACTGTCGCTGAAACCCCGCACGCCTACCAGAGCTGCCACGCCGACAGCCACCGATAACACCACAAATCCGAACTTGCCCGGCGCCGAGCGCAAATCGCGCCAACCGATCGACGCCGCTCTCTTCCAGCTCAAAGCGCGCTTAGCCATTTTGCGCCTGTTGGGCAACCGGCTCTGCAACGGGCAATGAATCCTCAACGATCAGTCCGTCCTTGAGGACAATCTTGCGGTCGGCGCGGCTGGCTATCTCGGGGTCGTGCGTCACCAGCACCAGCGTGGTGCCAGATTTGCGATTGCGATCCAGTAACAGGTCCAGCACGAGCCGGCCATTGGCTGAGTCCAGATTGCCAGTCGGCTCATCGGCCATCACAATCGGCGGCTCGACGACAAAGGCCCGCGCAAGCGCAACGCGTTGTTGCTCCCCACCGGAGAGTTGGACTGGATAATGATCAACGCGCTCCGCTAGTCCGACCTCGTCCAGCAACCTCCGCGCTCGTTCCAGACCGCTGCCTGCAAGGTTCAGTTCATAGGGCAATAGCACATTCTCGAGGGCCGTGAGGGTCTGAATCAGTTGGTAGGACTGAAAGACGAAGCCAATCTTTATCCCGCGCACCGCGGCCAGTTCGCCCTCGGCCAGGTTGTGAATCGGAACGCCATCGAGCCATATCTCGCCCGAGCTCGGCGTGTCCAGCCCGGCCAGCAAGCCCAGCAGCGTGCTTTTGCCGCTGCCGCTCGCGCCGACAATCGCAACAAACTGTCCGGCTGGAATGGTCAGGGTGATTCCTTTGAGAATCTCCACACGCCGTGCTCCGTTCTGAATCCACTTCTTTGCGTCACGAACCTCAATCACTTGCCCGGCCTCCAAATCGCCCGCTGTTCCAGTAGTTCCCTGCCCTTCGTTACACTATTGTTGTGTACGTTGGCCGATCGCGGTTTGTTTCGCTTTGCCTGATTGTTGTGGCGGCTGTTTCTCTGGCTGCCCAACAGCCTGCCGCAACACGTCCCCTCCTGGTCTGTTTCGGCGATAGCATTACGGCTGGCTACGGGCTGCAAAGTGGCGAATCCTTTCCCGATGCGCTGCAAAGAGAGCTCGACCGCCGCGGCTACCACTACAAGGTCCGCAACCAGGGCACAAGCGGCGCTACAACCAAAGACGCCGTTGCCGGGCTGAACGTAATCCTGGGCTTGCATCCAGAGATCGTAATCGTTGAATTCGGCGGCAACGATGGACTGCGCGGGCTGCCTCTCGACCAGACGCGGCACAATCTGGACGATGTGTTGTCGACTCTCGAGAAGACCCATATCAAGATTCTGCTGGCGGGCATCACGCTTCCACCAAACTACGGCCGGGAATACATCGAGCAATTCGACCAGCTCTTTCGCGAACTAGCCTCAAAGCACCACGTTGCATTCGTGCCCATGATCTACAAGAACATGGTGAACGTTGCCGGCACCATCCAGGCCGACGGAATCCATCCCACCGCGAAGGGCTCTGAGATTATTGCGCAGACGCTGATGCCCGCGCTGGCGCCGTTGCTACGCAAGAGCCGGTGATCAGAGTACGCTTTCGAACTCATGGATGCAGACTGACCACTGTTCCCTGAACACTGACAACTTTCGTTACGCCATCACGACCACAGGCTGAAAAAGCGTGCCCGCCACTCGTTTGGCAATCCCCACAACTTCCCGCTGTCCTTCGAAGACCTTGACCATCGGCGCCGCTGAAAACTCGGGCAGGTTGGCTTGAGCTCCGTTGCGCAGCTTGCCTATCGCTCGCGGATCGCCGGTCACCGCCGGCATTTCGGGCAACAGGGTGCGCGGGTGCACGCAAAGCGCTTCCAACGCCTCGACGTTTCCAGCCAGTGGCTGCAGATCGTCCAGCGCGCGCGCCTGCTGGAGTGTGAAAACTCCCGCCTGGGTTCGTTGCAGCTTGCTGAGATGCGCTCCGCAGCCGAGGTCCTGACCCAATTCATGGGCCACTGAACGTACGTAGCCCCCGGCGCTGATGCTCATTGTGAACGTCGCCTCGGCTCCGTCGAGTGCAATAATTTCGAACGATGCAATGTGAATTGGGACAGCCTTCAGTTCTACCGGCTTGCCTTCGCGCGCGAATTTGTAAGCGGGCGTGCCCGCGATCTTCTTGGCGGAAAACGACGGCGGCATCTGTTGCATCTGGCCATGAAAGCGGGCAGCGGCCGCGCGCACACAATCAAGCGTCAGCGCTGGGGTGTGCCCCGCGGGTGCGTCAGCAAAAGAGTCGGGACCGGAAGGTTGGCCATCGGCGTCGAAGGTATCCGTGGCAAAGCCAAAACGGATCGTTCCAGTGTAGCTTTTTTCCGCTGATGAAAAGTACTGTGCGAGCCGCGTGTATTTGCCCAGCAGCAAAGGCAAGACACCAGTGGCCATAGGATCCAGCGTGCCCAGGTGTCCGATCGATCGCTCCCCGGTGATCTTGCGCAGCCGATTGACCACATCGTGGCTCGTCATACCGGCCGGTTTGTCGATGACGAGAAGTCCGTTCACCTATCCACTGTAGCTGACCGGACCTGTCCGGCTCTTTTGCCGCACATGCGCGGACTCATTTTCAGCCTTCAGCGACCGACTGGCGCACCAAGGAGAGAAACTCCAGGCGAGTTTCTTTCTGACGGAAACATCCCACCATCGCGCTGGTCACGGTAGAGGAGTGCTGCTTCTCGATGCCGCGCATCATCATGCACAGGTGGCGGGCCTCGATGACCACACCCACGCCCTGCGGCTGGATCGCGTGCTGGATGGCGTCGGCAATCTGGCGGGTAAGACGCTCCTGCACCTGCAATCGACGCGCGAAGACCTCGACCAAACGCGGAATCTTGCTCAGGCCGATGACCTTGCCCTTGGGGATGTAGGCAACATGCACTTTGCCAAAGAAAGGCAGCATGTGATGTTCGCATAGCGAGAACATTTCGATGTCTTTGACGATAACCATCTCGTCGTAGTCTTCGTCGAAGAGTGCGCCCTGCAAGATCATTGTCGGGTCTTCGTTGTAGCCCTTTGTGAGATGGGCCAGCGACTTCTCAACGCGAGTCGGAGTGGCCAGCAATCCCTGGCGGCTGGGGTTCTCGCCCAAACGGCTCAGAATCTCGCGAATCAAATCTTCTGTGCTGACCTCGCTCAGGCCTTCGTCCATGCTTACGGGCCTCGCTACGGGTTTACCCATCGCCATCGGCTGTGCCATGTTCTTATTCCTCTCGCCCTGGGAAAACGGGCATCGTTTCGTTACTCGGCATCACATTCAAAGAAATTGTTCTCGGTCTCTTCTATGCGCACATGCTCGAGCTTCCCGGCTGGCAGCGCGTCTTTCAGCAACGCAAATACCGCCCTGCAAAGATTCTCGGTTGTTGGCACTCGATTTTGAAAGACCGCATCGAGGTTGAGGTTTGCGTGATCAAAACGATCGATCACTTTTGTTCGTACCACCTCATCGAGCGACGTCATGTCGATAACCATCCCCGTCTCGGGATTGACTGTTCCGCCCACCAGCACTTCCAGAACGTAGTTATGACCGTGTCCGTTCGGGTTATTGCATTTGCCGTAGGTCACACGATTCTCTTCTGCCGAGATTGCCTCACTGTGAAGTCTGTGGCTGGCGGAGATCGTGTAGTGGCGGCCGAAACTTGCGATCATGCCACGCCTCTAAATTCTGCAAAGATTTCCGGGGTTTCATAGACGCGAATCCGGCTCAATTGTGCTCCACCGGCGGCCGCTACAGCCGGTCCGAGGCGCTTCCAGGCTGCAATAGCGAGGTTCTCTGTTGTCGGAATCGTTGCATTCGATTCCGATGCCACAAATTCGGGGACGTCCAGATTCAAATTGCGATGGTCCCATGAGGCGAGCACCTCGCGCTCGATGATGTCTCTGAGCCATTTCAGATCGACGACGAAGCCGGTCACGGGGTCAATCTCGCCCGCCACTGTCACCTCAAGCGTGTAGTTATGCCCATGGCCGTTGCGATTGGCGCAGCGCCCAAACACTTGCTGGTTCTTCTCCTCTGTCCAAGCCGGGTTCCAGTAATAGTGCGAAGCGGAAAACGTAGCGCGACGCGTCAGGAAAATCATCTTGCTTCCTCAATGCTTTAGATGCTTCGAAGTTTGGTAGGGCTTCATTTGACGCCTGCGCTCTTTGGCATTTGTTTCTCGCGAAGTAATAGGCCGTTTTGGGGATGAACGTAGAGCCCGCTAACCTCCTCGGGATGTCCTTTCGAGCCATGCCACATGATTTTCCGTGCTTCGATCCAGCAATCTATTGCAA
>CAYTJN010000100.1:0-15482 GCA_964438125.1 uncultured Occallatibacter sp.
GACGATTGCAATGGCTACCACTGGGGTCGCCAGCACCATGAGGATGCTCGCCGCATAATGAGACCACACAAACAACGGCAGGCGGAACCAGGTCATGCCCGGCGCGCGCATTTTGTGAATGGTGACGATGAAGTTCAGTCCGGTGAAGATTGAACTGAAGCCGGCGATGAAGGCTGCCAGGCCAGTGGTGAGTACGTTGGTGTTCACATAGTGAGTGGAGAGCGGCGTCGTAAAGGTCCAACCCGTGTCGACGCCACCGGTGGCCATGGTGTAAATGGCCAGAATGCCGCCCGCGATGTAGAGATACCAGCTCAGCAGGTTAATTTTGGGCAGCGCCAGATCTTTAGCGCCGATCATCATCGGAATCAGGAAATTTCCGAGCGTGGCCGGGACTGACGGCACCAGAAAAAAGAAGATCATGATGACGCCGTGCATGGTGAAGACCTTGTTATAGGTGTCGGTGGCCATCAGATCGGTTTGCGGCGTCAGCAGTTCTAGACGTATAAGCCCCGCCAGCGCTCCGCCGATGAAGAAGAAGAAGCTCAGAGAGATCAGATAAAGAATCGCGATCCGTTTGTGATCCCCGGTGAGCAGCCAACTTAGCAGGCCGTTCTCCCTGGTGATGAAGTTATCTTTTGGAATCCTGGCCGTCGACTGGTCGGGAAGACTGACGATGGTGTTCGTGCTCATGGCTTCACCGTTCCTTTCGAGACAGGCACTTGGTTAGCGGGCGGCGCCTGACCTGCGCTTTCCGGCAACAGATCGGTCGTATTCAGCGTCTGCTGGATGCGATAGTCGGAATTGAGGTTCTTGATGTATTCAACCAGCGCGATGACCCCCTCTTCGCTGACCTGCCCCTGGTAGGTGGGCATGATAGGCGCATAACCCTGCGTCACGTGCTGCGATGGATTCAGGATCGCCTCTCTCAAGTAAGCGTCGTCGGCGGTCACTGTACCACCGGCCGACAGTGCTAGCTTCGCGCCATAGACACCGGCCAGCGATGGTCCGCGCGCATCGGGCCGCGCATTGTGGCATGCGGCGCAACTCAAACTCGCAAACAACCGTTCGCCATTTTGCGCCAGCGAAGCGCCCGAGGTGGAAGAGGCCAGCCACTTCCTGAAATCCTCCGGCGTCAGCACCACGATGTCGCCAATCATCTGCGAGTGATTCGTGCCGCAATACTGAGTGCAGAAGAGATGATACGTGCCCGGCGTTGTCGCCTCAAACCAGACCGTCGTATAGCGGCCGGGAATAGCTTCTCTCTTCACGCGAAAGGCCGGAATGGAAAAACTGTGAAAGACATCCTGCGAGATCAGCGTAAGTTGAATCGGTTGTCCGGTCGGTATGTGCAGCGCGTTGATCTCGTGTTGCCCGCCTGGATGTTCGGCCTTCCACATCCACTGCTTGCCCACCACGTAAATGTTCATGGCGTTTGCGGGCGGCGTGTAGACACGGAAGTAGATCAACGCACCCCAGACAAACATCACCAGAAACAGGCCAAGAGGAATAATGGTCCAGGTGGCTTCGAGCAGCGTCGAACCTTCCACTTGCACTGCTACCGGGTGGCGTCCCTTGCTATAGAGGATCGAGAAGCTCGTAATCAGCAGAACGACGATAGTCAGTCCAATCAGGCTGACCAGAACCATAAAGAAGTAAAGCGCGTCCATCTGCGGCGCGATCTTCGACGCCTCCGGCGGGAAGAGCGCGAAGTTCGTCAGCCACTTGACGAGAAACTGCCAGATTACTGGACTGATATGGTTCATTCGTTATCCGTTCACCTTTGTTCCTGTCCCTGTCTGATCGTTCTTCCGGGCATCTTTGCGGAACATCGCCAGCATGAAACCGCCCAGCGAAAACACTGTTACCAGTCCGCCCAACTGAACTACACGAGCAACGATCAGTGTGTGTTTGTTGACGGTTGGATCGTAGTGATAGCAGTAAGTCAGGATGTTGTCGACCGGGGAGCCGATGCGATTGGCCGAGGCCTCGACAAGCCCCAGTCTCAAATCCTTGGGCGAGTACTCGACGCCCATGTAGTACTGCGCCAGCCTGCCCTCCGGCGTGACGATCTGAATCGAACTCGCGTGGGCAAACTGCGTGAGCCGTCCGTCGGGGCCAGGAATCCTGACGTAGCCGAAGCCGACGGCCTTGGTGAGTGCGTCGATATTCTGCTGCGTGCCAGTCATGAAGTGCCAGCCAGCCGCTGTTTCAGGATGTCCATAGCGCTTGAGGTAACTGCGCTTCTTGGCCGCCGCAAGGTCGGTTCCCTCGGTGGGATCGATGCTCACCACGATCACATTGAAGTCCTTGCCGGGAACGAAATTCACCATCTGCAATGCACCCGTCAAACCGTTCAATTCTTCCGAGCAGAGCATGGGGCATTGGTAGTAGACGAGCGCCAGAATTGCCGGCATCTTGCCGAAGTAACTGGCTAACTGAACCTGCTTACCCTCGTCGTTTGTGAATGAAAGAGCAAGGGGCAGTTGTTCATTCAGCCGCTGCGCGACGCCGACTCCGTTCAAAATCGCCGGCGGCTTGTCGCTTGCCGGAGCCATCTGTTTCTCATCGTAGCGGGAGACCTGCGCATAGAGCGACGGTGCGAACAAGGCCGCGCATAGCGCCACGGACGACGACGCGACCAATGGAACGCGATACCAGTTCTTCCGGTTTGTGGCGTTGCTTCGCATCTTCGAACCTCTACTTTTGCTGCCCTGTTTCGATCTTTTTCGCGGTAGCCTGATCCAGTTCGTAGCTGGTCCGCGCAAATCCATCGGTCAACGGAATCGCAATCGCCTGCTTCTCATCCCCAGACATCAAGGGTGCCTGCTCTACCGCCGCAGCAACGGGCAGTCCCCGCTGTGCCAGCAACTCCATGGCGCGCTCAATCGGAATTCTCACCTTGCCCTGTGATTGGTCCTGAGATTGGCCGAGCCAAGAGTAATTACCCAACAGCAGGTCTTCGCGTGCGTGCAGGTCGGCCACGTCTTGATTGCCGTCATCTGTTTGCAGCCGCGGTGTAGGAAAGCCTTGAGTGATTTCGGCCACCTTGTTTTGTAACTCAGGACTGTTGGGCATATTACCCAGATCGCGTACATCCACCGTCTGCGTCCATTTGTTCAGCGGCCCGTCTTCTTTTGTCATGCGCGCATTGATGATCTTGCCGATGCCATAAGCAAGCACGGCCGTCACCACTGCGAAGATGCTCAGCGCAACCAGGAAGACCACGATGCCGGAAACGCGGACGTCGGAGGACTCGAAGCCCTTCGATGTGTCAATCTCTTCCGGCTCATGGCCCGGATTGTGATCATCATGCATGGGCATGTTCAGGCTCCAGGATCTCCACCAGATTCGGATCGTTGGTCTGCACCAGAGGACGCGTTTTCAACTGCATGCAGAAGTAGGCCACCCAGACGGCCACCATCGCCACCGGTACTGCCACGTATTCAAGGATTCCCCAACTGAAGTGAAGGTTGCCGGCCGCGTCTTTGAAGTTGGGCTCGATCAGCCAGAACAAGTCGAAGGCGCGCGCAAAGACCATCCACTGGCAGACGAGGACCAGCCGTTTCTTATTACGTTTCAGATCGCGCGAGAGCAACAGCGTAAACGGAATCAGCCAATGAAAAAGAAAGTCCAAAGTGATGATGACGCCCCAGTGTCCGCGAATGCGATCGAGATACCAGGGTATCTCTTCCGGTAGATTTCCCGACCAAATGATGAGGAACTGCGAAAAAGCCAGATAGATGTTCAGCATCACAAATGCAAAAGTGAACTTACCCAAGTCATGCTGCTCGGTCTGACGCAAGATCGTCTTGAAGGGTTCGGCTCCAGAGAGCGAGATGACAACGATGATCGATAGTGCGAGCACTCCATATGCTTGCCCGACCAGGAAGAGTAAACCATAGACCGACGAGTACCAAGTGGGATCAAGCGACATCACCCAATAGATGACAGCAGCGGACATGGTAATCGCGTAGATCACTATGCCGGGACCGCTCAAGTTCTCAAGCCGCTTGATCCATTCAGGCGTGGTCGTGGGGGAAGCCGCATCCCGTTCGAGTCCAAGAGTGTTGAGGCGCCATGTGTAAAAGCCCCAGATAGCGAAGCAGATCAGGCCAGTTACTACAAACGCTGCGGGATTCAGCATGGGCCGCTTGAATTCGATGGCGTGCGCCTGAACTTCGTTAATCCAACCTGATTTGAGCGCAGCGCCTATGTCACCTACAGCGGCCCATAGATACAACTTTTTGAGTGAAAGTGCAATTACGACCCAGTAGACAAAGACCAGCGGCAATGTGCGGCTCATCGCTTCAAGAGGCCGGCGCAGCAACAGTCCCCACTTACCGCCCGAGCAGTACTGCACCATCAGCAGAGCCAATCCGCCTACTGAAAATCCGAAGGTCAGCATCAGTCCGAGGAGCCATGCGCGCAGTAGGTGTTCGACGGAGCCGTCGGCGAAAGCCAGAATGGCCGCAATCACAGCAAAAACCGCTCCAATCGCCAGCGCGCGGCTTTTCCAGCCGTCCACAAAGGCCGGTGCGCCGAGGTCGGCGGGAAGTGTCTTGGCGTGCTGTGTCTCGTGAGCCATTCTGTCTGTCCTTATTTAGTGGCCGCGGGGGATTTGGCGGCCGCGGGGGCCTGTTTGGCCAATGGAACATTGAAAGTTGGCGGCGCCGGATTGGCCGGAGCCATTGCCGGTGTTCCCTGTCTAGTGTCTGGCGGAGTGGCTTGAACGGCCGTCGCCGGCAGGGTCCACGGTTGAGCAAACTCCGGATGCCCGCTCCCTGCGGCTATTTCGTGCAAGCTGCGAATCTGCACGCCTGAGGGAACGTCCGCTACGGTTGCGGCCTGACTTAATTGCAACGCGCGAATGTAGGCTGCAACTGCCCAGCGATCCACGGGCGCGAGTTGCGCAGAATAGTCTGGCATGGCCCCGTATCCGTGCGTCATTACGTAAAAATAGTGCGAGATGGGCTGCGAGAGCCGCACTTGATCGTGCAGATTGGCAGCAGGTTTGTAGCCGCGCTCGACAATTTCGCCGAGTCCGTTGCCCACACGCGAATGGCAGGGTGTGCAATAAATGTTGAAGCGCTCCTGTCCGCGCTTGAGCACATCGAGCGTTACCGGGAAAGGCATCTCGTTCTTCTCTTCGCGATAGCCGTCGGCGGCCTGAATCACTCCAGTGTAGAAGTAAGCATCCTCGCGCAACTGGCCGCGAGCCACGGTATTCGCGACCTGCGGTCGAGCGCCGCGATGATCAGCGAACATCTCGGAGCCGCGCTGCGAGATGATCTTTGGCTGGTCTTGCATATCCTGACGGCAACCGGCGACCAGCAGTAGCGCAGCGAGACCGGCAGCCGCCCGTAAGCGGCCGAAGACCATCGGCGTTCGCTGATCTGTAATCTTTGATCTCTGAACCCTGATCATCAGTACGCCACCTCCACGACCGAAAGTGGCTGGAAGCTTTCCAGGTATTTCTTCGACTCTACCAATTCGAACTTGGGGTCCAGCGCTTCCAAACACAAAAAGAATTTATCCGTCGTCGCTCCATCGCGGAAGTTGGGCGCGTTGAAGAGCGGGTGATAAAGCGCCGGCAATCCATTGAGAGCCAGCATTCCAAAAGCCGCCGACAATCCAGACCATAGAATTGTCCATTCGTAAGCGGGCACGATGAAGGCCGGCCACGAGTAGAGCGGCCGTCCGGCGATATTCAATGGGTAAGCCAGCACTGAGATCCAAACTTCCAAAAGGAACATGGCCGCCAAACCCAGCAGTCCGCCGATCAATGTTAGAAGCGGTACTTTGTTGCGATGGAAGCCGATGGCCTCTGCCGCTTCTTCCACAGGATAGGGTGTGTAGCAATCCATGCGCCGCCAGCCGTCGTTGCGCGCCTGTTGCGCTGCACGGATCAGGTCGCCCGGGGTGTCGAATTCGGCGAGTAAGCCGTAGGTTCCTTCGCGTGCGGGCATATCAGTCACCTGCCTTTGCCGGCGCCTGGGGCGCGATCTTCGGGCCAATCTTCGCTCCAGGCAACATCGTTCGAATTTCGGACATAGGAATCATGGGCAGGAAGCGCACAAACAATAGGAAGAGCGCCGTGAACAATCCAAGTGTCCCGACAAACGTAAGGTAATCCCACCGTGTTGCCCGATAGGTGCCCCACGATGAAGGCAGGAAGTCACGATAGAGGCTCGTCACAATAATCACGAAGCGCTCAAACCACATCCCCGTATTCACGACAATCGAAATGAAAAACATGAAGCCGATTGAAGTGCGCAATTTGCGTGACCAAAGTGTCGTGAGCGGAATCGCCAGGTTGCAGGTGATCAGCACCCAATAAGCCCAGCCCATCGGCCCAAACATGCGGTTCCACATCATGAAGGCTTCCCAATGAGAGGCCGAGTACCAGGCCATAAAGACTTCCATGCCGTAGCCATAGGCCACAATGAAGCCGGTCGCCAGCATCACCTTGCCCATATTGTCGATGTGCCGCTCTGTAACCAGACCCTCAAGGTGATAAAACTTGCGCAGCGGAATCGCCAGCGTCAGCACCATCGCAAAACCGGAATAGATTGCGCCCGCAACAAAGTAAGGCGGAAAGATTGTTGTGTGCCAGCCCGGCAGTACTGCCACGGCAAAATCAAAACTGATGACCGTATGGACCGAGAGCACGAGGGGCGTAGCCAGCCCAGCCAGTAGCAGGGAGGCTGTCTCATAGCGTGCCCAGTGGCGCACGGAACCTCGCCAGCCGAGCGCCATCAGTCCATAGAAATACTGTGCAAGCTTAGATTCGGCGCGGTCGCGCATGGTGCCGAAGTCGGGCACCATGCCGATGTACCAGAAGACGACGGAGATCGTCGCATAGGTCGACACCGCAAAGACGTCCCACAGCAGCGGTGAGCGGAACTGCGGCCACACGTTCATCGTGTTCGGGTAGGGGAACATCCAATAAGCCAGCCATGGGCGGCCCACGTGGATCAGCGGAAACATGCCCGCGCAGACCACTGCGAAGATGGTCATCGCTTCAGCGAAGCGGTTGATCGAGTTGCGCCAGCTCTGTTTGAACAGCAGCAGAATTGCCGAGATCAAGGTGCCCGCGTGACCGATGCCGATCCACCAAACAAAGTTAATGATTGCGAAGCCCCAGGCCACGGGCTGCGTGATGCCCCAGATGCCGACGCCGACCAGGAAGAGCCAGGTGACCGCAACGAGCAACCCCGTCGCGGCCGCGCCCGCCACGCCGAAGAGCGCAAACCAACCCAGAGGCGTGGTAGGCGTGAGCACGATGCGCACGATCTTCTCGGTGACCGAGCGGAAGGTCTGTCCCGGAGCGATTACGCGGTACTCTCCCGTCGCGGGATCGATCCTCGGGTTGTCTTTCAGTTCCGTTGGCGTCATCGACCTCTTAACCCTTCGCCGGTTTGAGTTCCACCGGCGCGTCTTGCAGTTCGTTATTCGGATTTAGAACAGCGGCCACATACTTTGTCCGTGGACGCGTATTCAAATCGGCGAGCACCTGGTAACTGCGCTCGTCTGATTGCAGTTTTGCGACTTTGCTCTGCTTGTCATTGATGTTGCCGAAGGTGATAGCCGAGGCAGGGCAGGCTTGCTGGCAGGCGGTCACGATCTCGCCGTCTTGTACTTTACGGTTCTCCTTGTCGGCGTCAATCTTCGCTGCCGAGATGCGCTGCACGCAGTAACTGCACTTCTCCATCACGCCGCGCGAACGGACCGAAACATCGGGGTTGCGCATCAACTTCAAACTCTCCGTTTCAAAGTCGGAGAAGAGCAGGAAGTTGAAGCGGCGCACCTTGTACGGGCAGTTGTTTGAACAATAGCGGGTGCCCACGCAGCGGTTGTAGACCATCGTGTTCAGGCCCTCGGGCGTGTGCACTGTCGCGCCCACCGGGCATACCTGCTCGCAGGGAGCGTTCTCGCAGTGCTGGCAGGCCATTGGCTGAAAATGTGCGCGCGGTGCCGCTAGATCGCCTTCAAAGTACGTATCGATGCGCAGCCATTGCATGTTGCGCCCAATGCGCACCTGCTGCTTGCCGACAACAGGAATGTTGTTTTCCGCATAGCAGCTCACGATGCAGGCATTGCAGCCGGTGCAACTCGCCATGTCAATCGACATGCCCCAGGCATTGGCCTCGTTGTACTCCCAGTTGGGGAAGAGCGAATTGCTCTTGTCGGTCTGCTCGTGTCCTTCGTTGGCAAATCCGGGGTGGGCCTTGTACTCATCGAGCGTCGCATAGCGAATGATGCCGCGCTCGTTGATCGCCTCATCGGCTTCGAGGGAATTATTATTGTGGCCCTCAGGCTGACCGAACCTGGTGCCGCGATGATCCTGGAAGTGGCTCTTGGTCACTGCCAACCCCCACTTGCCCTCAACCTTCCGCATCGATCCGGTCGCATAGAACGGAGCCCATGAATTGCGAATGAGATAGGCGTTGAATCCCGCGCCCGAGCCGACGCGTCCTGCAAAGGAGCGTCCATAGCCCAAATGAACTGTGACCGAGTTATCAGGATGCCCCGGCACGGCAATCACCGGAGCCTTCACCTTACCGTTGCCCACGGACAACTCGATGATGTCGTCTTCTTCCAGGCCATACTTGGTGAGCGTAGCGCCTGAGACTAACGCGGCATTGTCCCAGCTAAGATTCGTTACCGGCTTGGGCAGCTCCTGCAGCCAGCCCACATTGGACCACCGCCCGTCATAAACATTCGGGTCGGGGCGGAAGATGATCTCGAGAGAATCTTTCGAAGACGGTGCAGATATTTTGAGTTGTGAAGATGCGCCGAAGATGAACGCCGAGGTTGGAACCGTCAGATACGCGGTCCCGTCGATCCAGCCTGCATGAAGAGCCTTGCGCCAGCCCGTCTCAAAGTCACCCTTGATAGTCGGCTTCCATGTCTCCCGCACCGCCTCATACGGACTCAATCCCGGCTCATTCAGCAGCGCCTGAAAGAAGTGATGCGCCGTCTTGCCCCCATAAAGCGGATCAATCATCGGCTGCACGATCAAAGCGGTGCCGTCATAAGCTCTGGCGTCGGACCACGATTCCAGGAAATGCGCTGCGGGAACGTGCCAGTGCGAGATTTGCCCGGTCTCGTCGACATGTGAACCGAGATGCGCAACTGTCTTGGCTTTATTGAATGCAGCGGCAAAATCCAGATCAGCAGGCGCGGAATAGATCGGATTGGCGTTGAGAATTACAAGCCAATCCACCTTGCCTGCATTCAGATCCGCAACCAGCGCCTTCATGTCAGTAAGTTGATCAGAGGGCAACCGGTCAGCTGCCCCCAAAGAAGCGGAGCTCTGCAGGTTCTCGGAGAACAC
Source organism: uncultured Occallatibacter sp. (assembly GCA_964438125.1). GTDB lineage: Bacteria > Acidobacteriota > Terriglobia > Terriglobales > Acidobacteriaceae > Telmatobacter. The sequence continues at coordinate 9,338 of CAYTJN010000100.1, forward strand.
GGCTGTCTTGCTATCGCCCAGAACGTTGTTGATGGCCATGCCGAGCGCGACGACGATCGGGTTTTGATTTAATCCCGCAATCACTACGCTCTTACCCGCATGAGCCTTCAAGTCCTTGGCCAATGCAACAAGAAATTTCTTCTGCTCATCAGTCCACGCATAATTCGGAGCGTCAACGCCGCTAACTCCAACAGCCTTTGCCAACTCCGCAGCAAAAGCCGGAATTTCACTCGCTCGTAATCCCAAACGATGCTCGGCCTTCAGTCCTGTCGTGGTTGGCGTGCTCTCGATCGCATACAAGCGGTTCAGTTTTGATGGATCTTTGCGCCGTTCAGCATACTGACGGACTAACTTGTGGAAGCCGGGATAGCTGGCACCCGAAAGAAAGTCCGCATCGAGCGAAACAATCACATCCGCTTCAGCCAAATCATATTGAACATTAAGCCCGCCGGCCAATGCCGTCCCCGCAATCGCCGGGTCATATTGCACTAGCGTTGCCTTCGGATATTTCGCCCGCACTTCCTTCCACTGTCGGGCCAGCGTGGGCGAGGTAATCGTCTCGCTGAGGAAGTAGATGCCGGTGCCGTCGCCGGTGCTGGCGACCTTGTTGCGAAACTCGACCGCAAACTCGGCCCACTCGCGGTTCTCGCCGCGATAGGTCACATGCTGCGAGCGGTCAGGATCGTAGAGGTCAAGCAGCGTTGCCTGAGTGAACGGGTCCGATGCGCCCTGGTTATAAGGGTGCTCGGGATTGCCATCAATCTTGATCGGCCGGAACTGATCCGTCTTCACCAGCAGCGGCACCGCGCCGGTTACAAATGGATGCGCCGTGGCAAAGTACATGGGCTTGCCGAGAATCAGATCCTCTGGAGCCTTCACATATGGATAAATGGGTTCGTCTGGCTGTTTGGTGCATCCGGCCAGTCCGGCCAGCGCCATCGACGCGCCCATCAGCTTCAAGAATCCGCGCCGCGAGACCGGATCGACCCACTCTTGCGCCGCAGAAGGGAACTCCTTCTCGACCGCGGCTTGAAACTCCGGCGTACCCGCCAGCTCGTCGATTGACTGCCAGTAGCGCTTGCCCTTGACGCCCTTGAGCTCTGCGCGCACGGCCGCCAGCGTCATCGGTGCGACGGCTTCGTTCATCTTTTCTCCACCCATCTTCTCGCTCATCGGTGGCAGACCTCGCAACTGGTCAAATCCTTTGGAGTACGAATCTTGTAGTGGCCGAGCAGGAAGTGACCCAGGTCGTTCTGGCTGGTGAACTTCTGGTAGTTAGCAACCGGCAGCAAACTCCCAGCCAAATTCAGCGACGCAACTTCGACGGATGGGTCTTTTGTGCTGCAACTCACGCCCTGGGCCGTCGCCACGCCGCTCATTTCCTCATCGCCCTTGCCGCCCGCCGCGCACCACACAGGCCGATCCTCGGCAGGCTTCTCCCACGCATTGTTATAGATTTCGCTGGTCGGCCGCAGATTCTTTGCCGGGTTGCGATGGCAGTCCAGGCACCATTCCATTTGCAGCGTATTCTCGGCATACATCAGCGGCATCTGGTCGACACGGCCATGGCAACTGGCACAGCCGATCCCCTTGTTCACGTGAATTTCGTGGCTGAAGTAGACGTAATCGGGCAGGTCATGCACCTTCGTCCAGGCCAAAGACTGGCCGGTGGCCCAGCTCTGGCGAACCGGCTCCAGCAGTTGAGCGTTCGTCCAGATCTGCGCGTGGCAGTTCATGCAGGTCTTTGTAGGGGGAATTCCGGCATAGCTCGATCTCTCGACCGTCGTGTGGCAGTACTGGCATTGCAATCCCAGGCCCTGCACATGATGCTTATGGCTGAAAGGCACAGGCTGATCGGGCCGCTGGCCCTGGCGCGTCACCCATGGTGAGCGCTGCAACTCGTCCAGCGTTACCCCCAGTGCAATCACGATCAGCCCCGTCAATACCAGGCTCGCCCGAGCCAAGGCGTTGGAGCTGCGATCGAATATCTGCGCCATGCGTACGTTCCCCGGCAGGTTTTTCTTTTGTTTGATGTGCGCGAAATGCTGAAGGTCACACAAATCGTGGACAATTGTTGCGCTTAAGCAAAAAGCACTCGCGAGGCGAACAGCCTTGAAGACCCACCATAGCAGCCAGCTATCGATTCATGAATCGATTCATGAGAGGGGTGAACAAAAAAAGCTTAAGAATGCGTTTCGGACGAGGTTTAAATGCGGACCAAAAAATATTCCCTGAACCAGCAACTTCGAAGGGCCCCCGTACCGTTTCCCTGGCCGACTGCGTTCCAGGGACTTCCATCTCCAAAAAAATAACACACCCATCTGGACCTTACCAGTCCAAAAAGAAAAATAGCGATCTCTTTTTTTCAGGAGGTCAAGAAACCTGGGTAGTTTTTTCGAAGATCGTTTTCGAATGATTGTCGGCGCATAGTAAGCTGAGACCAGGACTACGACCGCATGGGAATCCTGAGCTTCTTCTTCTACCCTTGGAGTTTGATTCTCCAGGTGGTGGCGATCATCCATTACATTCGCCGGCGGCCGGATTGGTACTGGCTCTCCATCATCATCTTTATCGGTCCTCTGGGCGCGCTGATCTACCTTGTTGTTGTTGCGTTGCCCGACGTCAAAACGTCCTCCCAGATCTTCCGGGGAATTCCGCGCGGCAAGCGCATCGGCGAGCTTGAATTCGCCATACTCGACAATCCTTCCGCGGAAAACTATGAAGAGCTCGGCGCCCTTTATATGGACCAGGGAAACCTGGAGCTTGCCCGTGCCAGCTTCGATAAGGCAGTCGCCGCTCCCTTTAGCACACTCGATTCCATCTACCGGCGCGCACTCTGCGCTCTGGGGCTGAGGGACACTCCGGCCGCGGTGCCTGACCTCGAGCGAGTGGTCGGCAAAGAGCCCGATTACGACTTTCATCGCGCCGAAGGATTGCTGGCCCACGCCTATGCGCAGACCGGCCAGAAGGAGAAAGCCGAGGTGCTCTTCGTGAAAGCTATAGCCGCTTCGACACTCTCTGAGACCTATTTGAACTTTGCTGAGTTGCTGGCCTCGGAGGGACGCAACGCCGAAGCACGTCAATGGGCGCAGAAGGTGCTCGCAAAAGAGCGAGCCATGCCCGACTACCTGCGGCGCCGGGAACGCAAGTGGTTCCAAAGCGCGAACGAACTGCTGAAACGGCTTCCCGCTTGAGGTCATGGGCGTTCCCGTCTTTCCCGAAAAAGAAACTTTTGCGCGAAACAGGTTCTGAGCCCGCGCTCAGCCCATCTATAGTTGGGATGGGACTCTCACATGCTTCGACCCTTGCGATTCCTGATTGCCGGCTTGCTGATCGCATGCTCAATTGCACCGGCGCAGTCCCCAGCTTTCCGCGGCGCCAGCCACCATTCGCAGTCGGAGCCGACGCAAGAGACGGGCTTTCTGAACCGCACCGTTGAGGTGCACGGCTCGACCTACCACTTGCAGATTTACCTGCCCGAGGCTTTCCGGCGCGACGACAAGAAGCAATGGCCGGTAATCCTCTTTCTGCACGGACGCGGCGAGCGGGGCTCAGAAGGCATGTGGCAGACACAGATCGGGCTGCCCCAGGCGGTGCGCGACCACCCTGAGCGCTGGCCGTTTGTAATCGTCATGCCGCAGTGTCAGCAGGCCAATTATTGGACCGACCCGGAGATGTTGTCGATGGCCATGACCGCGCTCGACCGAGAGACGCAGGAGTTTCACCTCGACCCGGAACACACTTACTTGACCGGCCTCTCGATGGGCGGCTATGGCGCCTGGGAACTGGCGAAGTTATATCCGCGACGCTGGGCGTCGGTGGCTGTTGTGGCCGGCGGTGTCTTCTGGTCCTATGAACCGGAGCGCTGGCAACTGGCAGCGACGCTTCCCGCCGAGTACGCGCGCGCGGTCGGCCGCTTGCCGATCTGGATCTTTCATGGAAGCGACGACAATGTCGTCGAACCGCGCCAGAGTGAGTTGCTCTTTGAGGCACTGAAGAGCGCCGGCGGACGTGTAAAACTATCGGTCTATATGGGAGTCAGGCACGATTGTTGGTCGCGCGCCTACAATGAGCCGGAGTTGCCGCGCTGGTTCCTTTCGCATCATCTCAAGACGCCAACGGAGCCGGAGTTGCCCCCCTATGCCGAACGGGTCATGATCCCACTGCACCCGCCCGCCATCAAGCTTGCTTCGGCTACACTCGATTCGTTTGCAGGAGAGTATCGTGACGTAAATGGCCGCACCGCGGCTACCATCTTCCGTCAGGGCGACGCGCTCTATGAGAAGAACCAGATTGGCGAAATCGCCGAGTTGGCCGCCGAGTCGCCGTCAACTTTTTTTTACCCAAATGGAACGAGTCTGCCTCGAATCACCTTTGAGCGGGATGCAGAGGGCCGCGTGACATCAGCCATCTTCCGCGATGACCGGCACGAAGAACGATGGGAGAAGCGTTTCGCTGCTTCCATTCACTAATGATCCATCCCCACGTGTAATCAGATTCCACTTTTGAAACGTTCTCGACAATGGCGATCGCTCGCCGGCACCCGCGGCGCTTAACTCACGCATTGGTCGTGAGTGCCTCTTGGGCCCATTGAATGGCCTCGGCATGGCACCGCATCAAGTTTTCATGGCGCAGACCATGGGCACGAGCGATCTTGTCGCATGCCGCCCAATCGCCGTGCTCTTCGCAGACGATCCAATGCAAGAGAACACCGTCCTGGACCTCGCGGCCCAGCAAGGCGTCGCAAGCGGCTTGGCGCAGAGGCAGCATTTGAATCAGGTCTTCTGTCAAAATGCGCAGCATGGCGGGAAACAGGCTGATCATGCCGATCAGGTATTGCTCGCCGGGAACCAGGCCGCAGAGACCGGAGGCAAGTTCGCAGAAGCGCGCCCGTTCAAAGGCCATGCGAAGAATCTCGGCCGGCTGATCGGCGTTGAAGTCGGTGGCGATGGCCAGCATGGCGATGCGCCGGAATACGCCCTCGCCCACCAGCATGAGCGCGGATTGGATTGAAGTAATTTCCTGGCGCATGGCGCAGATGGGGGAATTGATGAGCCGCAGCAGCCGATAGGTGAGCGATGCATCACACATCACCAACTGGCTCAACCGGTGCAGGTCAACGGGGTCTTTTTGCAAATCCTCGAGGATCTCAAGGTGGACCAGGCGATTGCCGGGAATCCTGTGGCTTTCGAGCGGTTCTGGGCGGCAGAAATAGTAACCCTGAAAGAGATCGAAGCCTTCTCTACAGGCCAGTCCATACTGTTCCTGCGTCTCCACGTTCTGCGCCACAATTCGAGCCCATGATCCGTCCAACTTGCCGGGCAAGTTCCGGCGCTCAAAGGCGTCGATTTGGTTAATATCGACCTTGACGTAATCGGCCATAACTGCCAATGGCTGAGACTGCCGCTGTCCGGTGAAATCCGCCAGGGCCAGCCGGAATCCCAACGCCTTCAGTTTGCGGCAGGAGGCAAGCAAGCCGGGTGCGGCCTCCGTCGAGGCCGGTAGCTCGAGGATGGTCATTTTTGGCGGCAGCACCTTGACCCACTCTTCGGTCAGCGAATCCGCTGTACAGTTCACGAAGGCCGGTTTTCCTTGCGCCAACTCTTCCAGTCCGAAGATCACGGTATTGTCCAGCATGGTGCGAGTCGCGATTTCGCTGTCGGCGCGGATGATTGGCTCTCGTCCATTCCAAAAAAGTAGTTCATAGCCATGTACTTTGCCGCGCAGATCCAGAATCGGTTGGCGCGCCACATAACGAAGTTCTCCCGCTTGTTTCCGGGCCCGATCGGCAGCCGTCTCCGTGGTAGCTTGCCTCGCCATCCAAAACATCTCCCATCCTGTTTATCGTTGCTTTGGATTAGAACGTGAGGGTCTTTCGGCGCAGGAGGGGAACTTCAGGGCAATTGCATGAATGCATTTTGCAGATAATTACTCGCATTCTGCTAACCTGAATTTATCTCGCCTGTTTCCCGCGCCTGCGCAGCGACCGATTTCAGCGGCTCCTTTGTGAACACTCGAACGTTAATAGAAACCTTCCGCACAATGCCATGGAGTTCCGCTTTACTTTCCGCGCGGGGTACCCCCCCACCCCCCCCCCCTATTTCCTGTGAAACTGTGGAACTGTGATGGAATTTGCCCTCATTCA
>CAYTJN010000101.1:0-15458 GCA_964438125.1 uncultured Occallatibacter sp.
CAACTATCGGGAATTATGGTTGTCGTTGACCGGAAAGAGTAGTTGACGCCAGACATCGGAGGCAGGATCCATACTGGGAGGCAGTGCCGTAGGTCTAAGTCCGGTAGGCGTTGCAAAGTCAATGTGGAAACCCGCGGCACTCAGTGATTCCAGTGGACCGATCAGTTCCTCGCCCCAGAATCCCCACTCCGATAGCACGAATAAGATTCTGCTCATGAGTTCAGTTTGCATTGTTTGCCTCCCTTCTGTGCTGACTCTCCGGCACGAACCTCAATCGCTTGAGCAATGCGCCGGATAAATGTATGCACATCTGCCTTGGAGTGCCCGGTCACCAAATCGTCGTCGACCACAACATTGTCCGGAGATGCCGTGAAGATGGCGCCTGCGTTGAGCACGTCGGCACGGACGACCTCATGGCAAATCACGCGTCGGCCTCGAAGCAGTTCCGGATGCGGCGCGAGGATCCATAATCCATGACAGAGAGCGCCTTTGACGATGTTTCTATCTCGCATCGCGCGCGCGAAGAACCTCACCGCTGGTGGGTCCTGTGGGCTTTCCGGTGGCTGGAAGGACCGTAATCGCACGCTCGTGTAGTTGGCCGCCATGATGACTGCGGAGTAATCCTCGAGCCGAACTTGCTTAGTGTCATCGATCTCAAGGCTCACTTGAATTGTCTCTGGTAGTTTCATTTCCCCGTTTGTATCGCTAGTGAATTCGAGCGACGAGTTGCCCCACAGGTGCGAAAGCAATTCGACCCGAGCTCCCAGAGCAGGGAAATCATCTTGGTAGGCCTTGATCTCCTCCGGGATGTAAAGGCTCTCCAATAACACGCCTATTCGCTTTTCGGCCAGCGGGCGGGTTTTATCGGAGGCGATCGGCATTGCTTGGGAATTCTCACTCACGGCTGCTCCCCCTGAATGGCGAATAAGCGCCTGAGACGTATCGCGCTTCTGAGACCCGCTACGCCCCACGAAATCGGACCACAACCTCGGCCCCCAAGTCCTGGTCGGACAAATCGATTTGGAAGTAATTCGGATCCTGGTGGTCTCGGATGACACCGTTGATGGTGACCTGCTCGATCTGGACGCTGCCAGGTGGCATAAAATCCGGCAGGACATTGATCGAGGTCATCCCGCATTGCCGATCCGGTTTGAAGTAGAGGCAGAAAGTCGGATCCGTGCTGTTCGTCCCCGCCACATACGCGCGATTGTAGATGTGCGCCAGGTAATTCAGTTCAAAGCAGTGGTATCCCGAGGCGTCCGAATGCCCACCCCGCACCTCGTATCCCCCTTGAACTATTGGCAGTCCGTTGTCCGTTACACGAAAGTACATCCCTCGATGTTCGCGATCCAAAAAGAAAGTGTTCCAGAAAGCCTCCGTCTCCCGCGCTCCCTGCAAGTAGAAAGGATTCTTCGTGTGCCCGAACAGGATCAGGTAGGCGAGAATCGCCTGCTCCTGCTGCCAGAAGTCCTTCGTGTTTCCCCACGTGAACTCCACAGGCAGGAAGTTGGCGCCGGCATACGGCTCCCGTTCTACACAGTCGAAACACCCGCCACGGATCTGATCGATCCCGAACTCGGTCATCGCGCGACCTAGTTTCTCCGCCAAAACCATGCACTTCTCTGCGAGTTCTTCGTAATGCTGCGCCTGTTCGTTGCTAGCCTGCTCCTTCCCAGGCTTCGGAAGTTGGCGTTGTAGTTCAGCCTGCTTCGTCTTGTAGTAGTTGGCAGCTCTCGTCATGTTCCAGGCGATCTTAAAGTTATGCCCCACAATTGCTCTATTCTGTTGCCAACCATAGGTGTGGTCCGGTTTCCAGTCGGCGAAAAACCTCTCATTCACATATGGAATGTTCGGATTCTCATCGGGAAATCTATCCACAATCAGCGTCACCGACCGTTCCAGCAAGAGTTTGGCGCAGGAAAGCAACTGCTCCAAGTCCGCCCTCCCCCCGTGGGCAGCGGGTCAAGCGCCAGAATGAGGTTGATCAGATATGCGGGGATGTGGTCGCCAACCGAATTCCAGTTCTTCTTGAGATTGTTGTTTGGATTGGAATTCTGATCCGGACGCATGGTCGCATAGTCGATGTGCGAGAAGTATCCGCCGTGGCCTCGGAAGGCGCTGTCGTCCTCCCGCAGTTCGTCCAGGAAAAACGCATTGAATGCGCGGACGGTTCGCCGAATATCTTCCAAAACTTCCCAGTCAAGCGAAATCCGGTAATAATTCGCAAGCCCAGCGAGCGCATAAATCTGTTCGTAGAGCGGAATCGAGCCTGCGTCGTCGCCGCTTTCCGAAGGAACGAGAAGCTCAGTACCGTATTTGCCCTTCCGCCTGCCGTACGCCCAGAAACAGTAGGTGCTGTCGTGACTCAAACTGCGAAACGAGTCGCGTTGGAACCTCACCGCAGCCGCTGCCGCCTGGCGGTAGCGGTCGCCACCAACGATCAAGTATGCCGCCGAGAGGCCGTAAATGAGGCGCGATAGTACGGCGCACTCTTGCGTGTCGTCGTTCGTCGGCAGCCCAAGGATATTGAGATCGGTGCGGTACAGCTTCACCCAATCGTCTATGTCATAGGTTCGTTTGTCATCAAACAGAGAATCGAGCCACTGGTCCGCCAGTCGCGCCGTCTGGGTCAGCCACCAATGCGTCTCTTCGAATAAATAACGGTCGCTTGACGAAGACTGCAGCGTGATGTTGCGGGCATCGAACCGCCTCCGCTCGTCATCGATCTGGAGGATGCCTTGCACGACCACTAGCTGTGCCGGCTCTATATACTTGTCAATCGCGAACTGTGCCGAACCGGGGTCTTTGAAGTCGGGGCTGGGAACACGATCGTTGTTGAGTGAATCCAGGTTTCGCAGTACATCAAACGTTGTCTGCTTTGTAGCAAATGCTTCGAACTCGTCGCCGCTCCGACACTTGACTTTGAAGCTGCTCGCCTCCGCATTGACCGTTGTGACGTATCCCATCAGAGTTAGACTCTGCGAATATCTCTTCACAAAGGCGTCTCCTTATTTGATCTCTGCTTTCTCCAACACGCAGGATTGGGCATCTCAATCCAACCATCAGTCTGGAGCACCTATCTGGATGTGCTCGTGTCCCAACGGCCCGACCGCGTCTCGTCCAAACTAGGCTGAGACGAATCCCGCGAAATCTTGGAGGCCTGGCGTTTGACTACTTCGCTCTATTTCATTGGGACAGTGCGGGGAGATTTCCCAACGCAAGCACAGGGGAAACCGATGCCCGATTATACGTCCAAAACGTCAACCGTAACCCGAAAAAATTCCAACAAAAAATAAGGCGATCGGCCCCGAATAGGTCTGAAGAATCGCAATCGTGAGTCCATGGCCATGACCGCGCAAGCCGAGTCGGAGGGATCTGGCTATGCAGAAGAAGCGCATTGAGCGAAACAGATAATCGGGGCGCTGAAGTAGGCCAAGTTGAGAATGCTACCTTCGCGACGCCTTACTTGCGTGCGTCTTCTTGGCTACAGCCGTCCCATCGCTTGCCCGCAAGCGCATCGTTTCCACTGCACGTTTAACGGTATCACTTACTCGATAGACCCGCTCACCATCATCATCCAGCGACTCGTCGAGCAATCCAACTGAGATTAAAAAGAGTGCGCGGTACGTCAACTCGTTAGGCGACAAGGTAGCCAAAAGTTCTCCCTCCGCCGTTAGCGTCCGAGTCGGGTTCACTAAATCTCGGTGATGAAGGGACTGATCTGGCATTCGCGACACTAACAAAACGATATGTTGATTATCCAATCCCGCCATACGCAGCCTTTCAATTGGTCCGGCACTACGGTATTTCTGCAGCGTAATTGTTGAAACTGTTGAGGTCTTTGCACTGATGATGGGATCCGATATCTCTGCCGCCTCTTCAAGAAACTGATCCAAAGATAGGTGGTTGACGTCGGAAATGGGATAAAAAATGGTTTCAATTTGGGCAAGATTGCGTAACCAGGATTGCCTCGCCCTGTTGTCGGCCGTCTCTTGGAGCAAGGCGTATGCGGTGGGGATCATGCCTCGGAACCGACGGGTCAGGTCGCGTCTCAATCGGACAATTTCGTCCTCAAGCGAGCAGCCGACGAAGACGGTGTTGTAGCGAAGCATAATTCCGGTCAAGAAAGCCGTCATTTGAGGTGATGCGATATAGGTGCGATCGTACTCATCCGTGCTAAGAACGATTTCGCTGCCAATTGTCGACCCGTGCAATTTAACGAAGAACATTCCTGCTGCCGGCGCCGTATTCAAAATGACACCCAGTCGCGGGTCCAGCCCTGTTGCGGAAACTCTCTCAACGTGATTCCATTGATTGAGGCCATGTTCAATCAGCTCATCGTAGTTCGTCGTGAGGATTCCGGCCCACGGAGCCAGGGCCAGGTTTTTCATCCTTTCCCGCATTCGCTTTTGTTGAGCGTCCTTTGCTTGATCAAGCCGATGCAAGCCGAAATTCCTTCGGATCGCATCGTCCATATCTGCGGGTGGAAGCGCCTCGCGCAGAATGCTCGCAGCCAAAGCATAGTTTCCATGCTCAAGTGCTGTCTTGCATGAATCGAGACTCGGATTTTCGGAATGAAGAGATTCGCGAGCGATTGAAAGAATATTCTCCAGCAGACCCAGCCACCCAGGCATGTCGCACACTCTGGAGAAACCAGCTCCTACAAACGCAACACATTGCCCTCGTGTCATTCGTTGCCGCAATTGAACGGTAATTAATGGCATGTCGCGTCACTCCTGCCCGACTAACATCTAGCCAACACATGGCGTTGAATTCTGCGAGCAAGCTCTCGTGTATGCTGAGTATTCATGCAGAGATCAAGGCTGGCTTCAAGCCTTTCCAGAACAGCTCTCGACGGAAGCGACTGAGGTCGAGTCGTTGAGAATGACTCGGCCGCTAGGAGTAGATCGCCAATTCCAGCGCAATCGCGAAGCAACTCTCCCCTGGGTGTAGCTTCTGGATCCATTTCTGCAAGCCGAGTGAGAAGGCTAATGGCAATGCAAAGGAAAACACATTCTGCGTCGATATAACATTGAACACAAGTATCCAGTTCGCGCTCTTTGAGAAACAGGTCTCTGGCAGTACTCCCTTTCTCACGGTCTCTTAGCTCACCCGATCCATGCGACAGCCGAACGGTCCGAGGTAGAACTAGCTTTCCCCCTATTCGGAGTATGTAATTGGTATGTCGCCCCCCAGCCTCCTTCTGCATGCGCAGTTTTGTGGTCAGAACCCTGTCTAATTCCGCACGTTTCATATTCCGCGGACCTCCCGAATGTGCTGATGGAGGGAGTCGCGATACTGACGGAGATAGTCGTGAAGATCTTGATCAGGTTCCTTGTCGAGGGTCTCCAAAATGTTGAGGAGTGAATCTCCTAAGGAGGAAAGCGCCTCATCAACGGTCGTCCCGAATCCATCGTTGATCAAGGCAAATCGCGACGCATGAGCACGCACGGTCCCATCGTCTTCAACGGTGCAGAGGACCTCAATAGGATGGATGATATTGTAGTTAGAATCGTTAATAGACTGAAGGTATGTGCGCCGCGGAATCTTCAACGAACGAATCGCCTCCGACAATGCGGTAGTCGTGACCTCTTCTCCTGAACACTTCAATTCAAGAAGCCTCTGGCGCAGAGAACCATCCTCTTTTCTGATGCTTTCTTCTATCAAATCCCTCTCCACCGATGCCCACGGAGCGGATGCACCGCCCTGCCCGGGCCGCATCCAGGCTTTCTGAAACCAGAAACGGATAGGGAGGTTTAAATCCTTCGCCTTGTCTCTCTCCGCATCTCGTTCAGAAAACACAGAAAACACATATTGAGGTAAATCAGGCCGCACTTCGCTACAGTATTGCAAAAGGTCGAGGCCATCGCCGAGGTGATGCTTGGGATCCGCCTTGCCCTCATCAAAAAACACATCGGCGACGACAGCCGAGATACTTAACTGCTTAGTGTCGATGAGTTCTTTTGCTTGTGACAAGGTCCGAGCGCACACAGCACCAATTGAGGTCTCATCGTGGAATCGTTCCCTGAGATAATCATTCATTGCAGGGTCGTCGTCCACAAGGAGAACTGTGGGCAGAAAAGTCGACATCAGCTTCCTCTCTTTACGGCATCAAGCCGGAATTGAAATTCGGAATCTTGCCTTTTCCGCATCATCCAGGGTTAGCGTTCCTTTGAAATATTGGCCTATGAGGTTTCTCGCAACCGGAAGCCCTGTCCCCGTCCCATTCTCCTTGGAGGTTTTGCCAATGAGGAAGATATCCTGCGGGTTCTGAAACTTGTGACGATTGATCCCGGGACCCTCGTCCCAGAATTGGACGATCACTCTGCGCTGTTCCCCCAGTCGTTCCTCATGTGCGTGAATTGTGATGGTCGTTGGCCGCCGGTTCTTTTGCGTACGAACCGCGTCAATTGAGTTGATGACGAGGTTTAGAAGTACCTGCGTCAAAATGGAGCGGTATCCTGACAGTCGTGTGTTACCTGAGAATTCCTGGCGAATTTGAACCTTGGCGCGGGCCAACCCGCCTCCCATTATTTCAATCACATCCTTGACAACGTCTTCAATTCCGAATTCAGTACGTTCCCCGATGAATCCAGCCGAACTTCCGTAGAGTTTTCGTATCTGCTCGAGAGACTGCTGAATTCTCTCGGCCGATCCAATTGCGAGTTCAGCCTTATCTTCCAAATGAGCATGAGATCTCCGCTCAGTTGTGCTATTCAAAGCCTTTTTGCACGATTCGATATAAGTGTGAACATTTTGACACGATTCAAACGCTTTGTGCCCGAGATCGTGCGCCAAAAGTGCGACTATTTCAACTCGAGTAATCATCAGACCTTGAAGCCGAAGAGTCTCGGCCAGTTCCTCCAGTTCGAGGTTCTTGTGGTAGAGCGCGATTGTATCCGCCACACGCTGACAGAAAGCGCGAAAAAGCGAAATATCCCTCCACGAGAATCGATGAGGCCGACGATGAAAAATACCGAGCGTTCCAACTTTGCGGCTCAACAGACCGGTATCACTCCTGCCGTTGGTTTCTGAAATGAGTTTCATTACAAGAAAGGATTTGATTCCATTCTCTCGAAGGCGTACCGCATCTTCGCCAGTTACGGATATTCCAGTAAGACTGGAGCTTTGGCTTAAGTCAAGAGTTCCGAGCGACCAGTCACTATCTACGCCATCGAATACCTTACCCGCAATCCGCTCTCCTGGGCGAACATCTTCCAGAAAATACGCATCAACCTCTCCCTCAAAAGCGACAACATTCAGCATGCCGGATTGCACGTCAATCAATCGGAGTATTGATCCGTCACAGGCAAACCCTTGTGTTGCTCGCTTCGCAATTTGCGCGTAAAGGGCTTCGAGAACAGCAGCTCTACCGAGGGACTCGAATGGCCCTGCAAGCAACCTCAGACGGGCCGTAAAAATTGAGTCCGAAATGGTTCTTTGAAAGAATGGCAAAATCTTACGGAGCGATGCTCGAACAGTCCCTGAAAATGTGCCCGGCTCATAGCTGTCTAGCGAAATGAAACCATAAAATTCGCCATGTGCTTCCAATTTGATGAGCAGTTTCTCCACCACCGAATGATCGCCGACAAATCGTGAATCCGATGCGGGAGACTCGATGAAGATGATTGGATCCCCATCATGCAAGTAGGCTGCTGCCAGAGTCCCGTTTCCTGAAGTTGGTGTCGGCGGCAAACTCTCGATATCACGTCCGATTGAAGCAATTGGAGTAAAGAACCCGCATTGAGGGCCGGCAATCGCTGCGTAGCAATGCGCAACATGGGGTATCTCCGCTCGCATTATCCCCAAAACCTGCTGAAGATAAATCCGCAGGTGACGATAACTGCCATCCACAAGCGCAGCTTCTTCGGAAGTCCAGTCGGACTCTGAGTCTAAGCTCCAGAGCTTATCAAGCATGACTTGATTGGATATCGTAGCCATAGAGATTCGCCTCTAGAAGGTCTTTGGTTTGGGGTTGGGAAGTGGAGCGTAAACGCCGACGCAATCATACAGCAAAACCAAGAAAGATGCATTACGAGAAGATCATTGCGCGCGTCAGATTCTCTGGTTAGCGTCCAACGGCCCCCCCCAGGGATGTTCGGGAAATTGACAGGTGGGAGTGTTCTGCCAGCGCCAAGGAATTCTGGGCCGACGGTTCGCCCGGCCAATAATTGCCATGAGCGGGCCATTCAATGTTGCCCTCTCGAAGTCCATAAATTCGCGTATGTTATTTGAAACATATTACTTAGAAATGAGCCTTTTGATAATCTCTCAGCCGAAAGGGGTGAGTCTGACTAGTCTTGCGGTATGTAATTAGAATGAACAATATCCTATTCATATTCGATTTTGGGTGGCGCTACCAATTCCCCCTTTCAGCACTTCTCAACGCGTTTCCAATCACGTCTTAAGCATTTTATAATCAGTAAAATAAGTTCTCGCTGTATCTCTTGCGTTCCTCCTAAGCTGGGGGAGCTTTGTTGCAATACGGGTTACGCCAATGATCCGCTCATACGCTTCCGCTGCGCATCAATTCTCTTCTCTTTTCTCATGCCGATTGGCCACACGAGCCGCCACCATTTTTGGCTGAGGCCCCGCGGTCAAAGTGTGATCCAAGTCACGGAGCAAGCGGGGTCAATCCCGTTACTCTAAACGAGTTGGCGCAGGCGCCCGGAGCGCCCAAGCGACCCAGGAGTTTCATCATGGCTTACGTAATTACCGATGCCTGCACCAAGGACTTCATCTGCGCTTCAGAGTGCGCCACAGCGGCCATTGCGCCCGCCTCGGCCGCCGATGCCGCCAGCGTCTCGCAATTGTTCATCAACGCGGATGAGTGCATCGACTGCGGCAACTGTGCATCTGTCTGCCCATCGAACGCGATCTTTTCGCTCGACGATCTGCCGGCGGACAAGGCGCATTTCGAAGCGATGAATAAGGCTTATTTCAACTAGAAACCGTTTACGGCTTTTGTCTCAGGGCGCCGTCTCGGCAGCAACGGGAAGACTCTGTCCCGGTGATGGCGCGTTCGCGGTCATCGGCAAAACCGGCAACGTGATGGTCTGCGCAGTCTCAGGATCGTCCCTCAGCTTCATATAGAGCGTGCCGCCGGCTGGATGCGGAACGGTTAACTGCGTCCCGGTAAACTCCTGCGGCACCTCTGTTGCACTGTCGAACTCCGGGGTCGCGGCGATCGATGTGGCCAAGAATAGGTTCGTTCCAGTGAGTATGCAGGGCTTGGCCAGGGAACGAGGACAGTGAAGATCCTTGAGGCCGGGCAGCCGCACGAGTGTTCCCAAGGCCAACCAGTCGCCCGCGGCCCCATCGGCCGATACGGCGCGCATCCTCAATGGGCCGAAGGCTGAAGAGCCGAAGCGTGCCAGCGGCTCCAGCGCGCCCATAGCGGTCTTTGCATCCTCCAGCATCATGCTGCCATCGGTCAGCCCGAGCAAGACGCTGAAGCTGCCGTCGGCTGCAGAGACCTCGATCTTTTCATCGCGGGCAAAGTTCTCAGGCTCTTTGGAGCGGAGAAAAAACACCACTCTTCGCTCGACTGGCAGATCGTCGGGGCTACCCAGATGCACCTGCAAGGACCCTTCGGAGGCTTCGTCCTGAGTGCCTTTGCTGAGAAGCATGACCTGCGGTCGGCGTGGCTCTATGGTCACCGGGACCTGCAACAGGCGGCCGTCCTGCAACTGGACAGTCGCAAAGCAGCGCGTACCGGGCACCAAAACTGCCGTCGGAGTCTTGGTCGTCAGAGTCAACTGGTCAAAGTCCTGCACGCGTTTGAGCACGGCCGGGGTCCAGGTGATCTCGCCCAGGGTGACTTTGGCCACTTCGTCGAGCCGATTGCCTTTTAACGTCGCCTCTGCATCGCCGGCACTCAGCGTCACGCGATCCAGAGAAGCGGCCTCCGCATAGGCTCTCAGAGCGACCTGGTCCGGCTTTCCCAGCCCAAATTGGTAGATTTCCAAATTGACGGGGCCCGGGATGGCGTCTTTCATGGGCACGGCCACCTGAAGCAGCTCCGGTTTAGGAGACTTCCACGCCAGGGTGAGACGGTTGCCATCGGCCGTTTGCTCCTCAATCCACTCCGCGCAAACCGAGCCCTCTCCCTCGATGTGCAGAGTATCCTCGCGGCCCACCACCAGGGCCGACTGGTCGACGGCTGCCACTGTCCACTTTCCGGATTGGGAGGAGCGCAGGTGAAAACGAGGACCTTCCCAATCATCGAAACCCCACTTGCCAACGACCACCCCTGTCAGTTCGCCATTCGGAAGCGGCGGTGGCTGTTGGGTCCATACCAGCCCACCCTTGGACGCATCGACTTGCAACGCCAGATCGATCGGAACAATGTGATTGTTTTCGCTGCCATGCGTCTGGCTGATGCGCAACTTTAGATCGTGGGCCAACTCAGTAGCAAAGACCAATGGCGCGCCTTCGACGGGCAACACCAGGCCCGGTTGCTGTGCGCAAAAGCTTATCTCCTGGCTCACGGGATGCAACGGCGGGGGCTTGGGCGCCCCAACGGGCGGCAACGCTACCACGACAACTGATTTTGGATCGCGAAACGAGGGCGGCACATTGAGCCGCAAATTCAGCGTGTCTTTCTCCGGCAGGGCAAGCGCGGGAATCCGCCGTTCATAGGCGGCAAAGACATTCGCGCCGAATTGGGCGATGGATATGTCGAAGCCCTGCGCAAGGCATATGACCTTGTCCCCGACAGTGCGGACTTTGTCATGTACTGGTGGCAGCGGGCCGCCGAACTTGCCCGCGCCGGGAAGATCCGCCGCTTCGGCTTCATCACTACCAACAGCCTTCCCCAGGTCTTCAACCGTAAGGTCGTTGCGCAAAACCTCAACGCGGCAAAAGACCCGCTCTCCCTAATATTCGCCATTCCCGATCACCCATGGCTCAAATCCGCTCTCAGCGACGGCCAGGCCGCCTCCGATCACGCTGCTGTTCGCATTGCCATGACCGTTGCCGAGAAAGGCGAACACCTCGGCCATCTTTATCGCGTCAAAACCGAAGGAGATACGAGTAGCGTCGAAGGCACCAACGTAGAACTCGCAGAGGAGACTGGGCGCATCTTCGCAGACCTACGGATTGGTAGCGATGTTGCAGGCGCAATGCCTCTCAAGTCAAACGAGGATCTTTGTTGCCCTGGGGTCAAGCTGCATGGGGCCGGGTTTATTGTGACGCCCGAGCAAGCCGCCTCTCTGGGCTTGGGCCGCATTCCAGGGCTCGAAAAGCACATCCGTCAATACCTGAACGGCCGCGATCTCACCGGCTCATCGCGCAAAGTTATGGTGATTGATCTATTCGGGCTCAGTAGCCAACAGGTTCAAAAGCGGTTTCCAGAGGTTTATCAACGGGTCTCCGACTTGGTAAAACCGGAGAGAGATCAGAATCGACGGGCCAGCTACAGCGAAAAATGGTGGATCTTCGGCGAACCACGCTCAGCATTCCGGCCCGCACTCAAGGGGTTGCCCCGCTATATCTCCACCGTCGAGACTGCTACGCACCGCGTCTTTGTATTTCTCGACGCCAGCGTCCTCCCGGACAACAAGCTCGTAAACTTTGCTCTGTCGGACGCGTTCTCTCTCGGAGTGCTGTCAAGTCGCATTCATGTGACTTGGGCACTTGCGAGCGGCGGTCATTTGGGCGTTGGAAACGACCCTGTATATGTCAAGACGAGTTGCTTTGATAAATTCCCCTTCCCCGATTGTTCCGAGGCATCAAAGCAGGCCATCCGCGAAATAGCCGAACGCCTCGATGCCCATCGGAAGCGTCAGCAGGAGCTTCACCCGGCGCTCACCCTTACAGAGATGTACAACGTTCTCGAAAAGCTCCGTGCCAATGAGCCATTCACAGTTGAGGATCATTCAAACTATGAGAGGGGTCTGATCGGAATCCTTCGCCAACTCCACGACGAATTAGATGAGGCGGTTTCCGCCGCCTACGGCTGGTCATCCAATCTCACAACAGAGCAGATCCTTGCAAACATCGTCGCCCTCAACACACAGCGCAGAGCCGAAGAGGAATCCGGCATCGTTCGCTGGCTCCGTCCGGAGTTCCAGGCGCCCAACGCACCGGCTATGCAGCAAACTCTAGACGGCCTGATTCCCGCCGAAGTTCCTGCCGCCACCCGCCGCAAACAACCCTGGCCGGCGACTTTGACCGAGCAGGTTCGGGCAATCAAAGATGCGCTCCGCGCCACGCCATTCCAGACGCCGCAGCAGATTGCCACCGGCTTCAAACCAGCCAGCCGCACGCGCGTCCATGAGATCCTCCAAACCCTCACCGCCCTCGGCCAAACGCGCCAGGTGGAAGATCGCTACCTCTTATAACCTGCCAAGTGCGAGCCTATGGCTCTCAGTTCTTCGGTTGGGCTAGACTCACTGGTAAGCAGGGTCCTTAGTGGTGGGCACGTTGAATTCCGAAAGGAAAAATGACGTCATGAGCACACGCGATCTGTTTACACGCGACTCTTTGCGGTCCCTTGCCGACTCCGGACAGTCCCACCAGACGCACCATCCCCCGAGAGGCACGCAACCGGATGCGCATCCGCTGAATGCCCTCCCGAATTGAATGATCTTTATCGG
Source organism: uncultured Occallatibacter sp. (assembly GCA_964438125.1). Lineage (GTDB taxonomy): Bacteria > Acidobacteriota > Terriglobia > Terriglobales > Acidobacteriaceae > Telmatobacter. The sequence goes on from CAYTJN010000101.1 coordinate 12,600, forward strand.
TGATCTCGGTCCGGACTCGGATTCGGGCTTTCTCGTCAACCAGGTATTCGTCCGAGGCGCCGGCCGGTGCCCCCGACCAGTTGCTATAGGATTGCCAGCCCTGCAGGGGGCGCCCGATCTTGTTTCTGACCCAATGAATGAGGCCTGAATGGCTTCGGACCCACGTCGCCACCTTGTTGCGATCATAAAAATCGACGCTGAGTCGTTCTGGATTTGGCAAGCCGGCGAGGGCCGCGCGCATTTTCTTCCGTCGATTCCGCAGGGCGGTGTCGGCGACTGAGCCCTGGGAGCTGACGATGACGTACGCTCCCGATTGTTCCGCGAGGCGGGCGATGGACGCCCTGAGTACATCGTTCGGTCGCATTTCATCCCAGATCTCACTGGGAAGCATGTCCATTGCCTTCACTTGAAACCCGGTGTTGGGGCGCGGAATGAATCCATCGATTGCTTTACCCGAGGGCAACTCCACCCGGACGTCAACTCCGCCGTCACTAGCGTTCTGATTGCCTCCCCAGGTGACAAACGCGGCCGAGATTTCGGCCGCCCTCAACTCGGCTTCGCACAGCAGACCGACAAGCGTGCGCAAGTCCTCATCACTCAAAAGCGCAATGTGATCCGCAGTAATTTCCAGCATGACAACATCATAGTTCGATCTCAGCGAACGGAGATCGAGAACGCGATCAGTTGAGCTGGACCAAGACTTGAGCACGCGCAAACGGTGACATTCTCAGCCAACCTTACTATCCATTTACTATCCACGGCTGCTCTTCAGTGCGGCAAAATTCTAAGGGTGGACTATGACATTCTCGCCCAAACCTTACTATCCATTTTTACTATCCAAGCCCGCAAAAATGGCCCAAAAGTGACACTTTTGGTGCAATTTTGATGAAATTTGCGAAACGGGAGTCATGGGTCTAAGTCGCATATTTTGATGGAATTATCTGATTTTTTTGGGGTTATGGCTGCTGGGAGAACGTGAATCTCACGTCCTAACCCCTAGACGATAGCGCCACTGTTTGCAACAGCTTTCAAAACAGCCTACACCCCCGGCAAACTCGCCGATCCTCCAGCCGAAATCAACCTGTCGGAATCTCGTCGACGGAAGAGAAGCTGCTTTTGAATGTACCCCACACTGACGGGTCCCAAGGACCCGCATCAGAAGCAAGCAGCGACGAGCAGCGAGCCTTAATCAGTATCGCAAGGTAGACCGAAAATGGCAATTCACCCCGTCGCTCTCGATAAAACAGCCCACCAATTCGCGAGCCCCGCACTCAGAGTTAAGAGTTTGCCCTGAAGGCCGCAGCTTTGTTCTCCAACTCTGTGTCCCAGTGCTTGGGCTGGTAGATGCAGCAGGGTTCCTCGGCCAGCGGGTCTCCGGTCACGGCATAGGCGCGCGCGCGCGAGCCACCGCAGATCTCCTTGTATTCGCAAGCCCCGCACTTGCCTTCGAGTTTGCTCGTGTCGCGCAGCGACTTGAAGATCGGCGCGTTGCGATAGATTTCGCTGAGCGGCGTCTCGCGGATGTTGCCCGCGTGAATCGGCAGAAATCCGCTGGGATAGACATTGCCAACATGCGAGACAAAAAGAAAACCCTTGCCGTCATTCACGCGCCGAGTCGCCCAGCTTGCCGTGCGCGTCTGCGCGTCGGCGGTCGGTGCGCCAGGCTCATAAGCTTGTGCGGCGGCGGATCGTGCGCCGCCGGGATGACCGTGGCCAATCTTGCGTTCTTCAAGATTGTGTTGCAGCAGATACCGCCGGTAGTGCATCGCTTCAGTCGTCTTGATCTGGAAGTTGACCCTGTGCGATAGCTCGTAGATCTTGCCAAAAACCTGCTCGAACTCCTCGCCACTCAGCAGGTCATCGAGTTGCCCTCGGCCTACGGGAACCAGGAAGAAGACATTCCACATCACGATGGCCAGCTTCTCAAATAGCGCGCAAAGGCTGTCCAGGTCTTGGGCGTTGTGGCGGCTGATCGTTGTATGAACCTGGATGGGAATACCTGCCTCATTAGCCCATTGAATGGCCTGGATCGTCCGCGCCCATGCGCCGGGAAGTCCCCTGAAGGCATCGTGAATCTCCGGCGTCGAGCCGTCCAGCGAGATGCCCAGCCGGACCAGACCCGCATCCTTGAGCTTGAAGATCGCATCGCGGGTGAGCAGGGGCGTCGCGCTCGGCGTCAGCGCTACCTGCACGCCTTTTTCCGCGGCATAGCGGATCAGCTCGAAGACGTCCTTTCGCTTCATCGGGTCGCCGCCGGTGAAGACAAAGATCGGCACGCCCATCTCCGCGATCTGGTCGATCAGCGCCTTGCCTTCGGCGTTGGTCAGCTCGTCGGGATGGGCGATCGGCTGGGCAGCGGCGCGACAGTGTTTGCAGGCCAGGTCACAGGATTGCGTGATCTCCCAGATAGCCAGAAAGGGCGTCTCATCAAAGTTCAGCCCACCACGGCCGGGAATCGTGTGCATCGGTTGCATCGGTTGCATATGACCTCCTGCGGAATGGGACGGTGAAGAGCGAGACCTTTTCCGGCACCGAGGGAATGAGGTACCTTCCGTAATTAAACAAAAGCTCCAAACTGCCGATAACTTCTCTTGCTCGTCAAAGAAAGCCGCTATGAAAGCTTACTGTAGAGCGCCATGAATCGAAAACCAATCTGGAGGCCACAACTCTTCTCCGGAGGCCGCAACCATTCTCTGAGAAGAGCAGCCCCTGTGCTAGACGTGCTGTGATTTGGATCACTTCGTCTCATTCAGTCGAAAGGTTCATCCTCCGCCTGTTGATCAGAGTATCGATCACAGCGAGCCGGGATAACTCCGTTGAATTGCGGCTCGAAGCGGAGTCAGATACCGAGCACACCGT
>CAYTJN010000102.1:0-13816 GCA_964438125.1 uncultured Occallatibacter sp.
TCACTCCGAACTCAGCGTGTATGGCGCTTGCCGGCTGTGTTTGGTGCAGATCGAAGGGCGAGGAATTCAGGGCGCATGTTCCACACCGCCCGAGCCGGGCCTGAAGGTTCACACGACCACGCCTGAGATTCGCGAGATCCGCAAGATCGCAGTCGAACTGCTTCTGGCCAACCACGATCAGAGCTGCCCGACCTGCTCGCGCAGTGCCAACTGCCAGTTACAGAGCCTGGCTCTGAGGCTGGGAATCAAGAAGGTGCGCTTCAGGTCTGTGCACACTCCAGTTCCGCTGGACGAGTCTTCTCCGTCGCTGGTTCGCGATCCAAACAAGTGCGTCCTCTGCGGCGATTGCGTCAGAATGTGCGCTGAGATTCAAGGCATCGGGGCAATCGATTTTGCTCATCGCGGTCACGAGGTGAGCGTGCAGCCGGCCTTTGGCAAACAGCTTGGCGAGGTCGAGTGCGTCAACTGCGGCCAGTGCGCCAGCGTCTGTCCCACCGGCGCACTCACTGTGAAGTCTGAGGTCGATCAGGTTTGGGATCTGCTCGCCGACTCAAAGAAGACAGTCATTGTTCAGATCGCGCCGGCAGTGCGCGTTGGCTTGGGCGAGTGCTTTGGCTTGAAGCCGGGCGAGATCACCACCGGCCGCATCGTCGCAGCTCTCAAGCACCTCGGCTTCAATCAGATTTACGACACATCCTTCGCGGCCGATCTCACGGTCATTGAAGAAGGCACGGAATTTCTTGAGCGGAAGACAAAAGGCGGAACGCTGCCAATGTTCACTTCCTGCTGCCCCGGCTGGGTGAAATACGCGGAGCAATACTTCCCTGAGCTGCTGCCGAATCTCTCCACGTGCCGCTCACCGCAGGCGATGTTCGGCTCCCTGGTGAAGGCGATGCTGCCCGATCAGCTCAAGATCGAACGCAAGGATATCAAGGTTGTGGCTATCATGCCGTGCACGGCGAAGAAGTTTGAGGCGCAGCGCCCGGAGATGGGCGTCGATGGCGATCCTGATGTGGATTATGTGTTGACCACGCAGGAGCTGGCGCAGATGATCCAGTCTGCCGGCATTATCTTTGATAGCCTGCAGCCCGAGTCCTTCGATATGCCCTTCGGCTTTTACACCGGCGCGGGAGTCATCTTCGGCAACTCTGGCGGCGTGATGGAGGCCGTTCTGCGCTACGCCGCTGAAAAGGTCACCGGCAAAAAGCTGGACAATGTCGAATTCGAGCAGGTGCGCGGCGATTCCGGTTTGCGCGAGGCGACGGTCACCATCGAGGGCACAGAGCTCAAGCTGGCCATTGTGCATGGATTGAGGAATGCGCGTGTCGTCGCAGAACAAGTGAGAGCTGGTAAAAGTCATTACGACGTGATTGAAGTGATGGCGTGCCCTGGCGGCTGCATTGGCGGTGCTGGACAACCGGTTACCACCTCGACAACAGCGCGCGCGCTTCGAACAAAGGGCTTGTATCACGCGGACAAGATGCTGCAGCTTCACAAGTCGCAGGACAACGTCTTCATTACCGAGTGCTACGCGAAGTTCCTCGGAGAGATCGGTGGAGAGAAGGCGCACCATCTGCTCCACACCAGCTACAAGAGTCGCCGACGTATCGCCGATGAGACCCTCTCGCTAACGCAAGCGCAGGGCGCGGACAAGCTCAAAGTCAGCGTGTGCCTGGGGACGAATTGTTTCTTGAAGGGTTCGCAGGATGTTCTAAATGGCGTTCTGCGCCATTGCGAGCAGAACGGGCTCGAAGGTCGAATCGATGTTCGGGCAGGATTCTGTTTCGAGAAGTGCGAGAGTGGTCCTACAGTCATGATCGACGGCGAGCACGTGCATCACTGCACCGCTGCAAAGGCGATTGAAGAGTTGAATAGCCGAATTGAAACCGAAAAACCAGCGTAAAGCAGCTGACGCAGAACATTGTAAGACCTGGCGCCGACTGAGTGATTGGAGAGGAGAATACCTTGATTACTCACGAACGAGCAGACTTTATCAACGAGGTGGAGATAGAAACGATCCTGGCGCAGCACAAGCGCCCAGAGCCGGCAAAGGTTCATGAACTGCTGGCCAAATCACGCGAGATGCGCGGCCTTTCGATGGATGAAGTTGCAACGCTGTCCTTTGTCGAGAGTCCGGAACTGCTCCAGGAGATCTTCGCGACCGCCAAGCAGATCAAAGAAGATATCTACGGATCGAGGCTGGTCTTCTTCGCTCCGCTTTACATCTCCAATCGCTGCTCCAACGAGTGCACATATTGCGCCTTTCGCGCGACCAATGCCTCTCTCAAGCGCCGCACGCTAACGCAGAAAGAGATTGCGGAAGAGACTCGCATCCTGATTCGCCAGGGACACAAGCGGATACTGATGGTCTCTGGTGAAGCACTGCCTCCCGACGGCTTTCAATATCTTCTGGACTCCATCGCAACCATTTACTCCACGCGTGTCGGTCCGGGTGAGATCCGGCGCGTCAATGTGAATCTCGCACCGCAAACGACCGAGCGGTTTCGATTGCTGAAGCAAGCGGAGATTGGGACCTTTCAGCTTTTTCAGGAGACATATCATCGTCCGACTTATGCGGCGGTTCACTTGAAAGGTACCAAACGCGACTACGATTGGCGCGCCACGGCATTTGACAGGGCCATGGAAGCGGGGATTGACGACGTCGGTATCGGCGTGCTGTTTGGGCTCTACGATTGGCACTTCGAGATCATGGCGATGATGCAACAGATTCATCATCTCGAAACGAAGTTCGGCGTCGGCCCCCACACCATCAGCTTCCCGCGCATGGAGCCGGCGGTAGGTTCCGATATCGCCGCCCAGCCTCCGCATCCGGTCAGCGATGCGGACTTCATGAAGATGATTGCCATTATGCGCCTCGCAGTTCCGTACACCGGAATGATCATGTCCACACGCGAAACGGCGGAAGTGCGTCGCGCAACATTGGAGTTGGGAATCTCGCAGATCTCCGCCGGCAGCCGCACCGATCCGGGCGGCTACAAAGACGGCGAAGGCGACCCGAACGGCAGCCAGTTCCAACTGGGTGATCATCGCTCTGTTGAAGAGGTTGTCAGCGACGTTGTCTCACTCGGCTTTCTGCCTTCCTTCTGCACGGCCTGTTATCGATTGGGGCGCACCGGGCAGGATTTCATGGATCTCGCCAAGCCGGGAGAGATCAAGTATCACTGCCATCCTAACGCCCTTTCCACTTTTCAGGAATATCTCAGTGACTATGCCAGCCCACAGGCAAAGTCCGCGGGTGAAAAGCTCATTTCGATTGAACTGCAGCACATGGACGGCCAACAGACCGCTTGTGCGCTGCCGATGTTGAACAAAGTCCGGCGCGGCGAACGCGACGTTTTCGTTTAGAAAGAGGAGGAAGTCACCATGATTCGGGCAACTTCAAAAGGGTTTCGTCTTCATATCGGCTTCTTTGGACGCCGTAACGTCGGCAAATCAAGCCTGCTGAACGCCATTACCCAGCAGCAGGTTTCCATCGTATCGCCGGAGGCTGGAACAACGACCGATCCTGTAGAGAAGCCAATGGAACTGCTTCCCATTGGACCTGTGCTTTTTGTGGACACCGCCGGAGTGGATGACGTTGGAGCGCTCGGCGCTCAGCGCATCGAGAAGACGAGGTTAGCGATTGCCCGCACCGATATAGGTGTGCTCGTGGCCGAGGCCGGCGTCTGGACCGATTTCGAAGAGAAGTTGTTGGCTGAGCTACGCGGGCACGGGATTCCAGTGCTCGTAGTGTTGAACAAAACGGATCTTCAGCGCCCGAACACTGAACTGATGATCCGCTTCGAGCAAGAGAATCTGCCTTACGTTAAGCTCGTCGCAACGACCGGCGAGGGAATGGATAAATTTCGCGCGAAGCTGTCGGATGTTGCCCCTGCGGAATCCGCCGTGCCCTCAGATCTGCTGCGCGATCTGATCCACCCCAACCAAATGGCAGTGCTTGTCATGCCGATCGACAAGGAAGCGCCGAAGGGCCGCATCAAGCAATTGCAAACGCAGGCCATTCGCGAGTTGCTCGATGGCGAGGCATCCTGCGTGGTTGTCAAAGAGGGGGGACTCGAAAGGACACTAGATAATCTGAAAACGCCTCCCAGCCTTGTTGTTACTGACGCGGCGGTCTTCGAGCAGGTTGCGCGTGTCACGCCGGATTCCATTCCGCTCACAGCGTTTTCGATTCTTCTCTCCCGCCTGAAAGGCGATCTGGTTGCGCAGACTCGTGCAGCCGTTGCAGTGGATCGATTGCGGCCGGGCGACAAGGTGCTTGTCGCGGAGTCTTGCACGCACCATCCGATCGAGGAAGATATTGGCCGCGTAAAGATTCCCCGGTGGTTGCAGAAGTATGTTGGAGGAGATCTCGAATTCACCACCGTCAAGGGACGCGACTTCCCGCAGGATCTCTCGCCTTATAAGCTCGTGATTCACTGCGGCGCATGCATGTGGAATCGACAGGAGATGATGAGCCGCATCGCCGAGTGCCATCGTCAGGATGTGCCCATCACGAACTACGGACTAGTGATCGCATACTCACTTGGCATTCTTGAACGCGCGCTCGAGCCCTTCCCGGAGGCGCTGGCTGCATATAAAGAGGCGCGCCAGGAGCAATTGGAAGCGGTGGGAGTGAGCAGCTTGTCCGACCTGGATGCTATCGAGATGAGTCTAGTGAATTAATCGTGGCCGAATTAACCAAATTCGAGATACTCAAATGGCTCCGCGAGCAACAGCCTTCTCGTCTCGCGGAGTTATATGAGTGGGCAGACGGCGTGCGCAAGCAGAGCGTCGGCGACGCCGTGCATCTGCGCGGCCTCATCGAGATATCGAGTCACTGCGTGCGCCAATGCATGTATTGTGGTTTACGCCAAGCCAATCGCGCCTTGCAGCGTTATCGCATGACTCGGGAGGAAATCGTTGACTGCGCACGCCAAGCCGAAAGGCTGGGATATGGCACAGTCGTGATGCAGGCCGGCGAAGACGATGTGCTGACCGCCGAGTGGATCGCCGAGATCGTGCGCTGGATCAAGCGGGAGACAACGCTTGCTGTAACTCTCAGCCTCGGCGAGCGAAGACAAGGCGAGTTGGAACTGTGGCGAACTGCGGGAGCAGACCGCTATCTTCTCCGCTTCGAGACTTCGGACGCGAATCTCTTTCGTGTGATTCACCCCAATCGCTATTCCGGTGGACCCGATCGCTTGACGCTGCTGCGGCAGATCAAGAGCCTCGGTTATGAGGCCGGCGGCGGTGTGATGGTCGGCATTCCGGGGCAATCCTTCGATAGCCTTGCCGAAGACGTTCTCATGTTTCGTGCTCTTGATCTCGACATGATCGGCATCGGCCCTTACATTGCGCACGCCGACACGCCGTTAGGCTCTGGAGCGCTGCGTCCCGCGGTTGCCCTGTCCGAGCAGGTTCCGAGCAATGAAGAGATGGTGTACAAGATGATCGCCCTGACGCGCATCGCCTGCCCAACGGCAAATATTCCGAGTACGACAGCGCTGGCCACGATCAATCGAATCGATGGACGAAAGCTAGGCCTGAAGGCGGGGGCCAACGTTGTGATGCCAAATCTCAGCCCAACCAAGTACCGACGTCTCTACGAGATTTATCCCGAGAAGGCGTGTATTGATGAGAGCGCTGCCGATTGCAGCCAATGCCTGCGCGGCCAGATCCACTCGCTCGGCCGCTTTGCTGGAGAGGGCCACGGCGGACGCGGAGAGATCGAGACTCTCACGAATATTCTGCCCGATGTGTCTTCGCGATTTGTGCAGTTGCAGGCCTAGAGAGGTGAACCATGGCTTCTGATGACGGCGTGGTCGAAATTGTGGTTTGCCTGGGAAGCTCTTGCTTCGCCAGAGGGAACTCTGAAAATCTCGCCATCATCAACCAGCATGTGAAGACCCACGGACTTAACGCATCGATTCGGCTCACGGGCAAGCTCTGTCAAGATCAGTGCAAAGAAGGGCCAAATCTGAGTATCGGCGGAGAGTATTATCACGGCGTAACTGCGCCAAAACTGCGCGAACTGTTGCAGCAACTGGGCCGTCGTCTGGGGGAAGATCATGGAACGGCGTAACCCCATTTACACACAGGAACGCGAGTGTCAGGATTGCCACAAGTGCATACGCGAGTGCCCGGTCAAGGCGATCCGAGTAGAGGATGGCTATGCGCGCGTTGTGCCTGAGCTTTGCATCATGTGCGGCAACTGCGTACTGGCGTGCCCCAGCAGTGCAAAGCGAGTACGCGACGATCTGCCTGAAGCCAAGGCTCTGTTGAAGAGCGGGCGCAAGGTGATCGCATCGCTTGCTCCTTCGTTTGCGGCGCAGTTTTCCGCTGTGCGCCCGGCGCAATTGATTCATGCTTTCAAGAAGCTGGGATTTCATGCGGTATCGGAAACAGCGCTAGGCGCCCAGCAAGTGTCGGCCAGCATCTCCGCACTGATGCACAGCGAGCCGAAGCAGATCTGGATCTCTTCCGCCTGTCCCGTTGTCGTCGACTTCATCGGCAAATATCATGCGGAGTGCCAGCCCCATATCTTTGGTGTTTTATCGCCTCTGTTGACGCATTGCAAGATGCTGCGCGCCCACTATGGCGACGACATCGCGATCGTTTTCGTCGGCCCCTGCATCGCCAAGAAAATTGAGGCCGAGCAGCATCCCGAACTTCTCGACGCGGTGCTCACATTTGAGGACCTTGACCATTGGCTGACGGAAGAGAATATCTCGCTTGCAGAGATCGTCGAAACTGCGGAGGATCGCTTTCAACCAACTGAGGCCGAAGAAGGCGCGCTCTATCCCATCGACGGCGGGATGGTTCCCGTCGCGGCAGGCAAAAGCCAGATCAATAGTTCGCAGTTCATGGCATTTTCCGGACTTGCAAACGTCGAGCAGGCTTTGAAGGGCATCGCAGAGTGGAAACCCGAGCACAACATCTTCTTCGAATTGACGGCATGTGCTGGCTCTTGCGTGAATGGGCCGAAGGCTGCGCGCAATACGTCGGTCGCTCGCCGGCGCTACGAAGTTCTTAACTATGCAAAGCCGGCCGCCGAATTCCCGCGTAAGCTTTCCGTTGGAATTGATCAGCAATATGAGGCTTACCCGGTAGCGCGCAACGAGTACAGCGAACAACAATTGCAGGAAGCGCTGCGCACCGTGGGCAAGTACTCCGCCGAGGACGAACTGAACTGCGGTGGCTGCGGATACGATTCCTGCCGCGACTTCGCTCACGCTTTGATCGCCCGCAACGCCGAGCGCATGATGTGTGCCACGTACACGCGCAAACTAGCGCAGAAGAAAGCCAATGCACTGCTTAAGAAAATGCCGTCCGCGGTTGTGATCGTCGATGAAGACTTGAAGATCATCGAGTGCAATCTGAATTTTGCGCATCTCTTCGCCGCCGACGTCGAGCAGTCGAAGGAACTTGAAGGCAGCGCTCTGGACGCCGTGATTCCTTTCTCTTATCTGTTCCGCCGCGTGCTCGACTCGGACGAAGATATTGTAGGACACGACATTCGGTATCAGCGGAGCATTTTGAACACGAGCATCTTCACCATCGAGCCCCATTCGGTAATGTGCGGAATCTTTCAGGACATCACCAAGCCGATCTTCCAGAAAGAGCAGATCATCGGGCGCGCTCGCGAGGTCATCCAGAAGAACCTGAAGACAGTGCAACAGATTGCCTTTCTTTTGGGTGAAAACGCGGCCGATTCGGAGATCATTCTCAACTCCATCGTGCGCTCCTTCAGCCCTGAAGACGTCGACGGCAATGAGGCCGGGGGCCAGCAGTGACCGGCGCCGATAGCTTCATCGAAGTGGATTCATACCAGCGCGCCAAACATGGCCAATTCATCTCTGGAGATGTTTTTCTATCGAGAAAAGTGGAACCCGAAGGGCGCATGATCTCTGTGCTTTCCGATGGACTTGGCAGTGGCGTGAAAGCCAGCGTGCTGGCTTCGATGACGGCGACCATGGCACTGAAGTTCACGGCCAGCGCGATGGACATTCACGACTCGGCAGAAATCATTATGGACACCCTGCCCATTTGCAGCGTGCGGAAGATCAGCTATTCAACGTTCACAGTTGTCGACATGGCCAGCACAGGCGAGACACGCATCATCGAGCACGGCAATCCACCCTTTCTGCTGATCCGACCTAATGGGGAGCTGAGTGTACAGAAAACTGAGGTCCGCCCGAAGCGCTGGGAAGATCGCGTGATCAGTTTTGCCAATTTTGACGTCCAGCGCGAAGATCGCATTATTTTCTTCTCGGATGGCATTACGCAGGCGGGCATGGGCGAATATCGCACGCCCCTCGGCTGGGGTCTGGAAAGCGTCGACAAATTCGTCCGTGAAAAGATTGACCGGTATCCATATATCTCGGCCCGCGAACTGTCGCGCCTCTTGGTAGCAAGAGCGGAAGAGGTCGACGGCCTTAGTGCAAAGGACGACATCACCTGCGCCGTGGTCTACTTTCGCAGCCCACGCCAGTTGTTGGTGATGACGGGAGCCCCTTTCAACCGCGCTCATGACCAAGATCTCGCTAAGATGGCGGAACGCACCCCCGGACGCAAGGTCATTTGCGGTGGAACGACTGCGAACATCATCTCGAGGATGCTCAATCGTGCGATTCAGATCGACATGCGGCAGCAGTTGCATTCGAAGGTCCCGCCTTCTGCCAGAATGGATGGCTTCGATCTGGTGACGGAAGGGACGCTCACTCTCGGCGAAGTTCTGCGGCTTCTTGAGGAGGGGTTTGCTCCGGAAGAGATGAGGTCCAATGCGGCCGTTCGTCTTGCGACGATGCTGCTTGACAGCGATATCGTGAAGTTCGCCGTGGGCACCAGAATCAACGAAGCGCACCAGGACCCCAACATTCCGGTCGAGCTCGATCTCCGTCGTAATATTGTGAAGCGAATCGCGCGATTACTCGAAAGCAAGCATATGAAGCGGGTTTTGATTCAATACCTATGAGAAATCCCGTTCATCGAGTAAAGCTCGCACATGCAGACGCGAGGAGCCAATGACCCAGAGTACAGAGCATTTTTTCGAATGAAAAGGGGGGCGGGCGAGCGTCTTCGAAGGCCTGTATCGCGCAAAGTAACGTCTCGCTATGTGTCCGCATCGGGCACAGGGCAGACCGACCGAAGCAATTCTGCCTCAGTAAGCCTTGGCTTTTAAAAGATTGCGAGTTCTTTTAGTGGAATGGATGCTTCCGCCGGCGTTATTGCATGGAGATGCGATGGGACTAGTCCCGCAGAGTGGGCGGAAGGTAGTGCGGCTGTCCGCGATCGCTTATCGCCATGACCCATCTCAAGTGGGGCGTGCTGGAGCAAGTCTTCCACGATCGAACTATCCCAACGGCGCAAGATGCTTTTAACAATGAGCTTCAAATCGGACAGAAAAGTCGCTTCGGCCATATAGTCCGCATCGAGTCGGCGCTTGGTGGGAAGAACGACGGCGTGAAAGAAGGACTCCAGCTTGTGGGTGGGTACAGCATCGAGAATCGCTTCCTCTCGTGCGAACGCGATCGTGGCCGCACCGGTGATGCCTGGGCGGCACGGGAGATCAAAAACCATGTGTTCGGGCATCTTGGGTCGGGGTCCCACAAGGCTCATGTCACCCCAAAGCACATTCAACAATTGGGGCAACTCATCCAGCTTCCAGCGTCGCAGAAAAGGCCCGATCGAAGTGAATTTCTGGTTGCTTGTCGTCGTGACCGCACAATGCACATTCTTCGCGGCGTGGACCATTGTTCTGAATTTGAGAATGGTAAATGTTCCCCCGAGGCGCCCCACACGCTCTTGCAAGAAGAAGATTGGACCACTGGAGGTGATGCGGACCGCCACGGCTATCATCAGCAGGGTCGGAATCAACACAGGCAACGTCAAAAGAACGCAAAAGCAGTCGAAGATGCGCTTAGATGTGGACCGGGACCACGAACTAGGCCGCTTTCCGCATAGGTAAAGCGACGCGCGTGCCGACCGCGCAAGGCTGTCAACCGTTTGAGGAGCCTCAATATAACCCGCTCCCCCATGGGCGTGGCCTTGTGTTAGCCGACTCATGGAATTCTTTTGCAAACTTTCAGTTGACCAATGATTAGCGCTCAAAGTTGGTCTCTCGTGGGCTGAAAAAACGCGTTGACGGTTCCGTGAAATGAACGCACTGCACGGGCACTAATGCGGCAACTGGTTCCGGAGCCTTTGTTCGGTTTGACAAGGCATTCCTCAGACAAGACACACACAAACCCGGCGCATAAGAATGAAGGCCTGAAGAAATCTTACAACTGGATTACGCCATTTCTGAGTGTCGCGCTTAGTTTATCAGAAGCTGACTCCCTTTTGTGGCTATTTCTTATGACGCACTTCTCATCTTAACAAGACACCTCCTCCCACTCAGATGCAGTTCTCAAACATTTGTTGCGGTGCCCCTTCATTTTTCCATATCAGGGCTCAAGAGGTCTGGTAACGAAAAAGGGAACTCGTGATTCCCTATAGGAAAGGTCAATTGAGATTTAATCGTACGACGAATCGGTTAGAAGACCTTGCCGCTCAGTATGAATTTATGGGAATCTGAGGTCTAATTACATGAAAAATAATGGTCTAGCTGTCTCTTTGCAAGTGGCTCTTCAGGTCGAATTGGCAGACCTTGCCGATCAAAGGTCCTGTTGGTAACCATCATATAATTATTAAGATATTAACCGTAAATTAACTATGTCGGGATCGCCGCAGATATTATGACTTCGCAAGCAGACACTCAAAAAATCAGGTGAATAATGGGCTCAAGTCCTTGTCAAGAAGGCCTGAAAGACCTTTAAGGGCCCATGTTAGACTCGTTTTATATGGAATCTTTACGGCACGAAAAGGTCATCTGCAGGTTCAGTGCCGGCCTTGCGTATAAACGGCCCTCATCTCTGACGCAAAAGTTCAAGCTGATTGAGCAACTTCTCCTTATCACCTTGCCGCTTTCGATATCGCTTTACGCGCAATTACCTACTCAAGGCGGCAATGCGGGAGAGACGCAGATTCCGACTTTTGGAGGGACACAGACCCCGACTACGGGGGACTGTAGCGATCCTCTGTCGGCGGGGGCGTCCGGTTGCACCGATCAGAATTTATTGGGGAACGGTCAGTTCCCAGGATCGCAAACGGGCTCAACGTCTCAGGGGATAGGCTCTGGGTTGCACCGAAGTCCAAATCTCAACTATTCAGATGTGGAGCAATTGTCCCCCCTCTATACTGCGAGTCGGCCGCAGTCTGACCAGCTTGCACCGGAGCCGCTGACGGAGTTTCAGAAGTTTGTCGCATCGATGACGGGCCAGATACTTCCTATATACGGAGTAAGTCTATTCAGCAAGGTGCCATCGACATTTGCGCCGCTTGATATGTCTCCCGTGCCACTCGATTACATTGTCGGACCTGGTGATGAGTTGCGCGTTCGCGTATGGGGGCAGGTGAACTTCCAAACCAATGTGCGAGTGGACCGCTCGGGCGAGATATTTCTTCCGCAGATCGGTCCGGTGCATGTTGCGGGAACGCAGTATTCCCAGCTTGGTGGCCACCTGCGCGATGCGATTGGCCGGGTCTATCACAATTTCGATTTGACTGTAGATGTCGGACAAATTCGCTCCATACAGGTGTACATTACCGGGCAAGCAAGGCGTCCGGGAGTTTTTACTGTGAGTTCGCTCAGTACGCTGGCTGACGCGCTTTTTTCCAGTGGAGGGCCTACAGTGCAGGGCTCGATGCGGCACATTCAACTGCGTCGCGGAAGTGAAATGATCACCGACTTTGACCTTTATCGCCTATTGGTGAACGGCGACCGGTCGAAGGACGTGCCACTCCAATCTGGAGATGTGGTATTCATTCCTCCGGCTGGAACTGAAGTTGCCGTGACCGGCAGTGTTCGAAATTCAGCAATCTACGAACTGCGCGCAGGCGAGACGCTGGCAGATCTTCTTGCCAATGCCGGGGGCGTAAATTCCATGGCCGCGGAGGCTCGAATTTCGATCGAGCGCATTCAGGAGCATCACAACCGGCAGGCCATCGAAGTTGCGTATGACGCAAACGGACTGGCAACTCCTCTCGCCGACGGGGATCTGATACGTGTTTACTCAATCGTACCGATGTACCAGAAGACGGTCATCCTTAGGGGGAATACAGCGAATCCGGGCCGCTTTGCCTGGCATGCTGGCATGCGAATCAGTGATCTAATTCCTGATAAGGAATCTCTCATTACGCGGAATTACTGGTGGAAACGTGCTCAGTTGGGATTGCCAGCCCAAGAGTTTGAGCCGATACCGGGCTTGGACAGATTGAGCCAGCCGCCCGACAACCGTGCCTATCCGATCAAAGTCACGCCTCCTCAAGGGATGAACGCATCGAACCAACCGGGACAAGTGGGATACGAACAAGGACAGCTTGGCTATCAAGAGGACCAGCCAGCAAACCAACAAGGGCAGGCGCGCAGCCAACAGGACCAGTCCGGAAACCAACAGGGACAATCGGGCAGCCAACAAGGGCAAGACGTGAACCAGCGAATCAATGGGCTGAGTGCGCAACAGAGGGCGACTGGAAGCTCACTGGCGGCAGTGCAGAGTTCGTCCGTCAGATCTTTGCCTCGCGCGGAGCGGACCGAGGTGAAGACGCTGGCACCAGAGATTGATTGGGATTATGCCGTCATCGAGCGTCTCAACCCCGAGACTCTGAAGATGGTTCTCATCCCGTTCGATTTAGGCAGGCTCGTCCAGCAGCATGACGTAACTCAGGACCTCGTACTTGAAGCGGGTGATGTGGTTTCCATTTTCTCCGAGGCCGACATACGGGTGCCGCTGGCCCACCAGACAAAAACGGTAATGCTGGACGGGGAGTTTGCCCATGCAGGCGTCTACACGGTCCAACCCGGAGAGACATTGCGTAGTCTGGTGGAACGCGCGGGAGGGCTTACACCCGATGCGTACCTGTTCGGCTCGGAACTGACTCGCGAATCGACGCGCGTCATTCAACAAGCCAGGATTGATGAATACGTGCAGAATCTGAGCATGGGAGCCCAGCGAGCGAACCTGGCATTGGCGTCTTCGGCGGTGAGTTCTCCGCAGGATTTAGTCAGCAACGCCTCAGCCCAGAGCAGCGAACGTGATCTGATCGCCAGTTTGCGATTAATTCGCGCCACAGGACGAATCGTGTTGAGATTTCCGCCCGACGGTGCCGGAGTTAACAACATTCCCGCACTCACATTGGAAGATGGAGACCGCTTTGTGGTTCCTCCTCGTCCGGCCGTCGTCAATGTGGTCGGTGCTGTCTACGACCAGAATTCATTTGTGTTCGGCAAGGGAGGGCGGGTCGATACATACTTGCAACTGGCCGGTGGGCCGAACAGGGATGCTGACCAGAGGCATTCGTTTGTTATTCGCGCTGATGGCGAAGTTGTTAGCCACGAAAAAGAAAAGGGACTATGGGGCAACGAGTTCAATAACCTGCGAATCTATCCAGGCGACACGATTATGGTGCCTGAGAAGACCTTCAGGCCGGGCGTCATGCGCGGAGTGATCGATTGGTCGCAGATCTTCTCGCAATTTGCCCTGGGCGCCGCTGCGATCCAAGTTCTCAAATAGTCGGACGAGTCGCGCGTCGCTTTTTCTAAAGGGCGAGAGTTGCATGTGGTCGCAGAGCCACTTGCCGAGCTTGGCCCTCGCCCCAGCAGCGCCTTCCGGAGCCGGACATCCCTGAGCCTCCCGGCTTCCGTACCCAATCCACAATTCCCGCTGGCGGCCTTGCCCTTCATGGCTCCAGATGAATTGATTTGCTCCCCCGA
>CAYTJN010000102.1:13826-15388 GCA_964438125.1 uncultured Occallatibacter sp.
TTTCGTCCCGTTTACTCGGCTACACGTTATCTAGCGCAGGCAGTCTCTGTAAGCATCTAACGTGGTTCCCAATTCCGCCACGAGGAACATAAATATACCCACGCTAAACTTTCTTTACCCGGCTATCCAAGGATAAGTAACAAGCCTCATGTTACTTTATGGCTGTAGAGATCCGTAACTTGACACTTCTCAACTCAAACGTTTTACTTGGATAAATCACTCGCAAGAAAAGCTAAGCTTACGAGAAGTGGAATTATACATGTATGAACTACGCCTCTGCCGTTCTTGTTCTAGGGCTCTTATTCCTGTTTCATCTATACGTTGTCTTGCAGTAACCGGAAACTCTGGGGGCACATAACGATTGTGTGGTTGTCGTCCTCTTTAAAGAGGCGAGCGTGCGTGCGTGCGTCTCCGCACGGACGATGATTCCACTTCGCGTTCATCGATTTCACATTAGGGTGGCGATCTGATTAAGGTCGTGCCGCGGCACAGGAGATTACTGTCTTGATCCGGGGGATTTTAAGTTCAAATATCGGCTTCATGTATTCACGAGCATCATGTATCGAAAAGGCCTTCATCCATGAAACGTGGGTGGGCAATGCACAAGGAGAAAACATGTTTCAGCTGCATCTCAATTCTTCTCGCGGACCGGCACGTGTTCGCAGATTGAGCGGGTACTTTACAGTGCTCGCGGCGTTGCTCCTAACCCTCGTACTGCCGAGTGCCTTCGCGCAGACACACGTCAGCAACCCCTACGTCGGCGCAACTGTATATGTCAGCGCAGACTACGCCAACGAGGTTGGAACCGCGATAGCGGCTCAACCAGCCGGCTCGACGCTCGCGGGGCAAATGGCTACAGTCGCCAAGCAGCCGACCTTCATCTGGCTGGATCGCATCGCGGCGATCGCCGGCGGTTCGGTAAACGGCGGCCGTGGCGGCCTCCAAGACCAGGTCAACGCCGCAGTTGCCCAAGCCAACGGCGCTGAAATTGTTGTCCAGCTTGTTATTTACGATCTTCCCGATCGCGACTGCGCGGCGTTGGCCTCGAACGGCGAACTCAGCATCGCCGGTAACGATATACCCAAAGGCTACACAACGGCGCTGACGGGCACGGGTATTCAGGAGTACGAGAACGATTACATCACGCCCATCTATAACATCATGGCCGCGGCCCCCTCGAATGTTCGCTTCGTGCTCGTGCTCGAAGACGACTCGCTGCCAAACATCCTCACTAATACCGGCGTCAGCTTTACGGATGCCAACTGCGTCGCCGCCAACGATGGCATAAGCAATGCAGGCGCAGCAGCAAACTGGACCCAAACGGCCACCCCCACCCTCAATATTTCGCCGAACGGCGTGTATTATCAGGGCATCACGTTCGCCGCCAACACCTTCCACAAGTTGCCGAACGCCTACAGCTATTTGGACCTTGGCCACCACGGCTGGCTCGGCTGGACTTCCAACACGGCCTATGCAGTCCAATTCTTCAGCAGTTTCGTAAAGCAAATGTCGGCTGGATATTCCACCATTGACGGCTTCATTACCAACACTGCCAACTATGG
>CAYTJN010000103.1:0-15198 GCA_964438125.1 uncultured Occallatibacter sp.
GCCCGTTCTGTTGAAGCTTGCGGAGAACTTCCAGGGAAGCGGCGAGTTTTTCATTCGGAGTGGCCATGGCCTTCTACGCCTCTGTACGTTTATTGTGACATTCGGATACAAGTTTATTATGACGTACTAGTGCAAGTCTATTGCGACGTGATGGAACAAGTATATTTTGTTGTTCATGGGCAAGTGTTTTCTGTGTCTAGATTATGCGTCGGCAATCGAACCGGAAGCCGCTACGCAGAGAATCGCGCCGCAATCTGTCCACTTCGAAGAAATTGCTCGGGGACTCGGATTGGGGCTTGTAGCACCAGAGCGGATAATGACATTCCCCGGATAGAGAGAGCATAGCCGAGGCCGGACCGGAGTCAAGGCCGCGCTGAAGCGCGCCGCTTCGCGGTCGTAGAGCCTTGACACCGGCCCTCGTGCCTCGGCACATCTTCCAATATCCGGGGAATATCAGTTCCTCTGAACGGCTATTCGGAAGCAGACGCGATCCGCTCCACCACAGACAGCTTATGTGCAGGGGAAAGGTGGCTGTAACGGGCGGACATGATGATCGACTTGTGACCCTCCGCTTACGTGCAACACATTGCGATGTGGTGCAAAACGCTGAAAATAAGACTCATAATCCCTTGGTTCGGGGTTCGAATCCCTGCAGGCCCACCATGAAATCAACATTTTAGGTCGGCCAGAATATACTTTACGCACGATAACTCTTAGTGCAGCATAGTCTTGCCGCAAGGAACAAACGCTTCCCAAAGAGCTTTCTGCAAGCCTCCCGGTATTTCGCCGATCCTGACGTGTGCGTGGACTTTGTTGCGTCGATGCGCTGGCCGGGCGTCGACTGTGCGGATACAATCTCCTTTGTCTCGTACAACCCTTTTCCACTTAGGCCCATGTCGTACCACGCCCACACCACTCTAAAAGAGTTGGGACGTGGGTGTTGATCCAAACCAAACAATCCACTGTTTCCCTAACGGGAGAGACAGATGGGTCATGTCTGTAACATACACATATAGCCATCTATGAGAGCCGGAGCAAAAATAGGCCACACAGCGAGGACACCGCGAAGCCCCCGGCTCAGACGGTGACGGCGCACCAGAAAAAGTTTGATCGCTTGCGAATGAGACGCCGGGCAGCATCTATATGCCCAGTACACGGACCTTGCCGAGTAGCGTTCCGAACTTCCAATACCCGAAGTCTTTTCAGACACGCCGCGCGAACAACAACAGCGATATGAGCTGGCTTCACGGCCGGGTGTTTGTCAGCGAAGTGCTCCGCAACGAGGAGATCGGCCTTGAGCAAATGGATGACGACGCTTACCGGGTCTTCTTTCGGACCACCGAACTAGGCGTGTTCAACAGCGCCGAAAAGCGGTTCCGCGCGGCAGCCGGGGCATGAGAAATGCAACAAAAACAAGCTATGGAAATGACGGGGTGTGGAAAGCATGGAAAGCCAAAGGCCGGCTTTCCATCCTTCCCACACGCTTGGAAATCCCTTCGGGATTACCACATTCCCACAGCTTCAACGCCGACTAGAAAATTTATTTGGAGCGGAAAAACCCGCCGAAAAACCGCAAACAGAGCCGCTTTCGCCGCATGGGGGGGTGTAAACCATGTCTCCGGTCTGAACGTAAACGACGTCCCAGTACTCTCATGAGTGATCGCGCTCGGGAGGCGGGCTCTTTTCGGGCGCTGTGGCCGCGGGGTGCGGCGCATAACTACCGAGAGATCACTTTGGTAATAGTTTCCGGCAGGTGTAATTGTCGATAAGCCACATAGATGGTTATCGCTCGATATGAATTCACTTGAGAACCGGCTGGTAGGGAAGATCGGAAGCAAGGGGCGCCGATGGGGAGTCGTGGCGCTGGTGGGCTTGTTTGCCGGTGCAGGCGCAACCTACGTGTACCGGAATTCTGAGCTAATCGACAAGTGGCAGGGGCGGAATACCATTGTCGAGTTGAAGGAAGTGCCGCAGGGCGTGATCGAGACGCGCGGCGTGGTTACGTATCTAGACCGAGAAAAAAAGCGGTTCTGGCTGCAGGACGAGACGGGGGCGGTCGAGATCGATCAGGACCCAGTTGGGGCGGGGGTCAAATTCGGCGAAACCGTGTTGGTGAGGATGCGGAAGACCCATGCCTACGATGCTGTAGCCGGGGCGGCCAGCATGGGCCTCAGAGACTTCAAGGTAGAGCGAGCACGGAGGAAATTGCCGATGCCCGTACCGGTGGCAGGAGCGATTTCGACGCTCTCGGATGTGGCGAAGAACGGCATCCGAGTGAAGGCAGAAGGGGTGGTTCACGGGGTTTCGGCGAGGGGCGACGGCAAGGTTGCCGTGGAGGTTGGCGACGAAGGCAGTGAAGTGGAAGCCGTTGTGCCCGGTGTTCCAGGGGATTTTGCGTCCTGGGTGGATGTCACGGTGCGCGTGACAGGCGCGCTCGAGATTCTGCTGGATAAGAATGGAATCCCTACCTCGGAACTGATTTGGACGGAGAACCCAACGGACTTGGTGAAGACTGTCGATGCTCCGGCGGCAGGAGCGATGACAACCATCCGCGCGTTGTATGCGGAAAACGAGCATATCGGCGCGCACGCGGTGCGCCTGAGGGGAAGGGTTCTCTATCAGGAGGCGCGGGACCAGTTGCTGGTGGAGGACGAGTCGGCGGCGATCGGCTGCCGTTTGGAGACGTCGGGATTCTTTGCTCCAGGAGCGGCGGTTGAGGTTGTGGGGTTTGCGAAAAGAGACGGATTACGGGTCGATCTGAGTCATACGGTGGCAAAGACGATCTCGAACGATGAAGTGCCGGAGTGGCGCGGGCTTGCGGGCACGACAACGATTGCAGACCTGCGAGCGACGAGTGAAGGGATTCTCCGCACCATGCCGCCGGTGAAAGTGACGGGGGTCATTACCTGGATCACCCCCGACTACCGCCAGTTCTTTCTGCAGGACGCGACGGCGGGCATCTTTGTGAAATACGCTGCCACACCGGTTTCGCTCTATCCAGGCGAGAAGATTACCGCAATCGGACTGGCGAAGCCCGGAGACTTTGCGCCGGTGATCGTGGCGCCGAAGTTCCAATCGCTGGGGACGGCGGCCTTGCCGGTACCGAAGCAGATGGACCAGCAGGCAAGATTCGGAGTGCTGGATTCGCTCTATAGCGAGGCGGTGGGGGTGGTGCACCCGCGCCAGGGGGAGTTGCAGACGCTGTTTGACTTGTATACGTCGATCGGTCCCATTCACGTGGGCGTAATGCACCATGCGGCGGGAGATGACGTCATGTCCGGGCTGCAGGACGCGACGGTGCGAGTGCGCGGGGTGGCCGGGGAGGTGTTCAACTCTCGAGGGCAATTGGTTGGGCTGCAAATGGCGCTCGACGATATGAAGGGGATCGAGGTGATCGAGCCGGGGAGGCCGGATCCCTTCGGGATGGCCGCGACGCCGATCAACACGCTGCTGAAGTTCTCGCCCCACGCCAGACCGGATCACATGGTGGTGGTTGCGGGCGCGGTGACGGCGCTGGGCAATGGCTTCTTTTACATTCAAGACGCCACGGGGGGAATCCGGATTGAGAGCGCCCAAAGCGGCCTGGCAGTGGGCGACGTGGTGGAGGCAGCGGGTTTCGCGAACGCTACCGGCTACTCCCCGGCGTTGACCGACGCAATCGTGAGGGCTGAACACAAGAGCTCGACAATCCGCCCGCAGCAGGTGACGGCGGACATGATGAGCAATGGGAGATTCGATTCGCAACTGGTGAGCATCGAGGCGATGCTGCTGAGTTCGGAGAGTTCGGCAGGAGCGCGGACACTGTCTGTGATCTCCGCGGGGCACACGTTCCAGGCCGTGCTTTATCCGCGGGATACGGGAGAGGTGTTTACGCCGCCCGAGCAAGGCAGCATCTTGCGGCTGACGGGGATCTGCTCGGTGGTGCTGGAGCAGGGGCGATCGGACAATCTGCTGCGCAAGGATGCAGTGGAGTTTCGGCTGATCCTGCCTTCGGCGTCGGATGTGAAAGTGGTGCGAGGCGGAAGCTGGTGGACGCTGCGCCACAGCCTGGCGGTGGTGGGGACTCTGGTGCTGGTGGTGCTGATCAGCCTGGGGCGAATTGCGGTGCTGCTCTATCAGATCAGGCACAAGAACGAACAACTGCGCAAAGCGGAAGAGAATGAGAGCGCGGTGCGGCAACTGGTGGGCGCTATGCAGGAGGTGCGCACCAACAAGCAGTTCACTTCGCGGGTATCGCTGCCAGAGGCCGACGAACTGGCGATGCTGGGAGTGGAGTTCAACCACATGCTTGAAGAGTTGCAGATTCGCGATGACGGGATGGCGGAAGCGGAAGCGAAACTGCAGCAGCAGGCGCTCTCCGATGCGCTGACCGGGCTTCCGAACCGCCGGCTGTTTTCCGACCGTCTTGCACAGGGCATTGCGAGCTCAAGCCGGGACGGAACGATGGTGGCGATCATCTACATCGATCTGGATGGGTTCAAGCTGGTCAACGATAGCTACGGACACAATTTTGGGGATCTGCTGCTGATCAGCGTGACCGAGAGGCTGTCGTCTCGCGTCCGAAAGGCGGATACGCTTTCGCGGCTGGGGGGCGACGAGTTTGCGATTGCATTGAGCGGCCTAAAGACGGTGGAGAACGCAGAACAAATGGCGCAGATTCTGCTGCACATGCTTCAGACGCCGTTCCAGATCGAAGGGCAGGAGGTCCGGATCGGGGCCAGCATGGGGATCTCGGTATTTCCCAGAGACGCCAACAGCGGCAGCGAACTGCTGCAGTATGCCGACAGCGCGATGTACGCCGCGAAACGCTCGGGCAAGAACCGGGTGGTTGTGTTTACGTCGAACCTTGGGGAATCGATGCGAGAACACACGACGATCGAGAACCAACTGCGCCATGCGATCGACGCCGGAGAGATCGCGGTCTACTACCAGCCGGAGTTTGAAGTCGGCTCGCAGGGACTGGTGCGGTTCGAAGCGCTAGCCCGGTGGAACCACGCCACGCTGGGCAATATTCCGCCGTCCACCTTCATTCCTATCGCGGAGGAGAGTGGGTTGATTCTGCCGTTGGGCGCGTATGTAATGGAGCGGGCGTGTACAGATTGCCTGGGCTGGCAATCGAGAGATGATCCTCCTGTTCAAGTGGCCGTGAATGTGTCGATTGTGCAATTCGGCCGGGACTCGTTCGTGAGCGAGGTGGAGGCGATTCTGAAGAAGACCGGGCTCGATCCCAGCCTGCTTCAGATTGAGCTGACGGAATCGGTGACGCTGAGCGGGATCGAGGATGCGGCGCAGAAGATTACCAGTCTGCAGAAACTGGGGATCAGCGTAGCGGTCGACGATTTTGGCACGGGCTACTCGGCATTGAGTTATATTGCGACCCTGCCGTTTAACGCGCTGAAGATCGATCGCAGCTTTATGAAGGAGATTATGCGGCGGACCGAGTCGCGAGCGATGGTGCAGTCGATTGTGGTGTTGGCACAGCAGCTGGGGATGAAGGTGATCGTGGAAGGCGTAGAGAACGAAGAGCAACTTGGGGCGATCCAGGAGTTGGGGGCAGATGCGGTGCAGGGTTTCTTGTTGGGCCGTCCCACGCCCGATCCGGCTGCGCACCTGACGCATCGGCTTTACGAAGCGGTGGAGCATGCGATGCGGGATGGGGCGTTTCAGGTTCCGGAGGCGATTGAGACGCCATAAGACTGGCGGGCGGTGTGGGCTTGAGCGACCAAGGCGAATCGGAGTTTCCCTTATTGCCGCATCGTAATGATGCCGCTTCTGCAAAACACAGGAGGCAAGAATTGCGGCGAGCAGTTCGCGGCCGAGGGGGACGCGCGATGACCAATCGTGCCAACCGGTTCGCGCTCATCGCGATATAACTGCGATGGAACGGAGCGCCTGCCATGTCGGTAAAGCAAGCGTCTAGGGACCAATCGTCAGGGGCAACCCCTGACAGACGAGTCATTCAAATACGACCGGATTCGAGGCCCTTTAGTACTGCCCTGATGCGATCGCGAACTCCCAATTTGGATAAGATGCTGGTGATATGGTTTTTGACCGTTCCTTCTGAAGCGCCAAGGGCACCACCGATCTCCCGATTGCTATAACCGCCTGCCATCATTCGCAGGACTTCGAGTTCGCGTTTCGTAAGTGGGTCTGGTGATTCGAGGCTTTCGAATTCCGTCTGGTTCGCCTCCAGCCTCTTCAAGGCGTGCTCTGTCACCGCCGGTCGAATGATCGTCTCCCCTGCCGCAACCAGAACAATGGCCTCGGTGAGCCTCTCCACCGAAACATCTTTCAGCAGGAATCCCTTTGCTCCAGCACGAATGCCTTTCAGAAGAGCGGCATCGTCGTCGAAGGTAGTCAATAGGATGGTTGGAGGAAGCGAGCCGCTTGCTCGAAGAGCTTCCAGCACATCAATTCCAGACAGCTTAGGCATTCTTACATCTAGCAGCACAACGTCGGGCTTGTGCTTGCGGATGACGGAAATTGCCTCCTCGCCATCAGAAGCTTCCCCTACCACTGCAATCTCCTGTCCGAGGCTGAGCAGACCTCGAATGCCTCGTCGCACCAGCATTTCGTCCTCGACCAGCACAACGCGAATCATGAGAGTTCACTAGAGGATGGGATGCAGCCGTGCAGCATGAATCCCTCGCCAGGTTGACTTTCAAATCTCAATCGACCTCCAAGCTCTTCAAACCGCTCCGCTATCCCATTCAGCCCGTTGCCCGGGACTATTCTGGCCGCACCTTGTCCATCGTCACGGGCAACCAATTCCCATCCAGATTCGGATCGCTTGAGCTCAATCCACAGATTGCGGGCTCTTGAATGTTTGATCGCGTTCGTGATTGCCTCCTGGGCAGAACGAAAGAAAGCGTGCGCGCAGACTTGGTCGAATCCATCGAAATTCTCCGGCAATTCAAGATGGACGCGCGGTCGAGCGATGTCATTCGAGAGCAGTTCGAGTGCTCTGCGAAGGTCAACATGCCGGGGATTGCGCAATCCGCCGACCACCTCGCGGACCTCAGCCAGCAGCAGCTTAGCAACCAGATGAGCCTCTTTCAAAGGTTCGGCAGCAGGACCTTCTACCATATGAGATGCCAGTTGTAGGTTAATGCTCAACCCCGCCAAATGATGGCCGACCACGTCGTGCAACTCCCTAGAGATGCGAAGACGCTCGGCCGTACGGGTCTCATCGGACAAAAGCGATTGTGTTGCCATCAATTCCGAATTGATGCGCGCCAGTTTCAGATGGTTGCGCGACTCACTGACTGCCAGATATCCGCCGCCGAACGCGAACCCCGTCCAAGCCAGCATGTAGAGAATTGTGCCAGGTACCGAGATTGCCAGCGGCGCGTGAACCAGCGAGTCTGCCGGAACAAAATCTCGCATCCATACGGCCGCAGCCGACACGGCGATCAGCACGCCACACTGAGCCGCAAGCCACTTGCGTGCCTGACGGACCGGCATCATGAAGGGAAGCTCGGCGGAAACAATGTACATCGTCTCCGTAAATACAAAAGACAGCGCAAGCTGCAAGAACAGTAGAACGATTGCAACCTTAGACAGTCTGTCTGTTCCCGCGCCGCGCGTGTTCCACCAGAAAGCTGCACCGAACGCAAGACATATCGCAAGTACAGTTGCACAAAACGTCACCTGCATAACTGTTTGAGAATATCCGGCATGAGTTGAGGCAGATGCGTGCAGTCCCACAGGCATTGAGTACCACTGATCAACGATCACCGGCAAGGTCACCATAGCGCAAGCTATCAAGCCCGCATATCGAAACAACTGTCTGGGCGTCATCGTGCCAACCTCCCATAGCGATCTTAGATCAATGGAGTTCAGAAAGCATGTGCTGAAAGTCATATTGCAAAGCCTGGACTTTCAGCACTTGTTTCGTTTGACGCGAAGCTCAAAGATTACACAAGGAGGATAGAAAAATGATGGGAATTCGCCACATAGCACTTATGTTATTGACTGCCGCGTCAAGCAGCAGTATCGCCCAAAACCATACCTCGGTTGTTCTGCGCGAAGGCACGCCCGTATCGCTCGCCTTTGTTGAGCCATTAAACTCAGGTACTGCTGCCGTCGGCGGCCACGTAAGTCTTGTGCTTGCCGAGGACATCAAGGTGAACGGGGCTGTGATAGCGAAGAACAGTCACGTCGTCACCGCTGAGGTGACTGATGTAAAACGAGCGGCGCTTGCGGGCCGGTCGGGACAAATCACTCTGCGGCTTGATGGCATGATGGTTGGCGATAGGAAAGTCAAGCTGAGAGGATCGCGTGATAGAACGGGGGAAAGCGATGTCCAATACAGCCGTCCCTACCATCTTAAGTGGCCAGGAGGGTTGATGAGGACTGGAGATAACGTCGAGATCAATCAGGGAACACTGCTGTCGGTCTTTGTCGCCGAAGACGTCTCGCTTCCCGCAACATTCTAACGGTGTTGATAGTTCGCTGCAGTTTCTCAAACCCATTCTCACAACACTGGAGCGCTCTTCTCAGGAAGGACAAGCTTAGGAGAACCGGAAAATCATGATCCTCGCTTTCCGTCTCACTTTTGTCGGCCTTTTGTTGGCCGTCTTAGCAATGGCCCATAGCACAGCAGCATACGCGCAGCAACGAGCAGTTGAATTGGTTGCTAGCAATGAATTGCCGGATGCTCCCAACCCGCAGACATCCGGCACGACGGCAACTGACCAATCATCTTCTGGAACGATTAGCGGGACGGTGAAAGACAGCTCCGGAGCCGTGATCGTAGGTGCCAGCATTGCGCTCAAAGCAACCGCATCTGCTGCCAATCGCCGCCTGGAATCGGATGGCGACGGAGAATTCAACTTCTCCATCGTCGATCCAGGGACCTATCAGATCACGATTACGGCGAAGGGGTTCGCGCCTTGGATTTCCAGTGTCGTTGCGGTCCACGAAGGTGAGCAGGTCAAATTGCCGCCAATCGTGTTACAGGTTGCGACTGCCTCCAGCAGCATCAGCGTCCGCATCTCGCAGCACGAGGTGGCGGAGGA
Organism: uncultured Occallatibacter sp.; assembly: GCA_964438125.1. GTDB lineage: Bacteria > Acidobacteriota > Terriglobia > Terriglobales > Acidobacteriaceae > Telmatobacter. The sequence continues at coordinate 9,021 of CAYTJN010000103.1, forward strand.
GCAGATTAAACAAGCAGAGAAACAGAGGCTAAACGGCATTTTTCCAGAGTTTTATGTCAGCTATGTGTGGAATGCTGCTTCTCTATCGCCGGGACAGAAGTTCGAACTCGCCTGGAAGACTGCGATTGACCCCACCACATTCGCGTTTGCTGGAGCGGTTGCAGGCTATGAGCAGGTTCGCAATAATCTTCGCGCCTACGGCCAGGGAGTGCAAGGATTCAGCAAGCGGTATGGAGTAAACTACGCCGACTCTTTCAATAGCGTTATGATCGGTGGCGCGATCCTGCCGAGCCTCCTGCATCAGGATCCACGTTACTTCGTCAAAGGTACGGGGAGTTTTCAGTCGCGTGCTCTCCATGCTCTGTCATTCCCTTTCATTACGAGAAGCGATCGGGGCCATTTGCAGCCGAACTTCTCCGATATATTGGGCACATACGCATCTGCGGAGATCTCAAATCTCTATTATCCGTCAAGTTCGCAGGCCCATGTAACCGCAAACAACATGCTGCTTGGGCTTGGGCTGGATTCGGCGAACGGCCTTCTTCTGGAGTTTGTATATCCGCATCTCACTACCTCTGCTCCCAAAAAGGTCGCGGGCAATGCACAGCTCGTTCTGCACGAGGGAACGCCTGTATCGCTTGCGCTCACTGAAGATTTGAATGCTGAGGATGCGCAACAAGGCAAGACATTGATCTTTGCACTTGTCGAGGACATTAAGGTAGATGGCGTGACCGTCGCCAAAGCCGGAAGCAAAGCCTCTGGACAGTCAATCGGCGCCGCGAAGTTGAGCAACGATGGCAAGGCGAACGAACTGCCGATCCAGTTTCTTTTTCTTCAGGTTGGGGGGGAGCAGGTTCCGCTCCGAAGCTCAAAGCTGCGTACCGGCAGCGAAGAGGACCTTTATCGCCTGTCAATCGGCGCCATCGCAGGAACGGGATCAGGAGGGAAGATCCAGATTCACGCAGGAGCGACGATGACCGCTCATGTTGCAACCGCCGTCTCACTGCAGCCAGCACAGTAGTCTTTCTGCGACTTTGTCTTTGATTGGTAATGAAAAACGCCTCACGGGCCAAGATTGAGGTTGAGAGATCAGATAAGGCAGCGAAGTCCAATTGATTAATTCCGGAACCCAAACGGTAGCTGATTTAACGTCAACGATTTTGGAGGTGCTCGTTTATGGAAGGGTCGTCTCATAAACTCCAAACACTCTCGCTTCTTTGTGCTGTAACAGCTTTGAGTATTGCGACTGGTCTTGTACAGCGGCCATCCGTTGCGGGTGATTACGCCAGAAGTCTTGGATCACTTCACATAAATCTGCACATCAAGTCGAATCAGGGGAAATTGACATGGATCATGGACAGTCCCAACCGGGGTGCGAAGAGCATTCCGTGGAATGACTTCCAACTCGATGGTCAGTCTTTCTCGGCCGCCGTTCATGCTGCAAATAGAACTTGGAAGGGGATGGTGGACGCCGAAAGTAACCATCTCACCGGTCCAGGGAATCAACAACAGTCATTTGAACTGAAAGTCAATCGTGATACGTCTCAGCCAACATCAAAACCATCTCCTGTCGACGGTGTATGGTTGGGGACCTTAGCAGCCGGTGGGGTATCGCTTCGAATTCAGATTGAAGTGAACTCGGACTCAACCGGTCACCAGCACTGCACACTTGATTCACTGGACCAACATGCAATGGATCTCAAATGTGAAAATGTGAAATTCTCTACGCCGGACTTCTCGTTTGACGTTCCAGCTGTGAAAGGACACTGGAAGGGTACCATTGCCAGCGATGGGAAATCACTCAATGGTACCTGGACGCAGGCCCACCCGCTGGCGTTGAATTTCAGTCGCCAGAAAGTGGGGATTGCTTCGTTGGTTATTGAGGATGACCCAGCGATGGCACCTGTACAGGTGACCGACCTCCAAGCAGTGCTCGAGAAGGATCTTGCCCGAGCGCTCAGTTCAGGACAGCTTGCTCCATCCACCGGGGCGGGTGTCACGATTGGCTTGGTGCAACATGGCATTCGGCGTATATTCAGCTACGGTGCGACACAGCCCGATTCAATCTTCGAGATCGGTTCAATCACGAAGACTTTTACTGGACTCATTCTTGCACAACTCGTCGAGCAAAACAGCGTGAACCTGAGCGATCCTGTGCGCGTGCTATTGCCACCGGGAACGGTCTCGAAGCCGATTGGCGCGGAGATTACTCTGGGCGACCTCGCGACACAGCATTCAGGACTGCCTCGATTGCCGACTAATCTGAATCCTAAAGACAAGAAGAATCCATATGCAGACTACACGACTGTGGAGTTGTATGCATTTCTTGCAAAGCAAGGCTTGCGGGAACCCGCGAATGCCGGATTTCTCTATTCAAATCTCGGCTTCGGATTACTCGGGCAGCTTCTTCGCCGGCTTGCAAACACTCGAAGTGCAGGTCCGAATAGGACGCTACTCGCAACGGATGTGTCCACGATCTTGAGTGGCAGAAGGGAACTGCAAGCATTCGCAATAATTTTTGCTTCTGCGTGATTGTGCGGCCAGACCGCGCCGACAGGCAAGATGCAGGTTCAGCGTTGACATTGACCGCGCTCGCGCTTGGAAGAAATTACTCCCCACGCGTGATCAGGACACATCGACCGATTCCCAGTCGGAGTGCAGTTGGAAGAAACGATCCATTTCAATCCGCTTCCACAAACGCAATCCAAGGAAGCAGCAGCCGAACGCGCCCCACCGCTCAAGACGCACCTTTTTCACCGAGGCGCGCTCCAGTTCCGAATCGTCCCCAGGCACCAGCAATGCTGGAAAGAAAAAGCTTAAGTTGCTGCGCATCGCCCTACTCGTTAAGGTCCTCGACGATTTCACCCAGCGCATGTGCGCCGAACTGTTCAGCTCGTCCTGATAACAGACCCTTTTCTGGCGCGGACCCTGCGGTGTGCGCACTGTTTCCACCAGGGACCGGTACGCCTAAGCTTTGCCGTATTCGCTGCGGCGGTGGGAACGAAGATACGTACTGGGAAAATCATGTCGCTGACCCACGTGGCCGTCAAGAGGCTGGGTCTACACTACATCGTGCTTTTCATACCTCACCCTTGAGAGACAAGAAGTTGTCTCGCCCAAACCGGCCAAAAGAGAAGGAGCTTCTCATTCCATGCGGGCCTAGGGCTAAGGTTGGCGTTGCGTTATTCCGGCAAAAACTGTTCAAGAACTCATCTCTTGGCATACGTCCAACTACCTTTGAGCCAGAGATTGCACGTGAGGTTGCTTTAGAATCGTCATATGATTGCCGGGGCCGCGCCAAGGCATAATGTTTGGAGCCCATTGTTTCCATTCCTCAATCGCGTCGTTCAAGTGGAAATGGCTATCGCCAGCCAATGAAACTTCCTGTTCGACGCGAACAAAGTTTACGGGGCCGTAATGGGCCGCTGCCGGCCTGTATTGCGCTCTACGGCACGCTGCGAAACTGTAAAGTGGTCCGCGAAGTGCTAAGGCCTCTGAACGTGGAGACATCGTGCCGATCCGCACCAACTTCCTATGCAGAAGCTCAAGCTGCCTTCCTTCATCGAGGTTCTCAATGTCAATTCTGTTAATTCCGAGGCAGCGCTCGGCATCTCGCTCGAAAATCTCAATAAGATCCATTAAGACCTCAATCCGACTGTACTCCCGCTCGCATCGCGTGCCCGGCGCTTCACTATCGATGATCGATAGTGAAGCAATTGGACGATTGATCGCCTGCATGCGCAACGCAATCTCCAAAACCACCCATCCTCCGAATGAATGGCCAAGGAGGTGAATAGGTCCTTGCGGCTGTGCCTCGTTTATGGCCCGCAGATAATATTCCGCGGCGGCGGGAACCGTGGTGTGGGGGATTCGCTTGCCATCGATGCCGCGGGGTTGCAATCCATATATGCGCCAATTCTCTCCTAAAACTCCAGCGAACTGAACAAATGAAAACACAGTTGCGCCCGCGCCTGGGACGCAGAAGAGTGGCGGCCTTTTGCCAATTCTGATCTGAATTGGCGCCAGTGGCGAATGACCGCTCTCGACTGTACAATGTTTCCCATTACGCGCAGAATAAAGGGCACTTGAGATCGATTTTCCGAGGATTTCGATATGAGGCGCCGTCATCAACGTTTGAGGCGCACCGGAAACCGCAATTGTGTGAATCTCATCTTTTGCAAAAAATGCTTCCCATCCTCTTTTCGAATCATTCGCCGAGGACACCTCGATATTTCTTGCAGTCTTGCAGGTATAAAATAGATAGACTGAGATGGGTAAAGGTTGGATAGTGTACTGCGCCCAAGCATGAAGATCCGCGGGCAACCGCAGGGCGGCATACCGGACTTCTTTCGGTTTCAATTCGATAAGATAATCGCGCTCGAAGGATAACTCGTAGAAATCCTGCTGTTTTGTACCGGACTTGTTGTCAAAAGAAAACAATCTTTCTATGTACGATCTGTCTCCTGTCCGGCAGAGATCCATCAGGATGTCCGAAGCGCGCTGTTCGTCTAGCTCCCGCGCGATTTTTTCAATACGGGAAAAAGAGTAGCAACACGTATCCAGCAATCCGAGAAACGCAATGTCTTCGTCGTTTCCGATAAGCTGTTTTGCAATCTCGATCGCCACGATCCCTCCAAATGACCACCCCGCAATGCTGTATGGCCCCTCGGGTTGTACTGCCTTGATCAACTTGATCAAGCGGAATGCTATTCCTTCGACCGTTCGCAACCGGGCACTTACTATCGATTCCCCGGGTAAGGCATAAATGGAAATCTGAGAATCAATAAACTGTTCAATTTTGGTGGCATATGCCACATTCCCGAAAAGTTCGTGAACCAGAAAAAGAGGACGCTTTCCCGCAAGGACTCTTAAAGGTAGAGCGTCGTCGTTCCGCATCTCTTTTTGCTCAACTTCTGGAGCCGAAGGTGGGGCTGCTAGAGAATCGATCAGGGTATTCACGCTCATCTCTCCCGGCTATTCAATCTCATCTTCTTGCATCGGTCTTTCTATTATGGGCTTTCTTAAATATGGCGATTGTGTTAAAAATGCGTATATTCCTGCCTCGTGAAAATTACATATTTGCTCCGACTCCTTAAATATCCCCTGAGCAGGAGACTCATCTCCGATCACTCCGGAGGTTCGCCGCATCGTTCAGTATCAGGGCCTTTCTCAAATGCACTTTGAGCCGTTAATGTGCTCTTTTAGAATTTCGGAGATTCGCTCGACCGTGGGCGAAGACAAGAAAGTGTCATGCGCGCCCGGGATCTCATAAATTTCCACCCCCCTCATTGCCAGTTCAGACCATCCATAGCTTCTATCCTGCTCGAAGGTCACGGGCGTTCGCAGCAAAATAAGTTTTCCTGGATAAGGCTTAAGCTGATAACAATCGCACGCGAGTTTATTTATCGCGGTAATCCTAATGAATCTGTTGTACTGCTCAAAAGATATCCCATCTGGTATTTTCCCGGATGATTTCATCTCTTCGAAGATTGATGCCTTTAGATCTTCATCTTGAAGATTGGGCGCGATTTCTATTTTTTGTTCCTGTCCCGCCATCTCACGCAAGTTATCATTTTCAATCCTGCGAATTTCGTAGTTCCAATCTCTCTCGGAAAACTTTACCGCGTTGCTTGTCTGGGGTCGCCCATCCATCAATGCTAGGAGCGAGACAGACTCACCGGCGGCAGTAATTTGTTGCGCCATCTCGTATGCTGCCAATGCGCCCATTGACCATCCGGCAAGTTGATAGGGTCCATGAGGCTGTACCTCGCGTATAGCTTCGAAATAGTACGCCGCCATCTCTGGAATCGTCTTAAATGGCGTTTGAGAGTCCTCGAGTCCGCACGACTGGATACCGTAAAGGCTTTGGCTGGGTCCAAGAAGATTGGCCAACTCGATGTAGCAATGGGCCAAACCGAAGATTGGATGCACACAGAAGAGTGGGGCGCCCTTACCGTATTTACGGATTGGCACAAGCGATGTCATTCTTCCAACTGAATTGCCGTTGCGGATAATTCGCGCCTGATCCTTAATTGTTGGACTTTCGAAGACAAATTTAATCGGTATCTCACGATGAAATGCGTCGCCGATGCGGAGGGCCAACTGCATAGCTTTCATCGAATCACCCTCGGTGATCACCGTAAAACCGGCCACTTGTGGTCAGTTCAAAACCGGCCAC
>CAYTJN010000104.1:0-15113 GCA_964438125.1 uncultured Occallatibacter sp.
GCAGATAGGTAATCGGCGCGCAGCCCAGCGGAGCGCCGGGGTGGCCGCTATTGGCTTTTTGCACGGCATCCACGGCAAGCAGCCGCAGCGTATTGATTGAGAGTTGGTCAATTGAAGCGGCTGTAGTATCCATAATTTCGGTAATCATCTTCTCCATTCTTAACATCATAACGTCTCCATTCCAAAGCCCCAACTTTCCCGCACCCCGCCCATACCAAACTGCATCCATAAGAGTGACAGTTCGATCCAGGCCGCTTACAGGATTGAGATGCCTGCCACCCAAAAAAGATTTCCCCAGGCTCAACGCAGGAGCCTTACCAAACGCCTTACAACTGCACGAAGAGGAGATTTGCACAATGGCTTATGAACTCGCCGCCTTGCCCTACGATTTTGCCGCTCTGGAGCCCTTCATCGACACTGAGACAATGAAGGTCCACCACGGCAAACATCACCAGACTTACGTTAATAACCTCAACGCCGCGCTCGCCAACCACCCCGATCTGGCCGCCAAGTCAGTCGACGATCTTATTCGCGATCTGGCTCAGGTTCCCGAAGATATCCGCACCGTAGTGAAAAACAACGGTGGAGGCCACGCTAATCACACTGCATTCTGGCCCTTGATGGGCCCCGTGGGCTCGGACGGCGTGGGCGGAACAGCGAATGGTCCCATCGCCTCGCAGATCAGTACCGACTTCGGCGATTTTGAAAGTTTCAAGAAAACTTTCAACGAGACCACCGCTAAGCAATTCGGCTCCGGCTGGGGATGGCTTGTCTTTACCGCCGGCAAACTCAAGGTGATCACTACCCCCAATCAGGAGTCGCCGCTAACTCAAGGCCTCTACCCCATCCTCTTTAACGACATTTGGGAGCACGCCTACTATCTGAAATACCAGAACCGCCGTCCGGACTACCTCGCCGCCTGGTGGAACGTCGTTAATTGGCACGAAGTGAATCGCCGCTTTGCGATCGCCAAAGGATGAATGCGCAGTCTGGAGTTCGGGGACAGGGAACGCGAATCGAAAAATTGAAAGTCTTTTTGATAACTAGGCTTTCTGAAGCGGACATTGTTTAGGCGGAATAACTCGAACTGCCATGACTGTTTGCTACTCTTCGATTCACCTGTTTCCGCATTCCCTATTGCGAAACTCTTTATCCCGTCTGACGTCTAACCATTCAGGAACATGCAGATACAAGCGCGCAACCTCGCACTTCAAGCCCTTCCGGCACTTTTTGTTGCGCTGAGCGTTTCAGTACCGGCTGCTCTTGCCCAGTCGGGAAGTTTCATCGTATCTCAGCACGGCAAGACCGTCGGCGCGGCGACAGTTACTTTCGCCGCCAGACCAGGCGGCTACGACTCGACCTCCATCATCCACGTGGCGATGCAAGGCCTCAACTACGACTTTTCAAAAACTGAGCAACTCACGCAAAATAACGAACTCAAGCACGTCCAACTGAACGCCACTGTCAACGGTTCAGCTGTGCACATCGTTGCCGCCCCGGACAGCGCGCAGATCCTGGTCAATATCTCTGCCAACGGTCACAGCGTCACTACTCCCCTGGCCCAGCACAGCGGCGCCGTGTTCCTTCCTGACTTCGATCCAGGCGCATTCGACACTCTTCTGGCTCTTGCGGTCTCCAAGAACAACCGTGATCTCTGGGCAATCATCCCCAAGAAGACCGGTTCGATTCAGCCCATCCAGATTGCTACTTATGCCGACGAGAAAGGTACCCTCGACGGCAAGCCGATCAGCGTTCATCACCTGGTAGCCACAATTGCCGGGGCCCGGACAGACCTCTTCTCTGGCTTTGAAAATCAGCTTCTGCAAGCCGAGCTTCCTCAACAGGGCTTCGCCCTCGTCCGCAAGGACTTTGTTCTGATCCCGCCCGCCAAGGCCGGTGCACCGCCGGTTCATTAAGCTTTTCCGAGTCTTGCTGAATTGCTAAACAACCCGTCCCGCAGCGACTCCCGACGCCCAGGCCCATTGGAAGTTGAAGCCTCCCAGTTGTCCGGTCACATCCACCGCCTCGCCGATAAAGAACAGCCCCGGTACCGCCCGCGCCTCCATCGTCCGTGCCTGCAATCCGGCCGTGTCTACTCCTCCGGCCGTCACTTCTGCTTTATCAAATCCTTCGGTTCCCACGGGATGAAACTCCCATCGGTGCAGATTGCGCTCGCAAGCCTCCAAAGCTGCGTTGGACCAGCCCGTCGGGCCTCCTACCTCGGCAAACAGGTCTGCCAGACGCTGTGGGAGAACTGCACGCAGCACCTGCCGTAGCGAAGCTTGATCGCGCCGCGATCCTGGCTGGAGCAAAGCGTCCAATGCGCCCCGTCGCGAAGAGAAACCAGGAGCGAGATCCAAAGCCAACGTCGCCCCAGGCCGCCAATATGAAGAGGCCTGCAAGATCGCCGGCCCGCTCAGCCCGCGATGGGTCACCAGCAACTTCTCCCGGAACGGTGTGGGCCTCCGATGATTCAGAGGCCGGTGGTTTCCGGCGGCTGGCTCCGCCCACGCCACCACCTCCGCGGCCACTCCGGCTAAAGTTGTCCAGTCAGCCTCCGCGCCTCCGAGCACCAGCGGAACCAACGCCGGCCGGGGCTCAACCACCGCGAGACCAAACTGCCGCGCCAGCTCATATCCGAGGGCGGTGGCTCCCAGTTTGGGTATCGACAGACCTCCGGTCGCCACCACCAGCGCGACGGAACTGATTTCTCCTCGCGAAGAAGTTACGCGAAACTTGGTGGAGGGATTATGATCGACCGCAATCCCGCTCGCATTCAGAAAAATCTCCACACCGCCAAGTTCGCATTCCGCCAGCAACATGTCGAGAATCGCCCGAGCCGAACCATCGCAGAAAAGTTGACCCAGCGTCTTTTCATGCCAGGCTATTCCATACCTTTCTACCAACTCCAGGAAGTTTTGGGGTGTAAAGAGCGCCAGCGCCGATTTGGCAAAATGCGGGTTCTCTGAGATGAAGTTATCCGGTCCGCAGTGCAGATTCGTAAAGTTGCACCGGCCGCCGCCTGAGATGAGGATCTTTCGTCCAGGCTGCCCGTTATGCTCCAACAACGCAACCCGCCGCCCGCGCCGCCCAGCCACAGCCGCGCACATCAGCCCAGCCGCGCCCGCGCCCAGGACAATCACATCGAAGTGGCGCGGCTCTGTCGTCGTTTCCTCTCGGTCGCAAATAACCCCGACCCCTTATCTGGCGGCCTCACTGCGCGAGACGTTCAAATCTCAAACATCCTCGTACATGAAGACTGCTCAGCGGACTTGTTCTCAGGGCCAATTTCTTCTACCTCAAGCCGTTCGTCCGGCTTCAGATAGCTCTTCCGCCGAAACCATTCTTCCATGGCCGGTTCAAGCCGCGTGAGCGGAACATGCGTCCCAACTTCGAGCACACCGTCGGCCACCGGGAGCGTGTCGTCAAAGACAGCATGATTGGTGAAGTTGCGCATAGCGAAGTTGTCGATCCAGTGGATCGGGCAAAGGTGCCGGGCACCGCTCGCGTCGATTCGTTTCACTGAAAGCTTGCGCACAAACATTCTTCCACTTTAATGGAATCGAGTCCGCTCCGTAAGCGGTCTATTGTCTCGTCTCCACCAGGGCCTTCGCATCCGCACCTTGCTCGGCCTCAGCGTGGAAGCGCTTGAAGTCGTAGTCTCGTTCGATCCCGTGCTTACGAAATCCCTTGACTAGAAAAAAACGCACATTGAAGGTTCCCTCGCCGCCGGTTGGAAACCAGATCTCTCCGTTAACCGGTGCCTGATCAAAGTGGATATTGGAGCCCTTTTCGACGTTGGCGACTATCCCTCCGGCGACATGGAAGTTTTCGTCAAAGCTGACGTCGAGATGCGCGACTACGCGGTCCGCCTCGTCGATCCATACCGTACCCTGTAGCTTCTTCGAAACATCCTCAGCCATTCCGTGCGTCTTGGCATTCTTGCGGCCAATAAAGTCGAAGACGATCGTCGGCCGGCCGCGGTAATTCTCGCGCCGCGGATTGCGCACATCCATCACCTCCAGGATGCGCACCAGGGTGATCTCCTGGCCATAGAGTGGTTGATCGGGAGGTATCGCCTCCGCCTTTTTCACCAATTTGGTCACGCGCTCGGTTTCTTTCTGTTCTTCATCGCCCGCCAGCGGCTTGCCATCTTTCTTGACCAATCGTGAAATCGGGTGGCTGTTGACGAAAAACTCCTCATACTCTTCGATCTCGGTCTTCTTGACCTGGCCGTTGGTATCGATGTCCTGAGTCGTATGCGATGACGTATAGGTGTAGTCTTCCCGCACCTTATCCAGCTTCTTCTGCTTCTCATAAACCTCCTTGACGAGTTGGTGAATCTCCGGCAGGGGCTGAACGGATGCCTGCTGGCAATGAGCTGAAAGCGACGGCAGAGGCGCCAGCAGCAAGGCCGCGAAAAGGAGTGTCGGTATACTCCGTATCATTGCAATATCCCTTTTGAATGAACTCTATCCGATGCAAACGCCGGTTGAGGGCACCTTTGGTTTTGACTCCGGTCTTCCGGAAACGTCGCTGCGGCCAATCGCCAGGCAATGTGCGACGATGCACTGGCCGCCATCTCGTTGTTGACAGTCAATCTAATGCTGCCTAGAATTAAAGAGGGGGATTTCCACTAATTTTCTTGCGCAAACGCTAGAAGAATCTAGGAGTTATCCCGAGTCCAGGCGTTCGCGCCCTGAGGTAGTTGAGTAGGCCGCCACGACGGAGAGCGGGGAAGATGCCAGATACGCGAATCAGTCCGCGGGAGCGGATGGTGCTTACGGCCATCATCGAGCTGTACATTGCCTCCGGCGAACCCGTCGCGTCGCAAGCGGTCGCGAGCTTTTTCGCCAACCGTGACGGTCTCAGTTCGGCAACCATCCGCAACGTCATGGCGACACTCGGCGAGTCGGGTCTACTGGAGCAGCCGCACACTTCCGCTGGGCGCGTTCCGACTGCGGCGGCATTCCGTTACTACGTCGAGCAGATCGTTAGGCCGGAGGCGCCGATGGGCCAGAGATCCGGCACGCAGGGCTCTAACCTCAACACAATGGCGCAAGGCTCCCCCATGAGCGAGGCGCGCCGCGGGCAAATTGAGGAGAGTTTCTCGGGCGTCACCAGTACCAATGATTATCTTGAGCGCACCTCGCATGTGCTGGCGCTCTTGTCGAGTGGTCTGGGCGTCGCTCTCGCCAGTTCCACTGCCGCACAGGTGTTGGAACATATTCACTTCTCGCGGCTATCAACAGGCCGTGTGCTGGCAGTGCTCGTTACCCAGGCGGGAGCGGTGCAAGATCGCGTGCTCATCCTGGACCGCGAACTAACCCACATCGAACTGGAAACTGCCGCGCGATATCTGAATGAAAACTTTCGCGGCTGGCCCATCGAGCGCATTCGCACCGAAGTTGCGCGTCGCGTCGAGTTGGAACGGGCCGCTTACCATCAGATGCTTGCCTCCGTCGAAGAACTCTGCCGTAAAGGTGCATTGGCTGACGGCAACGCTGGGCCGGCAATTTTTGTGGAAGGAATGGCCAATCTCATCGCAGCAGAAGGGGACCATGAACGGCTGCGCCAGATGTTGTTAGCGTTGGAAGCCAAGCAACGGCTGGTCGAGCTATTGACGGCCTACGTGGATGGCCGTCAACAGGAGGTGCGCGTGATAGTGGGTCCGGATCTTGCCGGTCATGCGGCAGCCTCGCTTGCCATGCAGGACTTGGTGCTCATCGGCGCGCCAGCCAGGTTAGGCAACGCCAATCTGGGCACCGTCGCCGTGATTGCCCCCACCCGCATCCAGTACCAGGAGATGATCCAGGCTGTGCGCTACATCGCCTGCCTTTCCGAACGCCTCCTCGAAGTTTCGCCCGCCGAGGATCTGGGATTGTGAAATCCAAATAGAACTGAGTTTATTCGGGTTCCCCGCATCAAAGAAGCCATCTTGATTCGTACAAACTATCATTGAATGAAGTGAGAGAATTGTTTAGGAGAAATCGTAAAGCAATGCCAGAACAGGAAACGGAGTTGAGGCTGCTGGAAGGGCTCCGCCCCGAGCCAGCCGCAGTTCCTGAATCGCCCGTGAAAATAGCGTCCGGAGAGTTGGAAAAGCCTCTCCGCATGGAGGAATCCATTCGTCCTGAGAATCCCAAAGTCCCCACACAGTCCTTCCAATCGGAGGACGTTGTGATCCATGATGCATCTGCGAACCCGCGAGACGCCGCATCTGTTAGCCCCGCGGAACCCGCCATCTCAGAGGAGCCATTAAGTCGCACGGAGTTCGACCAGCTCAAAGCCGAGCGCGATCAGCTAGTCGACCGGCTGGCCCGTCTACAGGCTGAATTTGAAAACGCGCGCAAACGTGCCGATCGCGAACGCATCTCCGATCGGGACTATGCGACCGCCAACGTGGTCGAGCAGTTTCTCCCTGTGCTGGACAACTTCGAACTGGCCCTCAGATCCGAGGGTACTGCCGAGCAGTTGCGCTCTGGCATCGAGCTGATCGTCAAGAAGATGGAAGACGCGCTTCGTCAGCTCAACGTGTTGCCCATCCCGGCTCTGGGTGAGGAATTCGATCCCCGAGTTCATGAGGCGCTCGGCACAGTCGAACGCGAAGACCTGCCTGATCAACATGTCGCTGAAGAGATTCGTCGCGGCTACAATCTGCGCCATCGTCTGCTTCGACCGGCGCTTGTGAGAGTGGTTTCCAACCCCAAACAGAAAAGCGAATGAGTACAAATACAAACGTGAGCAAAGCTGATTATTACGAAGTCCTGGGCGTTTCGCGCGAGGCCAGCGACCAGGAATTGAAGAGCGCATACCGCAAGCTCGCGCTCAAGCACCACCCAGACCGCAATCCTGGCGATCGGGGGGCCGAGGAGCGTTTCAAAGAGGCCAGCGAGGCCTATCAGGTGCTGAGCGATACCGACAAGCGCGCTGCCTACGACCGTTTTGGCCATGCCGGCATCAGCGGAGCGGGACAAGGCTTTGGCGGGCCATTCGCCGGGGGCGTCGATATCGGCGACATTTTCGGAGATCTCTTCGGAGAGATGTTTTCAATGGGCGGCAACACGCATCGCGCCACCCGCCAGCAGCGCGGCGACGACCTGCGCTTCGATTTAGAACTGGACTTCGAAGCCGCCATCTTCGGCGTTGAAACTGAGGTGAAGCTTCGGCGTCTCGAAGTATGCGGCACTTGTCAGGGCCGCGGAAGCACGTCGGGCCGAGGGCCCACTGTTTGTGGCCAATGCCAGGGCCGGGGGCAGGTCCGCTACCAGCAGGGTTTCTTCGCTGTGGCACGCACCTGCCCAGCATGCGGCGGCGCCGGCCAGATCATCGGCGACCCATGTCCCACCTGCCGCGGCGACGCTCGCGCCCCCAAAGAACTCAAGCTCAACGTCAAAGTGCCTCCCGGTGTCGAGGGCGGTATCCGCATCCGCTACGCTGGCGAAGGCGATGCTGGGCGCTCCGGTGGTCCCAAGGGCGATCTTTACGTTGTGCTTTCCATTCGGCGGCACGAGTTGTTCGAGCGCGAAGGACATCACCTTCGCTGCGTCGTCCCCATCAGCTTTCCCCAGGCCGCCCTCGGCGCTGAGATCGAGATTCAGGGCATCGACGGGCCGGTCAACCTCAAGATTCCAGAGGGCACGCAAAGCGGTCGCGAAATCCGCGTTCGTGGGCGTGGCGTCCCTATTCTCAACGGCAAGGGCAACGGCGACCTCATCGTAAAAGTCGTGGTCGAGATTCCCCGCAAATTAAGCCGCCCCCAGCGAGAACTGGTGACGCAGTTGGCCGAATCGCTCGCCATTGACAATAAGCCCTCCTCATCCACCCTGATCGAGAAGATGAAGGATTTGTTTAATTAGGCTTGGTTTCTATTTTTTCGTAAGATTCATAGTGGACGAGTTACAACCAGCCACAGACTTAACTAGATTAATAGCTCGCCGCCTTGAAAGATCGAGCCGGCCCTCACGGAGGCCGGCTCGATTGGCTCATCGATTGGACTTTAGCCCGATCGGGCTGCCTACTTCACGGTGATCGTAAATGTCCCTGTGCTCTTACATCCACTGGCGTTGGTGTATGTGGCCACGTACGAGTCCGTGCCAACGGTTAACGGAATGCCGTTGATCTGACGCGAGGTTGACGCGTACTTGTTGGGACCGGCCCAGTTCCATGATCCACCGCTGAGGGGCTGCGGGCCGAGGTCCACAACCGTTGACGGGGAGTTCACGGTCGCGCTGGATTCCTCCATCCAGGTTGAACCTCCATTGATAGAAATGTACGGAGTGATTGTGGTCGGTGTGCAGCTTATCGTCAAGGCAATGGTTGTGCTCGCTGTGAGGCTGCCGGAGGTTCCTTTGACGGTGATCGTGGCGGAGCCGACCGTGGCTGAGCCGCTTGCTGTCAGCGTGAGTACGCTGCTTCCGGTGGTTGGGTTGGTGGCATACGATGCCGTCACGCCGCTGGGCAAGCCGGATGCGGTGAGCGTTACGCTGCCGGTGAAACCGTTCTGCCCTGTTACAGCAATGGTAGATTTTCCGGAAGCACCTTGGGCTAGGCTCAGTGCGGCTGGCGAAACGCCGAGTGTGAAGCTCGGTGCGGGATTGACTTTCAGCAGCACACTGTCGGTCGCAGTTGTGTAATCGGTGATGTCGGTGGGAGTGAAGGTCACAGTCAAAGTGTCCGTGCCGACCGCCGGCACGCTTCCCGCCGCCGGACTATAAACAAGCGCGCCTGGCACGCTCGCCTTCGCATTCAACTGTGTTCCGCTCAGCGTAGTCCCATAAGTGATCGCAGTAGGCGTCGCCCATGTGACCGTCGGCGTAGCTTTGTTCACCGTCAGTGTGACGTTTCCAGTAGCCGTGGTGTAGTCTGTGGAGTTGGTGGGACTGAAGGTCACAGTCAGAGTCTGCTGGCCGGCAGTCAGGACGTTTCCGGCTGTTGGTGAATAGGTAAAGCTGCCGGCAACATTAGAACTGGCGTTCAGTTGCGTTGCACTTAGGGGTGCGCCATACGTGATCGCCGCAGGTGTTGCCCAGCTAATCGTTGATGTGGCTTTGTTCACTGTCAATACAACGCTGGCCGAAGCCGTGGCGTAGTCCGTGGAATCAGTCGGCGAGAATGTCGCCGTCAATGTTTGCTGGCCGGCGGTTAGCACCGTACCAACTGCCGGTGAATAAGTGAAGGTGCCGGCGACATTTGCGCTCGCGCTCAACTGTATTGCGCTGAGCGGCGCGCCGTAAGTGATTGCCGCTGGCGTCGCCCACGATAATGTCGGCGCAGCCGCAGTCACCGTCAGCGTGACGCTAGCCAAGGCTATTGTGTAGTCCGTCGTATCGGTCGGAGTAAAGGCAATTGAAATCAAGTTCGAGCCCGCAGTTGGCACGGTTCCGATTGCCGGGGTGTAGGCAAACGTTCCCGCAACGTTTGCCGAACATCCGAGCATTGTCGCTGATATTGGAGTCCCATACACAATGGGTGCGGGCGTCGCACACGTGATAATTGGCGATGCTTGATTCACCGTCAGATTGACGCTGGCCGTAGCTGGTGTGTAGTCAGTCGAATCGGTCGGTGAAAGTGTCACCGTCAACGTTTGCTGTCCGGCCCCCAGCACCGTTGCTGCTGCCGGTGAATATGTGAAGGTTCCGGCCATCGACGCCGTAGCATTCAACTGCGCTGCACTGAGCGGCGTACCGTAAATGATAGCTGCTGGTGTTGCCCAGTTGATCGTCGGCGTAGCCTGAGTTGCCGTGCCGCTCAGCAGAATGCTTTGCGTGGCGTAGACCGGTGCTGCTGCGTTTAGATTGTTGTCCATTAGCGCCAACGAGCCGTTAAGAGTGCCCGCAGTCGTCGGAGTGAAGTTAATAGGCAACTGGCAGGATGCGCCCGCCGCCAGCGTCCCCGCAGTTGAGGAGCCGCTGATGAGCAATGGGCAAGCCGAAGAACCGCCGCTGTTGAGCGTAAAGTTCGCTCCGATGCTTGGATTGCTCGCATTCGTTGGAACCGGGAAGCTCAGTGCGGCATTGCCGACGTTCTCCACCGTCACAGTCTGCGGGCTGTCTGTGCTGGCCGAACCTACAGCCGTGCTGGCGAAGCTCAAGCTAGGCGGGTCGGCGTAATCCAGCCTCACTACGCGGCCGTCGCCGTAATCGGCGACAAATACATTTCCGCTCCCGTCCAATGCCACGCCATTCGCATAAAGAAGTCCAGAACCGAGGGTCGCGATGGTCGGCGAGGCTGGAATGACTCCATTGACAGCGAGTATCTTTTCCACTGTACCGTAGGCATATTCGGCGACATAAACATTTCCGTTATAATCCACAGCGATTCCCCGCGGAATAACAAATCCACTAGCTAGTGAGGTTATCAGCGGTGATGCCGGGATGCTGCCTTTGACCGCATGGATCTCAAATACTTGACGACTTTTATCATCTGAAACGTAGACACTGCCGTTGCCGTCCACCCCTATCCCATCGAGTTCTGCGAATCCGCTTGCCAAGGTTGTGATTGTGGGCGAGGCCGGGATCACGCCATTGACAGCAACGATTTCATTTACCGAATTGTCGCTGGCATCCAAAATGTAGACATTTCCGTTGCCGTCTACCGTGATTCCCTCAGGCTCCGTGAACTGACTTGTCAGTGTCCTAACGCTAGGCGACGCTGGCATGCCATTGACCATTTGAATTTCGTTCACCGTGTGATAGCAACCGTCGATATAGTAGAGGTTGCCTGCGGCGTCCAGTGCAGGACCGCTTGGGCAGCCAAGCCCAGCAACCAAGGTTTTGACGGTTGGGTTGGCGGGAATGCTTCCGTTTACCGCCAAGATCTCTTGGACGTTTCCAAGATTGTTGAGCAAGTCAACTACGTAGGCGTTGCCGCTGCCGTCGACGGCAATCCCCGAGGCGTAGTTAAATCCGCTTCCCAACGTTGTTTGTGAGCCGGGCAAAAAGTTGATCTGCGGACCAATGCCCGTGCCCTGGAGGTAGCCGGTGGCAATCGCATTTCCGTTGTTGTCATAGAGTACTACAGCTCCGTAGCGGGATCCAGCAAACTTGGGCGTGAAGATTACGTTGACTGTGCAGGATTGACCGACGGCGTATACGGTGTTCGCCACGCAAGTGTCCGAACCGGCGTCGGTAAAGTCCAATCCGGCAGCACCCTGCGTCAACACGGCTATTGAACCGAACGTGCCGCCGTAGACGAAGGTAAAGACCGCGGGGCTTGCCGAACTCGCATTGTTGATGTTTACCTGCCCGAAGTTCAAGGGCAACGGCGCGGTGACCTGCAGAGGATTGACCGTGAGCTGGAGGGTAGCAGTTTCGGTTAAGGTCCCCGACGTTCCGGTGATAGTCAGCGACGTACTGCCAAGATTTGAGTTGTTGCTCGCCGCCAATGTAAGCACACTCGACCCGGTAGTGGGGTTCGGAGTTAAGAATGCGCTCACCCCGCTCGGCATACCGGAGATCGATAGATTTACACTGCCGCCGAATCCAGAGCCAGGGACCACTTGGACGCTAGCCGTGCTGGAAGCGCCTTGAATAATTGTCATAGCAGTCGGCGCCATGAGCGTGAAGCTCGGCGGCGGTTTTACGGTTAGAAGGAACGAGGTGCTCGCAGTTTGTGTGCCAAACGTTCCCGTAATGGTCACGGTCCCGCTAACAGCCGTACTGCTCGCGGTTAGCGTGAGAACGCTAGCTCCAGTCGTCGGGTTTGGAGTAAATGATGCAGTTACCCCATTGGGTAGACCGGGGGCGGCCAGATTCACGTTGCCGGTGAATCCGGGAGGACCCGCTAGGATGGTATCAGTAGCGCTTGCTCCTTGAATAACAGTAACCGGAGGGGGTGTCATGAGGTAGAAGTTGGCCAGTCCTGTCCCGCTCAGCGCGATGCTTTGCGTAGCATAAGCCGGAGCGGCGGCGTTCAGATTGTTGTCGGTTATTGCCAGTGTGCCGCTGAGAGTGCCGGTAGCCGTCGGCACAAAGTTGACGAACATTAGGCACGATGTCCCGGGCGCCAGCATGCCCGGCTGATAGGAGCCTGGAGTCAACAATGGGCAACTCGAACTGCTACTTAGGCTAAAATTGGCCCCTATGCTCGGATTGTTGCCGGTCGACGGAGTCGGGAAATTCAGTAAGGCATTGCCCACATTCGTAACCGCAATCAACTGCGGGCCACCGCTGCTGGTGGTGCCAACCGGTGTTGGTGCGAAAATCAGGCTCGGTGGTGTGGAAGGATTCAGCTTCACCACACTGTTGTTAGAAGTCTCGGTGAAATAGACATTTCCGTTGCCATCCACAGCCACCCCTGCGGCCCAAATGAAGCCTTCACCAAGAGGAAAGACATAGGGAGACCCAGGGACGCTGCCATTGACCGCCAGAAGCTCTTGTACTGTTCCGCTAGTTGCGCTCGATTCGTAGACGTTTCCGCTGGCATCAATCGCAATGCCGTTGAAGGCGCCATCCGAGGCAAGTGTTCTGATGACCGGCGAGACAGGAATACTGCCATTGACTGCCACGATCTCCATCAGCGACTCGCCGCAGATGAAGAAGACATTGCCGTTTCCATCAACTGCCAGCGGGCCAATTGCACAGCCCGGCTCAGTAGCCAGTGTGACAATAGTCGGGGTGTTAGGGTTGCTCCCATTAAAGGGAAGAATTTCCTTGACCGCGGAGTTCACCGAATCCGAGACGTAGACGTTGCCGCTGCGGTCCACCGCAACATACTGAAGGTTGCTGAATCCGCTGTACAACGGGAAGATAACCGGTGAAGGAGGAATGATGCCGTTGACTGCCTGGATTTGCATGACCGAGTTTCCGTTGGCAGTGTAAAGGTTGCCATTGGCGTCCACTGCCACACTGTAGTAGCCGCTACCGGTTGACGTAATCGTTGTGATATGCGGAGAAGCGGGGATGCTGCCGTTCTGTGCCTGCATTTCATATATGCCGCTGGCGCTGGCGACATAGACATTCCCGCTGTTGTCGATGGTCATTCCCTGCGGACTGCCAATGGTGGCCACCGGAGTTGTTGTGCCGGGAAAGAAGTCGATCTGCGGCCCCATGCCGACCCCTTGCAAGTTGCCTGAGGCAATCGGAATTCCTGACGTATTGTAAAGAACCGTTGTGCCATTACGTGTTCCGGCGAGTCTTGGAGTGAAGGCGACATTCACCGTGCAGGTTTGACCGGCGGCATACGTGCTATTCGCTTTGCAGCTTCCAGTTCCGGCGTTCGCAAAATCCAACCCTGTCGCTCCCTGCGTCAGTACTGCAATTGAGCCCAGAGTGCCAGCCGTGTCAAAGGTGAAGTACATGGGAATCGCTGCGCTTGTGGTCCCGATGTTCACCGATCCAAAGTTTCCGATCCCCGAAGACAGCATGACTACCCTGTTGTTGCCGCTGTCGGCGACGTAGATACTTCCGTGGCCATCTACCGCCACGCCTGTCGGACCGTTGAAGTTGGTGCCAATTGTTTCGATAGTAGGCGAGGCCGGGATGCTCCCATCGACCGCCAGGATCTCGTAGACAGAGTTATCGACTGGATCGGCAACATAAACATTCCCGCTGCTATCCACTGCCAGGCCAATTGGACCAGTAGGGCGAGTGAAACTGGCTACCGTTCTGATCGCGGAAGAGGCGGATACTTTGCCGTTGATCGCCAAGATTTCATACAAAATATTGCTTTCAGAGTCGCCTACGTAGACGTCGCCATGGCTGTCCAGCGCGAGGCCTGAGGCCTGGACAAAGTCGTTAAAGGATACAACGATAGGTGACGCAGGGATGCTGCCGTTGACTGCCAGAAGTTCTTCCACCGGGTTGTTCCCGCCGGTGCTTGATATCGCCAACGATTGCTTGACGGTGTTGTTCGACATCCCCAACGATTGCAGTGGAACACCCGGGGAAAAATAGACATTACCATTATCGTCAACCGCGATACCATACACAGGTGAACCAACGGTGATCAGTGTACGAATCGTGGGAGTGGCAGGAATGCTACCATTAATCGCAAGAATCTCCTTCACCGCTAGGTTTCCAGTGTCGGCGACGTAGACATTCCCGCTACCATCCACAGTCACAGCCATGGGATTGATAAAGCCACTTCCCAGCGTAATAATGGTTGGTGTGGGAGGGATGGAGCCATTCACCGCCAGAATCTCCTTTACTGCGTTGTTCTCGAAATCGGCGACGTAAAGATTCCCATTACCGTCCGTAGCCATGCCGGCGGGATAATCGAACCCGCTGCCGACAGGAGACATGGACATCGCTCCGCTGAAATGGGCCGTCTGTGCTGACGTAACCCTCACAGCCCCGAGCAGCACAACCAGAAAAGTTAACAGGAAAACGAGCATTCTTTGCGTTCGTGGACGGCGGGAAACACGAGGAGATGCAACGGCGAAGAATGCCTTGACGACTGAGGGAGGTATCGAAATCATGGCTGGATCGCTCCTGAAAGGGGGGGTGGACTTGCTCGCCGCTGCTCACCTCCTACGAGTGAGCATCGGCCCGTGACAGTACCCGGACGAACTGCGGAAATCGCAGACTACGGGAATTTGTCTCCATTGGAAGCGAACCAATAATACCACAACCCATTAACAGAAAAGGTGGCCAATAAAACCATTTATAGGGTGTTACATATTGGTGCAGATTGAGAAAACAATTGGCCATAAACTACAGAAAACAATTCGTGGGAATTGCAGCAACAATAGACAGCGGCAGATGCAGAGTGCACTTACGGAAATACTTCCCTGGTCTTTCTATTCCTCGGTATAGCCGAAGTGGCCCGCAGTTTGAGGAATCTTGTTGAACGCGATCGCGTCGAAAGTGGGAGATCATATGGTGGCATGACATTGCGAATTATCGCAATTCCAGTAATAGCTTCCCTTAATATTTCTTACTCGAGTATGTGTCATTTGATTGATAGCCTCGAGAGGTGCTATCAGAAGCAGACCGGGGTGGTTCATGAGACCGTGCCCGTCTGCGCTGAACTAGGCGTCTGCGCAGAGACTAGCAAATTTGGATCGTCCCAATTCGCGATCAACGGCATCGCCGGTCCTAAGCTCGATGAATTCCACACAACTGTTACATTGACAAGGTCGGTGCCCTTAATCCAGGGCAATCGCATGAATA